>CAZXVE010000013.1:0-17049 GCA_964644125.1 uncultured Muribaculaceae bacterium
GCGACGAAAACGGTGCTCTCTGCGGTGACGTGGACTTCGCTTCAGTCGAGCCGAAAGCCTCTGTCATCACTCCTGTTCCAGGCGGAGTTGGTCCGATGACAATCTGCTGCCTTATGGAGAACACCATCCAGTGTTTCCTTGACAAAACCGGAGAACGATAGATTCAGAACAGTCTGAATTTCAAAGCGGGCCAGGATTGTTGTTCAAATCCTGGCCCGCTTTATCTTCATTGTATCCTGCCTGTAAATTTACCTGTGGATTTATTCCCCTCTGGATTTCGGGGCAGAGGTGATCATCTGCACGAAATGAGTCCTGATTGAGTCAGCCTGATCCTGATCTACGGAAAGGTATCTTCTGGTGCCGTTTTCGTCCGGCGTGAAGAATGTGGAGCCTTCATCTGTCACGGTGATTTTGCCGGCAGGGGAGACCGAGAACCATCCGTCTCCTTCCACTGCGTACAGCACAGCCGTAAGATCCCATGTAGGCCGGTCGTATGGCATGGGCTGGTAAACCTTGTAGGCTTCGGCAACCGGATGAAGACCTGCCCATCCGAAGTCATTCTCAATGCTTGATCCAGGATACTGAATCTTGATCCCGACTTCGAACGGTGACGTTACGACAGGTGTCGGCCATTCCTCGAAGATTGTTCTCGCAGCGGGGATATCCTTCGCGACATTATATTCATGAAGGTTCGGATCTTCAAAATCGCCGGCCATTGTCACAAGCAGTTTGACTTTTCTGGCCACAAGTTCCTTCCCGTCAAGTTCTGAATATTCGTCTGCCGGTGTGCTGAGAAGCCTTATAAGATTTGTGGAGAAACCGACGGAAGCGATGACAACCGACCCGTCCTCGGCATTTGCCAGCAACTTTCTGTAGAGAATATGCGCATCAGGAAGTGTGTCATAGTTCTTTAGAGTGCGGGCAAAAGCCGGTTCGCCTGTTGAATCCTTCATGTTCGCAACCGCCTTGGCGTAATTGACTGCATCGTTCTCGCAGTCGGCTCCACCGCGTATCACTCCGATCGGAATGTCCGGATAGCCGTACCACGTGTTGAGAATGTCGACATATTCGGCGGAAGCAGTTCCTTCCTTGTTGATGTTCACCGCCATGAGGTTGATTTTCCCGGCATCGAGGTATTTGTACAGCATGTCCACTGCCATGGCGTCATCGATGTCGTTGCCGATGTCGGTTTCAAGAATAAGATTAGTCTTGTCACCGTTCTGCGTGTTCTCTTTTGTTCTGTTGCCGCAACCTGAAAGGATCATTGCGGTAATAATCAGGGCTGAAGCGATTTTCTTCATGATTATTTAGCATTCATTTAATGATGTGGCTTGTAGTTGCCTGGAATCTGGCATATTCATGATTCCTGAGTCAGTGCAATATACGGAATTTTTATCATTATTCTGCAAATCCGCTCCGTTTCTCTTTCTTGCGGAAAATTGCCTATATTTGTCAGTACACATTTTAATTATGCGTAAAAACACTATCCAGTCAATATCCAATCAGACCGGCTATTCAATATCGACCGTTTCAAGAGTACTCTCGGGCAAGGCTCAAAGGTCAAGAATCAGCCAGAAGGCCATCGACATAATTCAGGCGGAAGCGAGAAGAGTCAACTACACTCCGAATCTTCTTGCTCAGGGTTTGAGGACCAGCCGCACCTACACCATCGGTCTGACGGTTCCCGGGATCGACAACCCTTTTTTCGCCACTTTGGCCAGCACTGTGATTGAAAACATGAAGCGGGCAGGCTATCACACTTTGCTGGCGGATTCACTTGAGAACCAGAAGGATTTCGAGAATTCTCTGGTAATGTTCCGGTCCAGGAGCGTTGACGGAATCATTGCCGTTCCGGTAGGAACCCCTACCAGGCTGACTAATGAAATCACATCCGGCATTCCGACGGTGCTGATAGACCGTTACCATAATGGAACTTCACTGCCTTTCATCTGCACGGACAACTATTCCGGAGGCTACATGGCTACTGAATATCTTGTTAACCGAGGGTATCGGAAGATACTTTCAATTCAGGGAGTAGAGGATTCGACACCTTCTATGGAACGTGTCAGGGGGTTCCAGGATGCAATCCTTGCCAACGGCGACAAGGGCATTGAATATTCCATCGTGGGTGATGCATTTTCTGTTGAAAATGGTTACAATCAGATTATGAGAATATTCAGTGACGGTTTGAAGTATGATGCCGTGTTTGCATATTCGTCCACAATTCTTCTTGGTGCCATTCGTGCTTTCCGTGAGCTGGGCATAGCTGTTCCGAATCAGGTGGGTATCATTTCCTTCGACAACAACGGCTTTCTGGATTACCTTGATCCGGCGATCACCCGCATTGAGCAGCCTCTTGCGGAAATCGGCCGGCTTGCCTCCCAGGCTCTTGTTGACATAATTGAAAACAGGAATCCGGACCTTCCTCCGGTCCAGCGTCTTATCGCACCGACCCTCATCGTCCGCGACAGCTGCTAGCGCGGGGTTCGATGCATTGATATTCGGCTTCTAATCCTTTTTTGCTTGATTTGCTCTAAAAGCAATTGCTACCCTTTGACTGTGAGGTGAGGGGTTTACTAATCGCAAAACCATGTACATGGGAGGGCGATCCTCTTTCCGAACGGGTAGTAGTCGTTAGCTTCGATGACCTCACCGGAGTCTCCGTCGACTATGGCACGGATGCTGCCGAGGTGGTCGCGGAGGCAGTGCAGGACCCTGAAGGATGCCGTGTCTCCGGCACTGTCCGCACCGTTCACGCGGACGATCCGCCCTCCAGAGGTCAGGGCGCAGCCTAGGGCCATGGCGTCAAAGCAGACCATGTTCCTGAAAGAGTTGGATGACATCCGACTTGAAGCGTTCCTTGTCGAATCCGGCGGCCTTCTTCGAGAGACGGTCGAGGTTCGAGAGAGATTCCACTACTTTCCTCGCTATGGTTCGTGTGGCCTCCTCGTCCGAGGACTCGATGAAACGGTCGTACTCCTCGTTGTCGATCTTGATGTTTATGGTCTTAAGAACGCTCATTATCCTTTGTACACCGAGTCCGCAACCACTTTCTGTGAAAAAATTGCGCAACTCCGAAATGATTTGTCTATCTTTATTCATGCTAGGAGTATATTTTTTGTTTGGTGATACCAATATCACAGAAAATCAATGAAATAACCAAATATTCCATGGGTTTTCATCCTAGCTTTTTTCGTTTTTATCTACTTGCGAAACTTAAATTGGCTAATTTGAGAATAATGAGTGTCAAGAAGATTTTCGTGATTTTGGCATCGGTGCTTTCCCTGAGTCTGGGAACCTGCCGGGCGGTCGATCTCTTTGTCGAGGCTGAAAGCTTCAGCAGCAAGGGAGGCTGGAAGGTTGACCAGCAGTTTATGGATCTGATGGGATCCCCTTATCTTCTGGCACACGGAATGGGGGTACCTGTAGAGGACGCCTCCACTGAAGTCTCTTTCCCAGAAAAGGGGGAATATTATGTCTATGTCCGCACCTATAACTGGACATCTCCGTGGAAAGATGGAGAAGGTCCCGGAAAGTTCACCTTGTCGGTCGGCGGTAAAAGAATGAAATCTCCGCTGGGCGTGGAAGGTTCCGGCTGGATATGGCAGCCTGTAGGTAAAGTGCGTGTGAAAAGCCTCAAGACGGTGATCAGTCTGCATGACCTGACTGGATTTGACGGCCGTTGCGATGCAGTTTATTTCACTACCGAGCCTGACAAGACCCCTCCGGAGGATATTGCGGCATTGGACGCGTTCCGCCGCAAGGCGTTGGGGCTTCCGGATCAACCGCAGCTCGCCGGCAGATATGATCTGGTGGTGGTCGGAGCGGGCGTAGCCGGGATGAGCGCCGCCGTGGCCGCCGGCCGCCTGGGATGTAAGGTAGCTTTGATAAACGACCGTCCTGTAGTCGGGGGAAACAACAGTTCTGAAATACGTGTACACCTGGGAGGACGCATAGATGTGGGGCCATATAAGGAGTTGGGCGGCTTGCAGAAAGAATTCGGCCCTGAAAAAGGCGGAAACGCCAAGCCTGCCGGCAATTATGAAGACCAGAAGAAACTTGACTGGCTTTCAGGTGAAGAAAACGTGTCTCTTTTCCTGAATTACCGTGCGATAGGGGTGACGATGGAAGGCAGCAGGATTACTTCGGTGATCGTCAAGCATATTGAAAGCGGGGAGGAGCTGAAATTCGAGGCTCCGCTGTTCTCCGACTGCACTGGAGACGGCACTGTCGGTTATCTTGCCGGTGCAGACTATCTTATGGGCCGGGAAGGCCGTGATGAGTACGGGGAAAGTATTGCCCCTGAAAAGGCGGACAAGATGACGATGGGTTCTTCCGTTCAGTGGTACTCTGTCGAAGACAGGAAATCATCTACTTTCCCGGAGTTCAGTTACGGTGTGGAATTCAATGAGGCGAATTGTGAGAAAGTGATGATGGGCGAATGGACCTGGGAGACCGGTATGAATCTGGACCAGATAAAAGATTTCGAGCGTATCCGTGACTACGGGATGCTTGTCGTCTATTCGAACTGGAGCTACCTGAAAAATCACCTGAAGGATAATGGACAGTATGATAAAAGGAAGTTGGGCTGGGTGGCCTATCTGGCCGGAAAGCGTGAGTCCCGCCGCCTGCTGGGCGATTATATCCTGAAGGAAGATGATATCACAAAGGCCGTGTTCCACGAGGATGCCTCATTTACCACCACTTGGAGCATTGATCTGCATCGTCCTGATCCGGTCAACAGTGAGAATTTCCCCGGAAATGAATTCAAGGCTGTGACAAAGCATATTCTGATCTACCCGTATGCCGTCCCGTACCGTTGTTTGTATTCGCGTAATGTGGACAACCTGTTTATGGCCGGCCGTAATATAAGCGTGACTCACGTGGCATTGGGTACGGTCCGCGTTATGCGCACTACAGGAATGATGGGCGAGGTGGTCGGTATGGCAGCCTTCCTGTGCAACAAGTACGATGTACTTCCGCGTGGCGTTTATCGTTCGCATCTGGAGGAATTGAAGGCTTTGATGAGTGAAGGTGTGAACAGGAAAGGCCTGCCGAATAACCAGCAATATAACCAGAGCGGTACATTGACTGAAAAGCCTGTTGTCCGATAATTTGTCGATGCGGAATCGATAAAAGAAAAGTTTGACAGACTTGCCGGCAAACCGACAACTGCCTCGAAGTAATATTAAAAACTTGCGAAACTTAAATTATTGATCACATGGTAATTCTTATCTTTCAAGTTGCTCTTCAACAGGTCAGAAACGTATTGCCTGCATGATGACTTGAGTGTTGAATTCGTATCAACAACGATTGATAATCCTATATTCATTGTATGTATTGAATTTTAAGTGACGGGATCATATTCAGGCTTATCCGCACCCGACACACTTTCCATCCTGCGTGACTGAATCATATTCGGGCATATTCGCTCCCGTCACGCTTTCTGTCGCATGTGACTGCATCGGTTCCGCCCCGAAATGCTCCCGTCACCCTTCTCATTCCGGGAGACTGCATCGTGCCGCCGGAGGAGATTCTCCGCGCCAAGTTCATTGCGTCGTAGTTGACCTTGTCTGCACGGGGATGTTGGCAAGGCTTATTCGAATAGCTTCGCAGAAATAAAAAATCGGCTGCGGATCTGTTCCGTAGCCGACTTTTTCATATTCAATGAGGGAACTGTTACAGTTCGTTCATCTCCTGCTCGTACTCGTCCTTGCGGCCTACCAGAATGTCCTGGAACTCTTTCTGGCCTGTTCCTGCCGGAATGAGATGTCCGCAGATGACGTTTTCCTTAAGACCCTCAAGATGATCGACACGTGCCCTGATGGCAGCTTCGCTGAGCACTTTGGTGGTCTCCTGGAAGGAAGCCGCAGAGATGAAGCTGTTGGTTCTGAGGGCAGCTCTGGTGATACCCTGGAGCACAAGTTTCGCAGTAGCAGGATTAGCTTCGCGAACCGCCATCATCTTTCTGCCTTGCCTGTCGAGAGAGGAGTTTTCATTCCTCATGTCGCGTGCATCGACGATGTCACCCTGCATGTACTTCTGGGAGTCACCGGCATCAAGCACATAATATTTGCCGAATATGTTGTCGTTGGCATCCATGAAGTCCCACTTGTCCACCAGTTCCTCCTGCAGGAACTCTGTGTCGCCAGGATTTGTGATCTGAACCTTGCGCATCATCTGGCGCACGATGATCTCGAAATGCTTGTCATTGATCTTAACGCCCTGCAGACGATAGACGGCCTGAACTTCATTGACAATGTAGTCCTGAGCCTTGACAGGTCCAAGGATATTGAGAATGTCGGTTGGAGAAATTCCACCGTCTGAAAGCCTTGTTCCAGCCTTGACGTAGTCGTTCTCCTGTACCAGGATCTGTTTTGTAAGAGGTACAAGGTAGCGTTTCTCAATTCCGGACTTGTTCTTGACGATAATCTCGCGGTTACCTCTCTTGACCTTGCCCATGAGGACCTCTCCGTTGATCTCTGCAAGAATTGCAGGTGATGAAGGGGTTCTGGCCTCGAAGAGTTCGGTCACTCTTGGAAGACCTCCGGTGATATCGCTTGATTTACCGATTGCGCGAGGAATCTTGATGATTACGTCTCCGACATTGACCTTGTCTCCGTTGTTGGCGATCACATGCGCACCGACAGGAAGGTTGTACTGCCTGATCTGGTTGCCTTCATCGTCAAGAATGAGGATGGACGGGTTCCTGGTCTTGTCTCTGGACTCGATGATGACCTTGTCCTTGTTGACTGCAAACTCATCGGCTGCCTCCTCACGGAAGTTGACACCGTCGATGAGGTTGTCGAACTGAACCTTACCGGCCGTCTCAACGATTGTGATGGCATTGTATGGATCCCATTCGCAGAGAAGGTCGCCCTTCTTGATGGCGTCTCCGTCCTTGAAGTACAGAGTTGAGCCATAAGGAACATCGTAGTGGGAATATGTGATTCCGGTGTTCTCGTCAATTATGCTGACTTCGGTCATTCGGCTGACTACAATCTCCTGAACGGAGCCGTCGTCCGTGACTTTCTGGATTGTCCTGAGTTCCTCGAAGACAAGTTTTCCGTCGTACTTGGATTCGATTGAAGAATCGGCTGCTGTGCTGGATGCAGTACCTCCGACGTGGAAGGTTCGCAGGGTAAGCTGTGTACCAGGCTCACCGATGGACTGTGCTGCGATGACACCGACAACTTCACCCTTCTCCACCATTCTGCTTGTCGCGAGGTTTCGTCCGTAGCACTTGGCGCAGACACCCTTTCTGGATTCGCAGGTGAGGACTGAACGGATTTCCACCTGTTCGATCGGCAGATGGTCAATCAGGTTGGCGGTGGCCTCGCGGATTTCCTCTCCTGCCTTGATGATCAACTCTCCGGTCAGAGGGTTGAAGATGTCGTGAACGGAGGTACGTCCGAGAATTCTCTCCCCGAGTGACTCTACAACTTCGTCCTTGTTCTTGATTGCGGTCGCAATAAGGCCCCTGAGGGTGCCGCAGTCTTCTTCCGTGATGATGACATCGTGGGAGACATCGACGAGTCGGCGGGTCAGATAACCGGCATCGGCCGTTTTCAAGGCGGTATCGGCCAGACCCTTACGGGCACCGTGGGTGGAGATGAAGTACTCGAGCACCGTCATTCCCTCCTTCAGGTTGGAGATGACCGGGTTCTCGATGATTTCTGCTCCTGCCGCTCCTGACTTCTGAGGTTTTGCCATAAGTCCTCGCATACCGCAAAGCTGCTTGATCTGCTGGGTTGAACCACGGGCTCCTGAATCCAGCATCATGTAGACCGGGTTGAATCCCTGCTGGTCAGCGGAGATCTGGTTCTGCACGATGTTCGTGAGCTTGGTGTCGATCGAACCCCAGAGGTCGATGACCTTGTTGTAACGCTCGTTGTTGGTGATGAAGCCCATCGCGTAGTTGGTCTTGATGTTCTCGACCTCCTTGTAGCCTTCCTCGATGAGTTTGGCTTTCTCCGCAGGGATGATGACATCGCCAAGGTTGAACGAAATGCCGGCGCGGAAGGCCTGGTCGTAACCAAGGTTCTTGATGTCGTCAAGGAACTGGGCCGTCCTTGTGACGCCCGTGCACTTGATGACGGTGGTGATGATCTTCCTCAAGGCCTTCTTTCCGAGCACTTCGTTGACGTAAGGCACCTCGGTAGGAACGTACTGGTTGACGATGATCCTTCCGGCGGTGGTCTTCGTGATCTGTGTGCCCTTGGATGGGTCGGTCTTGTCGACAGGGAGTCTGACACCGATCTCGGCGTGCATGTCGATCGCCTTCTCGTTGTAGGCCACGATGACCTCTTCAGGTCCGTAGAAATTCATTCCTTCGCCCTTTGCGCCCGGTCTGATCTTGGTGATGTAATAAAGACCGAGCACCATGTCCTGGGACGGTACCGTGATAGGGGTTCCGTTGGCCGGGTTGAGAATATTCTGGGAACCGAGCATCAGGAGCTGGGCCTCCATCACTGCGGCGTTGCCGAGCGGGAGGTGGACGGCCATCTGGTCACCGTCGAAGTCGGCGTTGAAGGCCGTACATGCGAGCGGGTGGAGCTGGATGGCTTTTCCTTCGATCATTCTTGGCTGGAAGGCCTGGATACCGAGTCGGTGAAGGGTAGGGGCACGGTTGAGAAGAACCGGATGTCCCTTCATCACGTTCTCGAGGATGTCCCAGATGACCGGATCCTTTCTGTCGACGATTTTCTTCGCGGACTTGACGGTCTTGACGATTCCTCTTTCGATGAGTTTGCGGATGATGAACGGTTTGTAAAGTTCGGCCGCCATGAATTTAGGCAGACCGCACTCGTGCATGTTCAGTTCAGGACCTACGACGATGACGGAACGGGCGGAGTAGTCCACACGTTTACCGAGGAGGTTCTGACGGAAACGGCCCTGCTTGCCTTTGAGCGAGTCAGAAAGAGATTTGAGCGCTCTGTTGGATTCGCTCTTGACTGCGCTTGACTTCTTGGAGTTGTCGAACAGTGAATCGACGGCCTCCTGAAGCATACGCTTCTCGTTTCTGAGGATGACTTCTGGAGCCTTGATCTCTATGAGCTTCTTCAGACGGTTGTTTCTGATGATGACCCTTCTGTAGAGATCGTTCAGGTCGGTAGTGGCGAACCTTCCGCCATCAAGCGGAACGAGAGGACGCAGATCCGGCGGAATGACAGGGATGACCTTCATGATCATCCATTCCGGACGGTTGATGTTCTTTGATTCCATGAACCACTTCACGACGCTGAGTCTCTTCAGATCTTCTGCTTTCCTCTGTTGTGAGGTCTCGTTGAGCATCTTGACGCGAAGCTCTTTGGACAAGGCTTCGACATCCGTCTCTTTCAGAAGGTCGTAGATACCCTCGGCTCCCATCTTCGCCACGAATTTTCTCGGGTCGTCGAACGGAAGGCTGTCGTTTTCCGGAAGTCTTGCGAGAACGTCAAGATATTCGTCCTCAGTCAGGAGTTCCTTCTTCTCGATACCGCTTTCACCAGGGTTGACCACGATGTACTTCTCGTAGTAGATGACGGATTCGAGTTTCTTTGCCGGGATGCCGAGAAGCGCGGAAATCTTGTTCGGAGCTGACTTGAAGTACCAGATGTGAGCTACAGGAACTGTAAGGGCGATATGTCCCATTCTTTCCCTGCGGACTTTCTTTTCTGTAACTTCCACTCCGCATCTGTCGCAGACAATTCCACGGTAACGGATTCTTTTGTACTTTCCGCAATAGCACTCGTAATCCTTGGTAGGACCGAATATCTTCTCGCAGAACAGTCCGTCCCTTTCCGGCTTGTAGGTTCTGTAGTTAACCGTTTCCGGTTTCAGAACCTCGCCGCAGGATCTCGCTGAAATGTCTTCCGGGGAAGCCAGCGAGATGCTGATCTTCGAGAAGTTGCTCTTTACCTTGTTTTCCTTGTTATTGAAAGTAGGCATATTCTTGAATGTCAATATTCTTGAAAATTAATCCAAAGTAACCTTGAGACCCAGTCCTCTGAGTTCGTGGAGCAGGACGTTAAGTGATTCCGGAATGCCTGGGGTAGGCATCGGGTCTCCCTTGACGATTGCTTCATAAGTCTTTGAACGGCCTGTCACGTCATCTGACTTGACGGTAAGGATCTCCTGGAGTGCATTGGCAGCACCGAATGCCTCAAGAGCCCAAACCTCCATTTCTCCGAACCTCTGGCCTCCGAACTGTGCCTTACCGCCGAGCGGCTGCTGGGTGATGAGTGAATATGGTCCGATGGAACGGGCGTGCATCTTGTCGTCAACCATGTGTCCCAGTTTGATCATGTAGATCACACCTACTGTTGCAGGCTGGTCGAACCAGTCTCCGGTTCCGCCGTCGCGCAGATGTGTCTTGCCGTATCTCGGTACACCGGCTTTGTCCGTGTAGTCGCAGATTTCTTCTATGGTGGCACCGTCGAAGATAGGTGTGCTGAACTTGAGGCCGAGTTTTGCTCCCGCCCATCCGAGCACGGTTTCGTAAATCTGGCCGAGGTTCATTCGGGAAGGTACGCCCAGAGGGTTCAGTACAATGTCCACAGGGGTTCCGTCCTCAAGGAAAGGCATATCCTCCTTTCTTACAATCTTGGCAACGATACCCTTGTTACCATGACGACCTGCCATCTTGTCGCCGACCGTGATCTTTCTCTTCTTGGCGATGTAGACCTTGGCCAGCTGCATGACTCCGTTTGGAAGTTCATCACCGACTTTGATCTTGTCCATCTGTCTCTTGCATTCAGCTTCCGCTACCTTGTAGGTAAGGCAGTAGTTGTTGATCAGTTCCTGGATCAGAGCGTTTGTCTTCTCATCCGTTGTCCAGTTGCTTGAGTTGATGTTCTGGAAATCTATGGTCTTGAGTTTCTCGACTGTGATGTCTTTCCCTTTCTCAATGATCTCCACATCGTAGAGGTCGTAGATGCCGTTGCTCTTCTTGCCTTTGGCAAGCACGGTGAGTCTCCTGAGGAAATCAGAGTAGAGTTTGGAGGCTTTCTTGTCGAAATCTTCCTGAATCAGTCCAAGGCGTGCATTCTGGTCACTCTTGGCTGATCTTCTGTTCCCTTCTTTTGCGGCTTTTGCATATAGGGCTGTCTTTATGACAGTTCCGCTCAATGATGGATTGGCTTTCAGGGAAGCGTCCTTGACATCTCCGGCTTTGTCGCCGAAGATTGCCTTCAGCAGTTTCTCTTCTGGAGAAGGATCGCTTTCGCCCTTCGGTGTGATCTTTCCGATCATTATGTCTCCCGGTTCGATGTGCGCACCGATCCTGATGATACCCTGCTTGTCGAGATCTTTAGTGGCATCCTCGCTGACGTTTGGAATGTCGGAGGTCAGTTCCTCCATTCCGCGTTTTGTGTCTCTGACTTCCGTCAGGTACTCGTCAACATGGACGGATGTGAGAATATCCCATTTCACCATCTCCTCTGAAAGCACGATTGCATCCTCGTAGTTGTAGCCCTTCCAAGGCATGAAAGCGACCTTGAGGTTACGTCCGAGGGCAAGTTCTCCATTCTGCGTGGCGTAGCCTTCGGTGAGGACCTGTCCGCCTACGACTTTCTGTCCCTTGCGGACAATAGGCTTCAGGGTTACCGTTGTGCTCTGGTTTGTCCTTCTGTAAATAGGCAGAGTATAGACGGTCTCTTCAGGAGCGAAGGAAACGAATTTCTCATCGTCGGTCCTGTCGTATTTGATCCTGATCTCCTTCGCGTCAACGTAGGTTACTTCGCCTTCTCGTTCTGCGACGTACTGGGTTCTGGAGTCGAGGCAGACTCTTTCCTCAAGTCCGGTTCCGACGATAGGTGATTCCGGACGGAGAAGCGGAACTGCCTGGCGCATCATGTTCGCACCCATCAATGCACGGTGCGCGTCATCATGCTCGAGGAACGGGATAAGGGATGCGGCTACTGAAGCCATCTGGTTAGGAGCGACGTCCATGTAGTCCACCTGCTCCTTTGACACAACCGGGAAGTCGGCTTCAAGACGGCACTGGATTCTGTCTTCCTGAATTTCGCCGTCATCATTCATCTTGACTTTGGCGAGGGAGACGAGCTTGTTCTCTTCTTCCTCTGCTGTCATGTAGTGCCAACCCTTGTCGGTCAGGTCAACTTTACCCTCATGTACTTCGCGGTACGGAGTTTCGATGAAGCCGAGCTGGTTGATTCTGGCGTACACGCACAGTGAGGAGATAAGTCCGATGTTCGGTCCTTCCGGAGATTCGATAGGGCAGAGTCTTCCGTAATGTGTGTAGTGAACGTCCCTGACCTCGAATCCGGCTCTGTCTCTCGAAAGACCTCCTGGACCAAGGGCTGAGAGACGACGCTTGTGCGTAATCTCGGCCAGAGGGTTTGTCTGGTCCATGAACTGTGACAGCTGGCTCGTTCCGAAGAAAGAGTTGATCACTGATGAAAGGGTCTTTGCGTTGATCAGGTCGATTGGGTTGAACTGTTCGCTATCGCGTACGTTCATCCTTTCACGGATTGTTCTTGCCATCCTTGAAAGACCTACGCTGAACTGGTTGGCGAGCTGTTCGCCGACTGTACGCACACGTCTGTTGCTCAGGTGGTCGATATCATCGACGGTAGCCTTTGAGTTTATGAGCTGGATTAGATATTTGATGATCTCGATGATGTCGGTGTTCGTGAGAACCCTGACATCGGCTCCGGTTGTCAGGCCGAGCTTCTTGTTCAGGCGGAACCTTCCGACGTTGCCCAGATCGTACCTCTTCTCGGAGAAGAAGAGTTTGTCAATGACATCTCTTGCGGTAGCCTCATCAGGCGGTTCTGAATTGCGGAGCTGTTTGTAGATGAAGTTTACAGCTTCAATCTCAGTGTTGGTAGGATCCTTCTGAAGTGTGTTGAATATGATTGCATATTCATTTGAATTCGCTTCGTCCTTCTGGAGCAGAATGGACTTGACTTCGGTGTCCGCTATCTTTGCGATCGTGTCATCGTCCAGAATCTCCCCTCTTTCAACGATAGGTATGGTTCTTTCGATAGGGATGACCTCACCTGTGTCTTCGTCTTCGAAGTCCTCTGTCCAGGTCTTGAGAACCTTCGCCGCAAGTTTGCGGCCCTTGTTCTCTTCAAGATTCTCGCTTGTGACTTCAATTTCGTCAGCGAGTCCGAATATGTCTATGATGTCCTTGTCGGAGTTGAAACCAATGGCGCGCAGAAGAGTCGTGACAGGCAATTTCTTCTTGCGGTCGATGTAGGCGTACATCACGTTGTTGATGTCTGTCGCAAATTCAATCCAGGAACCCTTGAACGGGATGATTCTGGCTGAATACAGTTTCGTTCCGTTAGCATGCATGCTCTGGTCAAAGAACACACCAGGTGAGCGGTGCAGCTGGGACACTATTATTCTTTCTGATCCGTTTATGATGAATGTGCCTGCCGGCGTCATGTATGGAATGTTGCCGAGGTACACATCCTGGACTTTCGTGTCGAAGTCCTCGTGCTCCGGATCGGTGCACGAAAGGCGGAGTTTTGCCTTCAGGGGTACATTGTATGTCAGCCCTCTCTCAAGACACTCTTCAATCGAATACTGAGGTGGATCTATGAAATAGTCTATGAATTCCAACTTGTAGTTGTTCCTCGTGTCTTCGATCGGGAATATTTCCTGAAACACTTGGAAGAGACCTTCGTTCTTCCTGTTTTCCGGTGTTGTCTCCAACTGGAAGAAATCCTTGAATGATTTCAGCTGAACTTCCAGAAGGTCAGGATATTCCAGAATCTTCGATGTAGCGAACATTATTCGCTTGTTATTAGTCTTTATTGACATGTTCTGCCTTTAGGAAATGGAGAAAAACTTAATACGACAAAAAGGTTTAGAGCCTTCTAAGGCTCTAAACCTGATGATTTTCCCGCCAGGGGAAGCTGGGTTATTTAACCTCAACTTCGGCTCCTGCCTCTTCGAGGGCAGCTTTCAGTTGCTCAGCTTCAGCCTTTGAGGCTTTCTCCTTAACTGTCTTAGGAGCACCGTCTACAAGGTCCTTAGCTTCCTTAAGTCCAAGACCAAGGGCTTCCTTAACGGCCTTGATTACCTGAAGTTTTGCTGCGCCGGCTGACTTGAGGATTACATCGAACTCAGTCTGCTCAGCTGGAGCTGCCTCTGCGGCTGCTGCCGGTCCTGCTACTGCTACAGCTGCGGCTGCAGGCTCGATACCATATTCTTCCTTGAGAACTTTAGCAAGTTCCTGAACGTCTTTTACAGAAAGGTTAACCAACTCTTCTGCAAGTGCTTTTACATCTGCCATAATTGATAATTATTAAATTGTTTGTTATTATTTTTCTTCTTTTTCCGAGAGTGTCTTGACAAGTCCCGCGATTGTGCTGCCACCACCGTTCTGAAGAGCGGAGATAACGTTGCGCATAGGTGACTGGAGAAGGGAGATGATGTCTCCGATGAGTTCTTCCTTGGACTTGATTGCGCAGAGTTCGTCGAGTTTTTCCGGTCCGACGAAGGCGCACTCCTGAACATATGCACCTTTCAGTGCCGGTTTGCCCATCTCCTTCTGAAGTTTCTTGATGAGCTTGGCCGGGCCGTTAGGAGTCTCCGTGTACATGATGGCTGTGTTGCCCTTCAGTACAGGGAGGAGCTGATTCATCTCTTCATTTGCGAGTTCTTTCAGCACGTGTGCAAACAGGGTGTTCTTTACAACTGTAAGCTTGATGCCCTGTTCGAAGCATGTGCGGCGGAGCTTGACTGTGTTTTCAGCATTCAGACCCTCAATGTCAGCGACATAAAAGTTAGGGTACTGCTTCAGTTGAGCTGAGATGCTTTCAATAATCTGGTCTTTCAATTCTTTCTTCATAATGAAATCCTTTTTTACTCAGCGCTACCGCTTGTGAATGCTTTAACATCTATTTTGATACCTGGGCTCATTGTTGTGCAGATGGCTGCGCTCTTGAGATATGTTCCCTTGAGAGTCTGAGGCTTGAGCTTCAGAACTTCGTTAAGGAGAGCTGTCGCGTTTTCGCAGATCTGAGCCGGAGTGAATGAGGCCTTTCCTATGGCTGCGTGTATGATTCCGGTTTTGTCAACCTTGAAATCTATCTTACCGCCCTTGACATCCTTGACAGCATTGCCTACTTCCATAGTCACTGTGCCTGTCTTAGGGTTAGGCATAAGTCCTCTTGGGCCGAGGATTCGTCCGAGTACACCGACCTTTGCCATGACTGAAGGTGTGCAGATGATGACATCCACATCTGTCCATCCGGCTTTGATCTTCTCTACATACTCATCAAGTCCGACATAATCGGCACCTGCTTCCTTTGCTTCGTTTTCCTTGTCAGGAGTACAAAGTACAAGGACTCTCACAACCTTACCTGTTCCGTGAGGCAGATTTACCACACCGCGGATCATCTGGTTGGCCTTGCGTGGATCCACACCGAGGTTGGCTGAGAACTCGACAGAAGCGTCGAACTTGGTGAAGGTGATGTCCTTCAGCATTTCACAAGCCTGGGCAAGAGTGTACTGCTTTGAAGCGTCGTACTTTGCTGCGACCGCTTTCTGATTTTTTGTAATTCTACTCATTTCGCGTGTGAAAAATTAAAGGTTCTCAGGGAATTTCCCGGTGACTTTGATACCCATGCTTCTTGCTGTTCCGGCAACCATTTTCATTGCTGATGCAAGCGTGAAGGCATTGAGGTCGGGCATCTTGCCTTCTGCTATAGCCTTAACCTGATCCCAGGTGATGGATGCTACCTTTCTTCTGTTAGGTTCTCCTGAACCTTTCTGAATTTTGGCCGCTTCCTTGAGGGATATGGCTACTGGTGGCTGTTTTACCTCGAACGTGAAGGACTTGTCTGAAAAGACTGTGATGACTACAGGCACGATCTTGCCGGCGTTCTGCTGTGTCGCCGCATTGAACTGCTTGCAGAAGTCCATAATGTTCAAGCCTTTGGAACCGAGTGCTGGTCCTACCGGAGGCGCTGGATTGGCTGCTCCTGCTTTGATCTGGAGCTTGATGAATCCGGTAACTTCTTTTGCCATAATTGTTTGTTATTCTTTTGTTACTTGAGTAAAGCTGAGTTCCAGCAGAGTTTTTCTGCCGAAAATCACAACTATCACTTTGAGTTTGCTTCTGTCTTCCTCTATAGCGTCAACGGTTCCGCTGAATCCGCTGAAAGGACCATCGGTAATCTTCACAGATTCACCGATTTCAAAATTGACTTCTGTCTCGACTGGATTGTCAATGTTCTGATCCTGATTACCAAGAATCCACTGTGCTTCATCATCTCTGATCGGCACAGGAACCCTCTCGGTCATTGCTCCGGATGTTCTTTTTTCAGTCAGGAAACCGGACATTCCAGGAATGTCGTTGCGGATAATGTATTCAAGTTCCGCGCTAAGCTGTGCCTGAATCAAGACATAACCAGGGTAAAGCAGCCTTTCAACCACCTTTCTCTTGCCATTCTTGGTTACTATCTCACGCTTAACCGGAACAAGCACCTGCGCGACCTGATCCTGCAGACCAAACCTCTCTATTTCTTTTTCAAGGTAATCCTTGGCCTTCTTTTCCTTGCTTCCCGCTGTCCGAAGGACATACCATTTCATGTCAGCCATGGTAATCAAAAAAATTACAATGTGTAAATCGCTGTCATAAGATGCTCGAAAGCGAAGTCAACTACGAAGAGAACCAGTGCAAGGATCACTGTGGCGACCATAACCAGAAGGGCTGAGCTCTGAAGCTTGTCCCAAGTCGGCCATGTGACCTTTTTGGTGAGTTCAACGTAGGACTCTTTGCAATAGTTAATGAACTTTCTCATCTTTGCATTTAATGGACCTCGTAATTTGGAAGCTTATACGATGTCTGTTAAACAATTACCAAATCGTAACCTTTGATATTTAGCAGGGGAAGCAGGATTCGAACCCACATCGACGGTTTTGGAGACCGCTGAACTACCCTTGTTCTATTCCCCTATGGTAAGGACGGAACCCTGTGAGTTCCGTCCTCTATGTTGAAGAATTACTCTTCGATCTTGATAACCTGGCCGGCACCTACGGTACGTCCACCTTCGCGGATGGCGAACTGGAGACCTTCGTTGAGGG
>CAZXVE010000014.1:0-16331 GCA_964644125.1 uncultured Muribaculaceae bacterium
TCGGAGACGATGTTGTGGTCCCTGTCGAGGACGACGGGAATCCTTGGATTGTAGATGCTGACCAAGGATGAAATCAGCAGGGTGGACAGAAATGAAACCATAAAAAACCTTTCTAGCACCGCCAAGATAACGATAATTTCCGGATTTGACAATCAGGGCCGGATAATGGAACGCAAGGTTGTTGAAATAATTGTGGAAAAATTTGGAAATATGTGGAATAAAATGGGGAAAATATTCCTAACTTTGTAACCAAGCGTGAAATGAAAAACTTATGGTCACATTCATCGGAGAATATTCAGGTAAAATCGACGACAAGGGAAGAGTGGTTTTCCCTTCGCCGCTGAAGTCCCTGTTGCCGGAGAATGGCGATCAAAGGTTTGTAATAAAGAAAGATATCTTCGAGGATTGCCTCGAAATGTACACCTATGAGGAATGGGAACGCCAGTCCGGAGAGGTGAAGTCAAAATTGAATTTCTTTAATCGTGCTCACGCCGCCTTCTGGAGGGAGTACATGCGCGACCGCGCCGTCGTCGAACCGGACGCGAAACTTGGCCGCATCTCCATTCCCAAGAAGCTTTTGGAGTCAATTGGTGTAACAAAAGAGGTAGTCTTCTCGGGCAACGATTACAAGATCGAGATCTGGGCCAAGGAAAAATTCGAGGCCAGCGGCATCTCAAATGAAGAATTCTTGAACATCGCCGGACAGCTGTCTCAGGAGAGATAGGAGGCGACAAGGATGTCCGAATACCACACACCAGTGCTGCTTGACGAAAGCATCAGCGCTCTAATCACGAATCCATCAGGTACATACGCCGACGTCACATTCGGAGGCGGTGGTCACACCGCCGAACTTCTTTCACGCTTAAACGACGACGGTCACGTCATCGCCTTCGATCGTGACAGCGACGCATTGGACAACAAGATCGACGACCCGCGCCTCACGATGGTCAGGGCCGATTTCCGCTTCATCCGCAACTTCGTGCTGCTGACAGCCCATGACACCCCGGACCCGGTTCTTGCGGAAAAACTCCGCGGCGGACTGGACGGCATCCTCGCCGACCTCGGAGTATCCTCCCACCAGTTCGACACCGCGGAAAGAGGTTTCTCCTTCCGCTACGACGCTCCTCTGGACATGAGGATGAACCGCGAGGGGGGAAAGACGGCGGCCGATGTGGTAAATGAATATGCGAGCGAAGACCTTGAGCGGATCTTCCGGATCTACGGCGAGGTGGACAACGCGCGCAAGGTGGCCCAGCTGATAGTCTCGGCAAGGGACAAAAGCCGGATTGGCACTACGGCCCAGCTGGACGAGGCGATCAAGTCCGTTCTCCCGAAATTCGCAGAGCACAAGTACCTGGCCAAGGTCTACCAGGCTCTGCGCATCGAGGTCAACCACGAGATGCGTTCTCTGGAGAAGTTCCTGGAGGGAGCGGCCGACGCTCTCCGTCCGGGAGGCAGGCTGGTGGTGATCACGTACCATTCTCTGGAGGACAGAATGGTCAAGAACTTCATCAAATCCGGCAGGGCCGACGGCAAGGAGGAAAAGGACATATTCGGAAACGTTCACGCCCCGCTGCATGCCGTAAACCGCAAACCTATTCTGCCTCAGGAAAGCGAGATCGCTTCCAACACCAGAGCAAGAAGCGCGAAATTGAGAATAGCAGAAAAAACCGGAGACAAAGGAGGGAAAGAATCATGACGGAGCTCAGAAAATGGAAACTCACAGACATTCTGCTCTGGTTGAAAAACGCTGCGCTGGCCGTGATTCAGGGAGAATTGCTGCTAAGGCTGCATGTGAGCCGCTATTTCATCCACATCATCTACACGTTCTTCCTCTTTTGGGCAAGCATCTGGCTGAGCCTCAAGATAGAGAAAACGCTCACAAAAGTCGAGGACAACAGGAAGATTCTTTCCGATGTGGAAATCTACCATGCACAGAAAACAGTTGAACTCGCGGGACTTTCAAGAATGAGCACCGTACAGCGGATGCTGGAGGAATCCGGCTCAGAATTGGACATGCCTGCAAAACCGGCCGGCAGAATAAAATAGAACTCAGACATGGCTGCATCAAGACAGAACACAACTCAGAAAGAGCGGGACAGAATCGGACTGATTCTGTACTGTTTCTACGCCGTCGTTCTGATCCTGGGCGGGGCCATCATCGGACGGATAATCTACATCCAGCACTTCTGGAAGCTGGACAAGACAGTGGAAAGGTTCTTCATTCCCCAGAGCGTCAAAAGCGTAATTGAGCCGGAGCGAGGTGCGATCATAGGTCACGACGGGAAACTTCTGGCGCTGTCCACCCCGATGTACCAGATCTTCATGGACTGCACCGTGCTTCAGAACGAGTTCAGGAGCAAGAAAGGGAAAACTGACAGCCTTGAGAGAAACTGGCTGTCCAAGGCCCGGATGTTTGCCGACGGGCTTGCCGAGGAGACCGGTGCCAATGCGGACGAATGCTACAGGATGATTGCCAACGGACGGAAGGAAGGGAAACGTTACATGAAGATTCTCTCGGACATAGACAGAGGCACTCTGCTGCGTCTCCAGAAACTTCCCCTGATGAAAGAGGGACAGTACAAGAGCGGAATCATCGTGGAGAAGACCGACACGCGACAGTACCCTTACGGAACACTGGCAAGGCGAACAATCGGCTACGTCAAGGACAACAGGAACCATAAAGAGCAAAGCCGCAATCACATAGGCATAGAAGGCAAGTACGACTATGCCCTGCATGGCAAGGAGGGTCAGATCTGGCTAAGACAGACTGACAACAGAAACAGAATACAGAACTATGACAGCACCTACGTCAAACCGGAAGACGGGCTTGATGTGAGAACCACTCTGGACATCACTCTTCAGGACATAGTGGACAAGGCGATGAGAAGACAGATGGCTGCCAATCCCAAGATCGTGGACGGGTGCGCCGTACTGATGGATGTGAAAACCGGGGCTATCCGCTCCATGGTGAACCTGTCCAAAAGTCCGAATGACAGTTCCCTGAACGAGACCTACAACATGGCCGTGGGTTTCGGGGCGGAACCGGGTTCCGTATTCAAGGCAACCACGCTGATGACGGCAATCGAAGACGGTTTCGTCAAGTCACTGGATGATGTGATTCCGAAAAACAACGGAGTGATTCCAGGCTATCCGAAGGACGAGCACGTCAACGGGAACGGAGACATCTCCATCCTCCATGGTTTTGAGGTGTCTTCAAACTACGTGTTCCGCTACCTTGCAGTCAAGAACTACGCGGACAACCCTAAAAGATTCCTCGACAAGCTTTACATGTACAAGCTCGGTCAGGCTTTCGACTTCGACCTTGACGGACTTCAGGAGCCGCACCTTCCTTCACCGGACTCGAAGCAATGGAGCGCGACGGACCTCGGCTCCACGGCAATAGGCTATTCGATTCAGGAAACACCTCTGCACATCCTGACATTCTACAATGCGATTGCCAACAAGGGCAGGATGATGAAACCATACCTGGTGGAAAGCATTGAGAAACACGGGAGCATCAAGACTCGGAAAGGTCCGAGCGTGCTGAATGCTTCAATCTGCTCAAAAGCGACGGCCGACACGATGCTCAGAGCGATGAAAGCCGTTACAAGCGAAGGGACCGCCACAAGACTCAAGGGAGCCAGACTGAGCGTTGCGGGGAAAACCGGAACCTCGAGGCAAGTTCTGACCAAAGAAGAGATCGACAAGTACGGCAAAGTGTCTCCTTACGTTACCAGAGACGGGAGCTACCACAATCTGGCGACATTCGTCGGATTCTTTCCGGCGGATGATCCGAAATACAGTGCAATAATCTGCATGAAATCTGACCTCATCAGGGGCAGCCTGTACGGAGGAGTAGCACCGGCCGCAGCAATGCGCGAGATTGTGGACGCAATCTACACCATGGGGACCGAGTGGGGTGAAGAACTGACCGCCGCCGCAAAAGTGCCGCTGATGAAAGCCGCGGCAGAGCCCGGCAGCCAGCCCGACACAAAGGAACCGTCAGTGCCGGATGTCACCGGACTCGGGCTCAAGGACGCGATCTACATGATTGAAAACAGCGGACTTAGGTGCAGGTATTCCGGGACAGGGCATGTTTCGTCCCAGAATCCCAAGGGAGGGCAGAAGATTGCAAAGGGGTCAACGATAATTCTTACATTGAAATGAGACTCGAGAACATCATAAAGGACACCGGAGTCATCGAGGTTCGGGGAAGCCGGGACCTCGACATAACCGACATCTGCATTGACTCAAGGAAGGTGACTTCCGGAGCCATATTCATCGCAGTCAAAGGGCATGACAGCGACGGGCACACCTACATCGGCAAAGCAATCGCCGCCGGAGCCGCTGCAGTAGCCTATGAGGACGATGAAGCGCTGCGCAAGGCGGTTTCCGAATATGAAGGAGGCGCCATCGGAAAGGTCACGCTGGTCAAGGTGAAGAATTCCCGTCACGCGTCGGCGATGATGGCAGCGAACTTCTTCGACAATCCTTCAAAGAAACTGACTCTTGTCGGAATCACAGGCACGAATGGAAAGACCACCACTGTAACCCTTCTCTACCGCCTGTTCATGTCTCAAGGCTACAACTGCGGACTGCTTTCAACAATAGCCAACTATGTAGGGACAAAACGTCTGGAGACAACCAACACCACGGCCGACCCGATCACAATCAACCGTCTCATGAGCGGAATGGTGGATGCGGGCTGCGAATTCTGCTTCATGGAGGTCAGTTCCATCGGCGTAGAACAGGAACGGGTGGCAGGATTGGAGTTCAAGGTAGGAATCTTCTCCAACCTTACCCACGACCATCTCGACTACCACAAGACCTTCGCCGAGTACCTGCGCTGCAAAAAACTGTTCTTTGACAACCTTCCGGCCACAGCCACCGCAATCACCAACATCGATGACAAAAACGGTGAAGTAATGGTGCAGAACACAAAAGCCAGGATAGTAAGATATTCATGCAGAGGTATCGCCGACCACACCTGCCGCATCATGGAAGAGACGTTCGAAGGGATGCTTCTCAAGATCGACGGAAAAGAGACCTGGACACGCCTCATCGGGCAGCACAATGCCTACAACCTACTCGCCATCTACAGCACCGCGATAGCCGTCGGAGCGGATCCGGAGGAAACCCTGGTGGCCATCAGCAAACTTGAGTCCGCACCGGGACGCCTTGAAGTCATCAGAGGGCCAAGGAATCTTTCGGTCATCATCGACTATGCCCACACCCCTGACGCTCTTGAAAATGTGCTCAAGACCCTCAAGGAGATCGACGGGGGAAGAGAACTGGTCTGCCTGTTCGGATGCGGCGGGGACAGGGACAGGACCAAAAGACCGGAAATGGCCAAGGTGGCCGAGGACTATTCCGACAGGATCATCGTCACCTCGGACAACAGCCGCACCGAGAAGACCGAAGACATCCTTGAGGACATCAGGAAAGGATTCAGCACCAAAGGATTGAACAAAGCGATCTTCATCGGAGACAGGAAAGAGGCCATCCGCGCGGCCATCATGTTCGCAAAGAACGGAGCTGTCATCCTGCTCGCAGGAAAAGGCCATGAGACTTACCAGATAATAGGCACCGAACACCGCCATTTCGACGAGCGCGAAGTCGTTTCGGAAATATTCGGCAGTTTGGACAACAGATAGGAGGGGGAAACGATGATTTACCATCTTTTTGAATATCTCAGACAGTATGACATTCCTGGACAGGGGCTTTTCACCTACCTGTCATTCAGAGCCATGCTAACCAGCATCACCGCGATGCTGCTTTCGTTCTTCGCCGGGCGGAAAATCATAAGGTGGCTGCAGATGAAGCAGATCGGAGAGACCATCCGCGACCTCGGTCTCGAAGGCCAGATGCAGAAGAAAGGGACTCCGACAATGGGCGGAGTCATCATCATCCTGGGCATAGTGGTTCCTGTCCTGTTGTTCGGCAACCTCAGGAACATCTACACGCAACTTCTTCTCCTGACCACAGTCTGGTGCGGTGCGTTAGGATTCGCCGATGACTACGTCAAAGTCTTCAAGCACAACAAGGAGGGTCTTCACCCGAAAGTCAAGCTGATCTGCCAGCTTCTTCTCGGTCTGGTCATTGGGCTTACCGTCTGCTTCAGCGACGACATCGTCGTAAGGGAGAAAGTGCCGGTCAAAGCCGGAGAGGCCAACATAGTCGAACAAGGCGGGAGCAATTCTCTGAACGTTGATTCTGAAACTCTCATAGCACAGGATGCCGGCGTAAAGATGGAGAATGTGGTCAAAAGCACAAAGACCACAATACCTTTCGTCAAAGACCATGAATTCGACTACAAATGCTTCTCGCCGTTCAAGGGCAAATGGGGATGGTACTGCAAATGGGCGATCTACGTGCTTATGATAGTCGTGGTCATCATGGCTTGCTCCAACGGAACCAATCTTACGGACGGAATGGACGGTCTGGCGGCAGGGACAAGCGCAATCGTGGGAGTGGTGCTGGGTATTCTTGCCTGGCTGGGAGGCAACCTCATCAATTCAGACTACCTTAACATCATGTACATCCCCGGAAGCGGCGAGATTGCCATCTTCATGTCCGCCTTTGTGGGAGCCCTGATGGGATTTCTCTGGTACAATTCCTATCCTGCCCAAGTGTTCATGGGCGACACCGGAAGCCTGACGATCGGAGGCATCATCGGAGTGAGCGCGGTACTGATGAGGAAAGAACTTCTGCTCCCGATTCTTTGCGGGATATTCCTTGTGGAAGCGCTTTCAGTCATCATGCAGAGAACTTACTTCAAATACACAAAGAGGAAATACGGTGAAGGCAGAAGAATATTCAAGATGACGCCTCTGCACCACCATTACCAGAAGGAAGGTATTCCGGCACTTATCAGCAGGCCGGAGCATGCCATCCCGGAAGCAAAGATCGTGACCAGGTTCTGGCTGATAGGAGTCATTCTTGCAGTCACGACTCTGGCATTGTTGAAGATTAGATAAATTGATGAATATGAGCAGAATTGTAGTTTTGGGAGGCGCTGAGAGCGGAGTAGGAGCCGCTGTTCTCGCAAAGGTGAAGGGATTCGATGTCTTCCTTTCCGACTACGGAAAGATTTCTGACCGTTTCGCGGACGAACTCCGCAGATGGGACATCAGTTTCGAAGAAGGCCACCACACTGAAAACCTCATCCTGAACGCAGATGAGGTGATAAAGAGTCCGGGAATCCCGTCATCCGCACCCATTGTAAGGAAGCTTGAGGCCCAGGGGACGCACATCATCTCAGAGATCGAATTTGCCGGCCGCTATGACACGGCAAAGAAGATCTGCATAACAGGAAGCAACGGGAAGACGACGACAACGTCGCTGATCTACTACCTGCTTCAGAACGCCGGCCTCAACGTAGGGCTCGGAGGCAACATCGGCAAGAGCTACGCCTATCAGGTAGCCACAGAGCATTTCGACTACTATGTTTTGGAAATCAGCAGTTTCCAGCTTGACAACTGTTACGATTTCCGCCCTGACATCGCAATCATCACGAACATCACGCCCGACCATCTGGACCGCTATGACTACCAGATGGAGAACTACATCAAGGCCAAGTTCCGTCTTACCCAGAACCTCAGGCCGGAGGACTGCTTCATCTTCGATTCCGACGATGAGATCACGATTGACCATCTCAACAAGATCATCCTCTCGGCCAAACGCCTGCCGTTCACCCAGAAGGGAGAGGTGAAGCAGGGTGCCTACCTCAAGGATGACAGGATAGTCGTCAAGTACAATGATGAAGAATGCGACATATTCCTGAAAGAACTTGCTCTGGGCGGGAAGCACAACATCTACAACTCAATGGCCGCAGCACTGGCAGCAAAGGCATCCGGCATCGACAACAAGACGATACGCGAGGCGCTCGCCACTTTCCAGCCGATCGAGCACAGGCTTGAGCCTGTACTGAGCATAAAGGATGTCCTTTACATAAACGACTCGAAGGCAACCAATGTGGATGCTGCATGGTATGCCCTCGAATGTCAGAAGAAGCCGGTGGTCTGGATTGTCGGAGGCACCGACAAGGGGAATGACTACGAAGTGCTCAAACCGCTTGTCAAGGAAAAGGTTACGGCAATCGTCTGCATGGGCATCGACAACCACAAGTTCCACGAAGCCTTCGAAGGGATTGTCGGCAAAGACAAGATGGTGGACACTTTGTCAGCCGATGAAGCCGTGAAAGCGGCCAGCGGATTCGCCAAAGCCGGAGACGTGGTGCTGCTCAGCCCGTGCTGTGCAAGTTTTGACCTGTTCACATGCTACGAGGACCGCGGCGAAAAATTCAAGGAAGCGGTCAGAAGACTTTAGGAGAGAGATGAATATGGCCGAAAACGTAAAGAAAAAGAAAACTCTCTGGAACTTCGTCGATTCCCTCGAAGGAGACAAGGTCGTGTGGATGATCGTCATCCTGCTCATCTTGTTCTCCATCGTGGCCATATTCTCATCCACATCACTGCTGGCAATCCAGCAGAAAACCACAAGAATGGCCATCGTCAGCGAGCAGATGATCCTGTCCGCCATCGGGCTGGCTATCATCATTCTGTGCTGCGCAATCCCGAAGATAGGTTTCTTCCGCATCGCATCGCAGTTTGGCTACGCCGTGTCGATGGCCCTGCTGCTGATGCTTGCCCTCGCCTCCTTCACATGCAAAGGCTCGTCAATGAATCTGGGGCTGATCAAAGTATTGAAAATCAACGAAGCATGGAGGGCCATCTCGGTGTTCGGGTTCCAGATCCATGTCTTCGAGATAGTCAAGGTGGCGATGATCATGTACCTTGCGTGGGCCGTGAACGCATTCCGCAACGACAATTTCTCCATTGCAAATCTTCTGGCAAAAGACCATCCCTTCTGGAGAAAGCCTCTGGTAAAGAAGGCATTCTACATCTATCTTCCTATCTTGAGCGTCTGCTTCTGCATCATGGTCGGAAGTCTGTCCAGCACCCTGTTCATAGGGGCGATGATGCTCGCCACGATTCTGATCGGAGGGATAAGTGTCCGGGAGCTGATACTGCCGGTCTGCATAATTGCCGGTCTTATGTTCGGCTGCATCGGGATCAACGCATGCTTTGATGACGGCAACAAACCGTTCCCGCATCTTGAGTCAGCACTGGAACGCGTAACGGGAGACGGAATAGAAGGGAACTTGAGAGTCATCCAGGAAAGTCCGCGGAACAGCATCGAATTCCAGAAGGCTGTGGACAAGATCAGACAGCCCATCAGCGCAAAGATCGCCATACACGAAGGCGGGCTGATAGGCAAAGGTCCGGGACGCAGCACACAAAGATACGTGGTTCCGGTAATGTTTGAAGACTACATGTTCAGTTTCATCGTGGAAGAGTACGGCCTGCTCGGAGGGATATTCGTCATCATCCTCTATATCAGCCTTCTGGCACGAGGGTCGATAATCGTCAGAAACTGCGACAACCATTTCGCAAAGACTGCGGTGGCCGGTCTGGTGCTGCTCATCACAGGACAGGCGATGATGCACATAGCCATCAACTGCGACATGGGACCGCTCACCGGCCAGACGCTCCCGATGATCAGCCATGGCAACTCTTCATTCCTGATGTTCAGCCTTGCATTCGGGATCATTCTGTCAATCAGTAAAATGGCCAAGAGGAAAATTGCACGTGAGGCGGCAGATGCCGCACCTTTGGTCAACAGAGAGATCCGGGATGAGGTCAGCAGCAGAATGGATGATCTCGACCAGATGGAAAGCGGACTGTCCATGCAGGACAACGGACTCGGAGAAGAGGGACTCACCGTACATGAGAATGACATCCCCGACTATGGGATGAATGACCATAACAATGAATAGGCAATGGAACAGAAAGCACTGAGAGTCATAATAAGCGGAGGAGGCACAGGAGGCCACATCTTCCCGGCAGTCTCGATTGCGAACAAGCTCATGGAACTGAATCCCGAAACCGAGATCCTGTTCGTCGGCGCGGAAGGCAAGATGGAGATGGAGAAAGTGCCGGCCGCAGGGTACAGGATTGTAGGTCTGCCGATTGTGGGTCTGCAGAGACAGCTCAACCTGAAGAACATCATCAACGACATCAGCGTGCCGTTCAAGGTGCTTTCCAGCCTTCGCAAGGCCAGGAAGATCCTTAAGGAGTTCAAGCCTCAGGTTGCCATAGGAGTGGGAGGCTATGCCAGCGCTCCCCTGCTCTGGGCCGCCACCGGAATGAAAATCCCGGCTCTGATTCAGGAACAGAACGGTTTTGCAGGACTGACCAACAAGAAACTTGGTGGAAGAGTGCAGAAAATCTGCGTTGCCTACGAAGGGATGGAAAGATTCTTCCCGGCCGGAAAGATTGTCATGACCGGAAATCCGATCAGAAGCATAATCGTTCCAGCGACACCCGAAATGAAGGCTGAAGGGGTAAAGGAATATGGACTTGATCCCTCCAGAAAGCACATCTTCATTGTCGGAGGGAGTCTCGGCAGCAGCAGATTCAACCAATGCATGAGGAAATGGATCTCAGACGGATGTCCGGGGATTGAAGGGGCAGATGTGCTCTGGCAGTGCGGCAAGTACTACAAAGCCGGAATCGATGAATTCATGGCGGAACAGAAAGCCGTAAACCCGGAGACAGCAAAACATATTCACCACAGCGATTTCATAGGAAGGATGGATCTGGCCTATGCGGCCGCCGACATTGTGATCTCCCGTTCCGGAGCCAGTTCGGTGTCCGAACTCTGTGCAGCGCACAAGGCGGTGATATTCATTCCGTCGCCTAATGTCGCCGAGGATCACCAGACCCACAATGCAATGGCACTTGTAAGAAAGAATGCTGCGCTGATCGTAAAGGACGCGGAGGCGATGGACAAGATGATTCCGACAGCGTTGGATTTGCTCAAGGATCCGGCAAGAATCGCTGCTCTTGAGGAAAATGCCGGGAAAATGGCCCTTCCTGACGCTGCAGGGAAAATTGTTGAGGAAGTTTACAAACTGATCAAAGGATAGAGATGTCTAAATATTCCAAGATTTATTTTTTAGGTATCGGCGGCATTGGCATGAGCGCCATCGCACGATACTACAAATTCAAAGGGTACCCGGTCGCAGGCTACGACAGGACACCTTCAGACTTGACCCTTGCTCTTGAGAAGGAAGGGATTGACATCCATTACAAGGATGACCCTGACTATATTCCAAAGGATGTGGCATCAACTCTTGTTGTCTACACCCCGGCCATCCCGGCGGACCTTCAGGAACTCGTCTATGTAAGGGAGCATGGCTACACACTCGTCAAAAGGTCCCGGATGCTCGGCGAACTGGCTGAAGGACAGACATGTCTCGCGGTGGCAGGGACCCACGGAAAGACAACCACGAGCACCCTTGTGGCGCACATACTGACCGAAAGCGGCAAAGGCTGCTCCGCTTTTCTCGGAGGAATCTCCAAAAACTACGGAACCAACCTGCTGACAAGCCACACGCCGACTGTCGTGGCTGAGGCTGACGAATTCGACCGGTCCTTTCTCCAGCTGCACCCGGCAATCGCCGCGATCACATCGATGGACGCTGACCATCTGGACATCTACGGCACGCTGGAAGAGTACAGAAAAGCGTTCAAGGCATTTGCCTCGCAGGTCAGCCGCAAGCTTATCGTAAAACTCGGGCTTGACATCACACCTGAAGACACCAAGGCCAAAATCCTGCATTACAGCTACAATGATCCTTCTGCCGACTTTTATGCCGTCAACCCGGAACCGGACGAAACAGGGCACTATATCTTCGACCTTGCTTACCCTGGAGGAGTGATCGAGAGCATCAGGGTCGGAATACCCGGATGGGTAAACGTGGAGAACAGCGTCGCCGCAGCTGCAGTCTGCCTCAGCCACGGAGTCTCCCCCGATGCAGTCAAGGAGGCCATCGGGACATATTCCGGAGTCAGGCGCAGACTGGACGTGCATCTCAACACCGCCCGCCTGTCCTACATAGATGACTATGCCCATCATCCAAAGGAGCTCGCGTCAGCGATATCTTCGATGAGAGGAATATTCCCGGGCAGGAAACTTACGGCGATATTCCAGCCTCATCTTTTCACCAGGACAAGGGACTTCGCCGACGAGTTCGCGGAAGCGCTCAGCAAAGTGGACAAGCTGATTCTTCTGGACATCTACCCGGCAAGAGAAGAGCCGATTCCCGGGGTAACATCGGAACTGATCTACAACAAGGTGACAGCTCCCGAAAAGGTGCTTCTGAAAAAAGAGGATCTGATGGGCTACCTCGAGAACGAACCTGTTGACGTGCTGGCCACTTTCGGAGCCGGCAACATCGACAGATTCATCGATCCGATAACCAACCTTCTTGAAGAGCGGCTGAAAAAATGAAAAAAGGTGTCAGGACAACCCTCGTGGTCTCGGCGTTCTGCCTTCTGGCTCTCGTTTTCCTCGTAATACGCGAGTTGAACGCGAAACGGATAGGGCAGCTTACGTGCGCAGGAGTGAAGGTGGAGTTTACAGATGACTTCAACTTCGTGACTGCCAAAGACATCGAAGGCTACCTGAAAGAAGAGTACGGGGCCTACATCGGTCAAAGGCTGGACAGTGTGGACCTGGCAAGAGTGGAGAAGATCCTTGACGGGAAAAGTGCAATACTCAAGACTGAAGCGTACACGTCACCGGATGGTTTTCTCAATGTCAAGGTCAGACAAAGAGAGCCGGCCGTAAGGTTCCAGAAGGACAACAACGGCTTCTATTCCGATGAAAAAGGTTTTCTGTTCCCTCTTCAGCACAACTACACGTCAATGGTTCCGATCATAGACGGGGACTTGCCCCTGAATGTGGAACGAGGCTACAAAGGCCGGCCAAAGACAGACATCGAGAAGGAATGGCTTGCCGAAGTGATTGACCTTGTGAACTACATCCAGAAATCCGGAATCTGGGCCGAGAACATCTCTCAAATCACTGTCAGCAGCAACGGAGACCTCATCATGATTCCCCGTGAAGGGAAGGAACGGTTCATCTTCGGTCCGCCGACGGACTTCGACGGAAAGTTCGACCGGATCAGCCGCTACTACACCACGATCCTTCCGGAAAAGGGAGCCGGGTGCTACTCGACAGTCAACGTTAAGTACAATGGGCAGATCGTCTGCAGAAAATAATAAGGAAACATGGAGGAAAGATACATAGCTTCCGTTGATTTAGGAACATCAAAACTGGCCGTCTGCGTGGCCAAGGTCCAGGACAGGAATGTAGAAGTGATCTACTACAAGGAATCGCATTCCGAAGGCGTACGCTACAGTTATGTCCTGATTCCCGGGAAAGTCAAGAATGAATTGAGGGAGGCCATAAGTGAAGCTCAGCAGGCTCTCCGGATCAAGATCCAGCAAGTTATTGTGGGCCTGCCACGATGGTACGTCCGCCAGGAGACCGCTTCGGCCAGCATGACCAGGCAGGATCCCGACGATCTGATCCAAGAGCGTGAGATCAAGGCTCTCAAATCCATGGCACTGGAATCCTATCCTTTGGATGATTCCGCAAAAGAAGTGATCTACGGTGCCGTGGCTCAATCTTTCTCTACGGAAGACTGCATCAACGAACCCGAAAACGACATCGTGGGCATGGCAGCCGAGACGCTTGAAGGCAATTTCAAGGTTTTCATCGGCAACCGGAGATATTCTTCAAACATCGACAGCGTCTTCAGCGATCTCGGAATAGCGATAGCCAAGAAATATTTCACCCCCGGAATCACCGCCCGCGCCGTGCTGAAACCTGAACAGATGGAAAACGGCGTCGCGCTGATCGACATAGGAGCGGGAGTAAGTTCAGTCACGATTTTCAAAGACAAGATTCTGCGTTTCTATTCGGCCATTCCTTTCGGAGGCAACAGCGTGACGAATGACATCAAGTCTGAATGCAATTTCTCATTCGAGCTTGCCGAGAACATCAAGAAAGCCTATGGTGCATGCATGCCGAACAAATTGTCCGCACTCGGAGAGAAATCAATTCAGATCATCGACGAGGACGGGAATGCCACGGCACAGGTTTCAGTGAAATACATCTCCGAAATCATCACCGCAAGGATGAAGGAGATCATCGAAGCTCTGCTGTTCAGAATCCAGGAAAGCGGATTTGCCTCCGAAGACTGCCTCAGGGCAGGCGTGGTAGTGACCGGAGGCGGTGCAGAACTTGTCAACTGCGCCAACTACATAAAGGAGCTGTCAGGATATTCAGTGAAAATCGGGCGTCCGAGGAAATATTTTTCCTGCGAAGGGTGTCCGGAGGCAAGCGAGGCAAGTGCAGCGACATCTATGGGCATGATTCTTTCGGCCAAGAGCGACAGAAGCCTGAACTGCGTCAACGATGTGACGGTCAGAAGCATAAGGCCTGCCGGTCCGGAACCGGGAAAAGCATCCGTCCGCAATGAGCCTGTGTTCCTTGAGCATGAGACCGAAGTCCCGGCACAGGAGAATAAAGTGACGGCCGCCGGGATGGAGCCGCACCCTGCAGAAGAGCCGGTTCATGAATTAAGCGACGATGTTGAACATGATCCATATGCTCCTTCCGCGCATCCTGCCATTGAGGAATCCGTAGCAGCTGCACAGGAAGAGGAAGAAGGTCCGACAGTGTTCGACAAACCGACAAAAGAAGAAGTCAGGGACTTCGAGAAGAAGAAACTTGAGGACAGAAAGGCCGAAAAGAAAAAATCGAAAGGTCTGTTCAGTTTCAAATGGACCAAGCACATCAAAGAAACGATGGAAGGTCTGTACGATGGGATGAAGGATGAAGAGGTTTAACGGAAAAGGCTATGGCAAACAACAACATTGACAATTTCGACATAGATCTGGCTGAGATCAGCCCGGCAATGACACCAATCCAGTCGATGATCAAGGTCATCGGCGTAGGCGGAGGCGGGTGCAACGCAGTGAACTACATGTTCAGAGAAAGGGTGGAAGGCTGCAGTTTCATCGTCTGCAACACTGACCGGCAGGCACTTGACGAGAGTCCTGTTCCGGTAAAGATCCACATAGGCGAGAACGCCCTCGGGGCCGGAACAGACCCGGCCAAGGGAAGGAAGGCTGCACTTGAAGCTCATGACCAGATCGAAAGAGTGGTTCTCGGAGCAGACACCCAGATGCTGTTCATCACGGCCGGCATGGGCGGTGGCACGGGAACAGGTGCCGCACCGATCATCGCGAAGATGGCAAAGGACAAAGGAATCCTTACCGTCGGAGTGGTCACGCTTCCTTTCGAGAACGAAGGAGAAAATGCAATGTCGCGAGCAATAGACGGCATCCACGAGCTTGTAAAGAATGTGGACAGCCTTCTGATCATCAACAACGAGAAACTCTATGATTTCTTCGGGAGTCATCTGGTGCATGAGGCTTTCCCGAAGGCGGACGAAGTCCTGTCAACAGCCGTCAAGGGAATCACCGAGATTATCAGCCGCCCGGGCTACATCAATGTTGACTTCGAAGACATCAAGACCATGATGCGGAACAGCGGAATGGCACTGATGGGCTGCGGCACCGGAACCGGAGAAAACAGAATCGAGGATGCGGTGCAAGGCGCGTTGCGGTCACCTCTTCTGAACGATTTTGACCTCAAGACAGCCAAAAGCCTGCTGATCAACATCACCTGCGGCAAGAACGAGAAAGGCCTCACCATGGACGACCTCTCCGAAATCAACCACAAGATCTCCGAATATACCGGGAACGTCAAAAAGTTCAAGACCGGTCTTGTCTGGATGACTGAACCTGAAGTCGGAGACAAGATTCAGATCACCGCGATCGCTACCGGATTCAAGGTCAACGACCTGAGGAAGATTGCAAAGGCAGACCTCGGCAATCTGATCAACATAGGGAAGGATTTCAAATTCGAAAAACAGTCCCTGCCGGAGCCTGATGATGAGATCAACTTCACCGGAAAGGTCAAGATCATAGGCTACAACACATCCGACAACGTCAAGCGTTTCCACTTCGATCCAGACAAAAAGCCTGCTCTTGCAGTAGAGCATGGACAGAGCCTGGCCGAACTCGAGAGAGTCCCTGCAATCAAACGCACCGAACGTCAGGAAAAGGAACAAAGCCAGGCTTGACGGTTCCTGCACAAAGCCGCTGCTTCACGGCGGAATAAACAAATAGACAGACAAAGGCCGCTGACCGGGTTTCCCGTATCAGCGGCCTTGTTGAAAGGATGGCGTCAGTACACCTACGCCAGTCTGGAGGATGCGTAGGCGATGCGGGTCGCGGTTTCAGCCTTGCCGATGCGTACGATGATGTCTGCGATGCCGAGACCGCTTGCTGCTCCGGCGAGAGCCAGACGGGTGGCGTTCATCACCTTTCCCATCGGCCATTCGT
>CAZXVE010000015.1:0-16151 GCA_964644125.1 uncultured Muribaculaceae bacterium
CTATCAAGAAGATGAACACCATCGACAAGATGAAGGAGGACGGTACTTTCGAGAAGCTCGCCAAGAGAGAGCGTCTCCAGATTGACCGTCAGAGAGAAAAACTTGAGAAGAACCTCGGTTCCATCAAGGACATGAGCCGTCTCCCGTCCGCTCTCTTTGTGGTTGACATCCAGAAAGAGGCCAACGCCGTCAAGGAGGCAAACCGCCTCAACATCCCGGTATTCGCATTGGTTGACACTTGTTGCGATCCTACCCCGATTGATTATGTGATACCGGCTAACGACGACGCTACCAAGTCGATCGAGGCCATCCTCAACGTCCTTTGCGACGCCATTCAGGAAGGTCTCAACGAGAGAAAGCTCGAAAAAGAGAAAGAGGCCAGCGAAGAGGCTGCCGAGGGAGATGCTCTCGCCAATCCTACAGGCAAGAAGCTTCGTGCCCGCAAGAACGCCAAACCAGTCGATGTAGAGGCTGAGGCCGCTCCTGCAGAGGAGGCTCCAAAGGCTGAAGAAACAAAGGCTGAATAATCAAAGGAGAACGAGTTATGGCAATTACAGCACAAGACGTAATGAAATTACGCAAGATGACATCCGCCGGAATGATGGATTGCAAGAAGGCTCTTACCGAGGCTGACGGCGATTTCGAGAAGGCGGTGAACATCATCCGTGAGAAAGGCAAGCTCGTCGCTGCCAAGCGCGCTGACCGCGAGACATCCGAGGGTGCGGTTCTCGTCCGCATTGAGGGTGGCAAAGGTGTTATCGTATGCCTTGGCTGCGAGACTGACTTCGTCTCCGCAACTCCTGATTTCAAGGCTCTCGCCGCTGAAATCGCAGATGCTGCCATCGCTTCATTCCCGGCTGACATCGAAGGACTGAAGGCAAGCAAGTGCTCAAACGGCCACACTGTCGAGGAGGAGATCTCCGCCCAGACAGGCAAGACCGGTGAAAAGCATGTTCTTGCTTACTATGCTGCTCTTGAGGCTCCGTTCATCGGTGACTATGTTCACTTCAACGGTAAGCTCGGTGCCATCGTCGCTTTCAACAAGGCCGTTCCTGCAGAGCTCGGCAAGGCCGTTGCCCAGCAGGTAACCGCCATGAACCCTGTTTCCGTTTCTCCTGCAGACTGCCCTGCTGAGGTTGTCGAGAAGGAGCGTGAGCTCGCCGTCCAGAAGACAAAGGACGAGATGGTTCAGAAGGCTGTCGAGGCCGCTCTCAAGAAGGTAGGCATCAATCCTGCCCACGTTGACAGCGAGGACCACATCGAGTCCAACACCGCAAAGGGATGGATTACTCCTGAGCAGGCTGAGCAGGCCCGTGAGATCATCAAGACCGTCTCTGCCGAGAAGGCTGCTTCTCTCCCTGAGCAGATGATTCAGAACATCGCCAACGGACGTATCCAGAAGTTCTTCAAGGAGCAGACTCTCGAGGAGCAGGACTTCGTTCAGGCGGATGAGAAGATCTCCGTAGCCAACTACATCAAGACTGTTGATGCAGAGGCTAAGGTAGTAGCTTTCAAGAGGTTCTCTCTCAGCGACTAGTTCCTTTGACTGAAAATCTGTCTTTCTGACAGTTTCGAATATGAAAAACCCCGGAAGTGATAAACTTCCGGGGTTTATTCTGTCATGTCAGGTCTTTACAGGCTCGGAGGTGCGCACTGGGCATCAGTCAGTATGCTGGCGAAAAAATGTAATCTAAATGAGAATTCCAACATTATTAGGAAATTTTAAATGCTTGGGAATAAGGCAGTATTTAACGTTTTTATGACCTATGTCAAAATTTGAGATATCTGTTTTTTGTGACGAATTGTTATTTCTGAAACCATTTATTATTATAATTTACAATAAAATTTGACATCGAAAAAAATATCCGGGCTGCATTTTCCGCCTGGCCGGCAGGGATTCCAAGCCTACGGATTCCCATGCTCTCCCGCTCTGGATGGAACGGAAGCAGGAAAGTTCCGGCAGTTTGCTTTTGGTCACAATATCTTTTTTATATTTGCGGTATGGAAGTCAGACGTTTTTTGGAATGTTGCTGTACGGATGCCTGTGAGGCTCAGGAGGCTCAGGCTGGGGGAGCGCGCAGAATCGAACTCTGCGAAGACCTCCGGTGCGGCGGAGTCACCCCCGGCAGGAAGAACATCATCGAGACTCTGCAGAGCGTTGAGATTCCCGTGAATGTGCTTGTCAGAGCCCGTGGCGGCGACTTTGTCTACACGGAGGATGAGGTGCAGGCCATGCTTGAATCTGTCAGAATGTGCCGTGAACTCGGTGTGAACGGAGTCGTCGTCGGAGCCTTGAGAAAGGACGGAAGCATCGACACGGAAACCGTCCGCAGGCTCATCGCAGAGGCCAACGGGCTAGAGTTGACGTTCCATCGGGCTTTCGACGAGTGTTCCGAACCGTTCAGCGCGCTGGAGGACATCATCTCCCTCGGGTGCGGAAGGCTCCTTACCGCTGGACATGCCTCAAATGTCAACGACGGAGAACCGATGCTGAAGAAACTTGTTGAAATCGCCGGCCACCGGATCATCATTCTGGCTGGTTCCGGAGTGCGGCCGTGCAACATCGCCAGGATCGAGGCGGCGTCCGGAGTCCGCGAATTCCATTCATCTTCGCATGGCACGGACGGAAGGACTTCAAGGAATATCGTTGCGGCCATGACCGGTGTCGGGCCCTGCGGGCCTGCCGGAGTGCCCGGAGCCGCCTCCGGCAGCCATATTCGTTGACATCAGGACAATTATTAGTATATTTAACGTTCGTAAGAATATTCAATAACATTAAAATATTCAATCATGAGAAAAATTGCCAGCATTATCTTTTTCTCGCTTTCTCTTGCCATGTGCTCGCTCCATGCGAAGGAAAGTGAAACGGTAATCAATGTCATCCCTTATCCTCAGAGCGTTGAGATCACGAAAGGACAGTTCAAGGGAGCAGGGGCCAATTTCAACTGCGATCAGGCGATTGATGCGAAGAGCCAGAAGGTCATCAAGGAACTGGCGGACAAGATCTCCTTCATCAGCGGAAGGCTCTGCTCGTTTGCAACGCCTCTCGGACTTGCCAAAGATTATTCGAAAGCTAAAGGTTTCGTCTTCCTGAAGGATTCCGCGCTTGCTGATGAGGAATATTCAATCGACATTGCGAAGCCGAGCTGCATAGTCAGGGCTTCGTCCTACAACGGCTTCCTTTACGCGGTCCAGACTCTCAAGCAACTGACAAGCGTCAGCATATTCGCAAACGAACCGGATCCGTCCCAGAAATTCCTTTTCCCTTGTGTGAAGATTCAGGACAAGCCCCGTTTCGGCTACAGAGGCATGCATCTTGACTGCGCAAGGCATTTCTTCTCTGTCGAGGAGGTCAAGAAGTACATTGACATCATGGCAACCTACAAGCTCAATCGCCTGCACTGGCATCTGACCGACGACCAGGGCTGGAGGGTTGAAATAAAGAAATACCCTCGTCTTACGCAGATTGGCGCGTTCCGCAACGGCACCGTCATCAAGAAGGACTGGGGAAGCAACGACGGAGTCCGCTACGGCGGCTACTACACCCAGGAGCAGCTGAAGGACGTTGTCGCTTATGCGGCAGCGAAAGGAATCACCATCATTCCGGAAATAGACCTTCCGGGGCATATGATGGGGGCTCTCGCCGCCTATCCGGAACTGGGTTGCACCGGCGGCCCTTACGAGGTCTGGACGACCTGGGGCGTCTCAGCTCAGGTGCTTTGCCCGGGCAAGGAAGCCATGTTCACCTTCCTGGAGGACGTGTTTACGGAGCTGATGGCAATCTTCCCTTCTGAATATATCCACATCGGTGGTGATGAGTGCCCGAAAACGGAATGGGAGAAATGCCCTGCCTGCCAGGCGAGAATCAAGGAGCTCGGCATCAAGGCCGATGCTCAGCACACGGCGGAGCAGTACCTCCAGAGCTATGTGACTGCCCGCATGCAGAAGTTTCTCAACGAGCATGGCCGCAAGATCATCGGCTGGGATGAAATACTGGAAGGTGAACTTGCCAAGGGAGCGACTGTGATGTCTTGGAGAGGTACGGACGGAGGCATCAAGGCTTCCGCAATGGGCTTTGACGTCATCATGACCCCTAACAATTACTGCTATCTGGACTACTACCAGTCTCAGGACATGGACAAGGAGCCTTTGGGCATAGGAGGAGACCTTCCTCTCGAGAAAGTCTATTCCTACGAGCCGCTGGATGGCCTTGACGCGGATCAGCAGAAGCACATCCTCGGCGTCCAGGCCAATCTCTGGACAGAATTCATCGCTACGCCCGAGCATCTTGAGTACATGCTCCTTCCTCGCATGACCGCAATCAGCGAGGTTCAGTGGTGCAAGCCGGAAGACAAGAATTTCGACAGGTACAAGGCTTCGCTTCAGGCTGAGTCTTTCAGGATCTTTGACATCCTCGGCTACAATTACCGCAAGTTTTAATCATCAAAGAATATGAAAAAGAACATTTTGACTTTCCTGCTCTGCACGGCTGCGTTCACCGTCGCCGTGACTTCCTGTGGCAACAAGGCTAAGAAGGCCGCAGCAGAGGCCGCAGCTGAACAGGCACGTTTGGATTCAATCGCCGCCGTTGAACAGGCGGCCAAAGAAAAAACAGCTATGGACATCATTGCAACATTGCCGGAAGAACCGGTGTTTGACATCGTCACCAATCTCGGTACGATCAAGGTGAAACTTTACAGCAAGACTCCTCTTCACAGGAAGAACTTCGAAAAGCTGGCTCTTGAAGGCTATTATGACAGTCTTCTTTTCCACAGGGTCATCAACGGTTTCATGATTCAGGGAGGGGATCCGTTCACGCGGGACACTTCAGCTGCAGCAGTGGCCAGGTACGGCCAGGGCGGGCCGGGTTACACAATTCCTGCCGAGTTCGTACCTGAATATACCCACAAGAAGGGAGCTCTTGCCGCCGCCCGCAGAGGGGATGTGGCCAATCCTAAAAAGGAATCGTCCGGATCCCAGTTCTACATTGTGCAGGATGCTGCCGCCTGTGCCCAACTCGACGGGGGCTACACTGTCTTCGGAGAAACTGTCAGCGGCTTTGACATCATCGACAGGATTGCGGCTGTCGCGACAGACAATCGGGACAAGCCGTTGATGGATGTACGCATTAAAACTGTAAAACTTGACGAAAGTTGCATGCCAAAAGATGGAGCGTCTGAAAATGGCAGTCAAGACACGTCAGAAAAAGCAAAATAGCAATACTCCAAAGGGCAAAAATGAGAGTTTCTGTAATTTAGATCAGAAAAACGGAACTTTGGGACAATATTTCCGTGCTCATCTTTGCTTGTTTTATAAAAAAGATATACCTTTGCAACGAATAGTTTTTTCATAGGTTAAGTTTTAGGTTAGAATTGCGAATGAGGTCTGCCGTGATGGCAAACCTCATTCATCTTTTTATAGCTAACCAATTGAAAACGATTAAGTTACCCCCCCCCTGTCCCGAAACATGGCTGTTTAGAGTGATTCTTCTTTTCTTTCTTGCACAGGCTTGGAAGTGCAGGTTTGCGGATAATTTATCATATTTCTGCATATATATTCTAATTATTCAATTCGGAGGCGATTTGCTTTCAAATTCGGCTCAAATCTGCAATTCGTGCAGAAGTGGTCGAAATTTCCGTTCGTGTTCAACATCAGGATTTTGTCAAAAATTGAATTGTCAGTACCAGCAATCTTGCCCCGGCGCGGCATTGCCCCAAGCTTGAAGAGTCATCAATGCCAAGATGTTGGTATCATGGTTCGCTTGACCCTCCGTCGGACATACCTACAGATAGTGATTGTATAAATCTTGTAAAATGAATAATTTTGTAGTGATTTTCAATAACATGGTGTAGCTAGGGGTAATCCCTCATTTTTTTTGTCGCATGAAACTGTCTGAACTGAAGACTGGAGAGGTGGGCGTCATCGCCAAGGTGAACGGCCATGGAGGTTTCCGCAAAAGGCTCATCGAAATGGGCTTCATCGCCGGTAAGCGGGTACGGGTTGTTCTCAACGCTCCGCTGAAAGATCCTATTGAGTATGAAATACTTGGCTACAAGGTTTCGCTCCGCCGCTCTGAGGCTTCGCTGATCGACGTGATCAGCGAGGAGGAGGCCAAGGCCGTCGTGGACTCAAGGCAGGACTTCGCCTCGATCAACGACGAGGATTGCGACGAGGTCGCCACCCTGAATCTCGAGATGTCCCGCCTCGCGAAGGAGCGTCATCACATCATACGGGTAGCCCTGGTCGGCAACCCGAACTGCGGCAAGACCTCCCTCTTCAACATCGCCTCCGGCAGCCACGAACACGTCGGCAACTACAGCGGAGTGACAGTGGACGCGAAGGAAGGGCGTTTTGAATATGGCGGCTACAAGTTCGTTCTGGTGGACTTGCCGGGGACATATTCACTGTCCGCCTACAGCCCGGAAGAACTTTATGTCCGTAAAAACCTGATTGACAATGTTCCCGATGTGGTTGTGAATGTCGTGGACGCTTCCAACATCGAAAGGAATCTTTACCTCACGACGCAGGTCATCGACATGAACCTGCGGGTAGTGATGGCCTTGAATATGTACGATGAGCTCCAGGCCAGAGGGGATACCCTTGACACCACTCAGCTCGGCTACCTGCTCGGCGTGCCTGTCTGCCCGACCGTCAGCCGCGACGGCACCGGCATCCCGGAACTTTTCGACACCGTGATCAAAATCTACGAGCAGCACGACGAGAGGCTGGCGAGACACATCCACATCAATCACGGCACAGAGATCGAGAAGAGCATCGACCGGGTCAAGCTGCTGATCCAGAAGAACACGGACATCCGCGACAAGTACTCCACCCGTTACCTCGCGATCAAGTTCCTCGAAAACGACAAGCAGATCGAGGGCATCATAGCCACTCTGCCGAACGCCTCCGAAATCGAGGCCGCCAGAAAGGAGGAGGCCGCGAGGATCGAGAACCTGCTCCACGTCAGCACCGAGTCCGCGATAGTGGACGCTAAATATTCATTCATCCACGGCGCTCTCGCCGAGACTTATGTGCAGCACGTGGAGGAGAAGCCGAAAAAGACCATAACAGACAAGATCGACTCGGTGGTCACCAACAAGTGGGCCGCCTTCCCGATATTCATACTCCTGCTGTACCTGATTTTCCAGTCCACCTTCACTCTGGGCGACTACCCGATGAACTGGATCGACTGGCTGGTGGCGAAGTTCGGCGATTTCGTCGCAAGCTTCATGAAGGACGGCTGGCTCAAGGACCTGCTGGTGGACGGAGTCATCGCAGGAGTCGGGAGCGTGCTGGTCTTCCTGCCTAACATCTTGATACTCTATTTCTTCCTGTCGATAATGGAGGACTCCGGTTACATGGCGCGCGCCGCCTTCATCGTGGACAAGCTGATGCACCGCATCGGCCTCCATGGCAAGTCCTTCATCCCGATGGTGATGGGATTCGGCTGCAACGTGCCGGCGATTCTCGCCACGAGGGCGATTGAAAGCCGCAAGAGCCGCCTCATCACGATAGCGATCCTTCCGTTCATGTCCTGTGCCGGCAGGCTTCCGATCTTCGTCCTGCTTGCCGGGGCCTTCTTCCCTCACCATTCGGCACTTGCCCTTTTGGGAATATACTTCCTCGGCGTCCTGCTGGCGATTCTGTCGGCTGTCGTGCTGAGCCGTTTCATCAAGGAGGATGACCTTCCGTTCGTGATGGAACTGCCTCCGTACAGAATCCCGACCGGAAAGGCCATCTGGAGGCACACCTGGGAAAAGGGCAAGCAGTACCTCGAGAAGATGGCCACCACGATCCTGATAGGTTCCGTCGTCATCTGGTGCCTGGGCTATTTTCCTCGCTCGGACAAGGGCACGGAGTACCAGCAGGAGCATTCCTACATCGGCCAACTCGGCAAGGCGGTCTCGCCGGCACTTGATCCGCTCGGTTTCAGTTGGAAGATGGACATCGGCCTGCTCACCGGAGTTGTCGCCAAAGAACTGGTGGTCAGCACTCTTGGTGTAATGTACGCTTCGGACGAGCCTGAAGTTTCAGACGTTGTCGAATCCGGAGATTCCGACGCTCTCGCTACCGACACTCAGCTTCAGGCGACTCTGGCACGCTCGGTGAGCCTGCCTGCCGCTGTCGCCTACATGATATTCATTCTGCTCTATTTCCCTTGCATCGCCACATTCGTGGCAATCAAGAACGAGACAGGCAGATGGCGCTGGGCCATAGCAATCTGCGCCTACACCATGGCGGTGGCATGGCTTGCCGCTTTCATAGGGTTCCACATCACTGCTTTGCTGATTTAATTTGAACATCCCGATAATGCAGACGCAAGTCTGTGCATTCCATGAATATGAAAGAAAAGTTTACAACAGAGATGTCTGTGTCCGATCTCATCGACATTGACTACAGCCTGCTCCAGGTCATCTCCAGAATGGGACTGGACCTGAAGTACGCCGGCCTGCCCGTGTCTGAGGCCTGCCCCAAATGCGGCATTGACCCTGACACCTTCATCCTGATCTGCAATGTCTACTCGTTTCCTGACCGCATCCCGTCACAGGAGGAGCTGGCAGGCGGTGACATCCGGAACATTGTGGCTTATCTGCACAGTTCCCATCTTTATTACATGGGTCAGGCTCTCCGTGTGCTTGAGGAGTCGTTCGACAAGCTTGTGGCTCCGTTCGACGAGAAACAGAAAAAGGTTGTCCTCAAATTCTTCAACGACTACAAGGCCGAACTGGACAAGCATTTCGCCTACGAGGAAGAAGTCGTCTTCCCGTACATCGAGGCTTTGCGAAGGGATGGAGTGAAGGTTTCGGGCTACTCGATCGAGCAGTTCGAGGAACATCACGAGAACGTGCAGGAGAAGTTGGAGGACCTTAAGAACATCGTGATGAAGTATCTCCCCGGGGAGTGCTCCAATGAACTGAAAATCATGGTGCTGCTGTCCATCTATCATCTGCATGACGACCTGAGGCGGCACACCTATGTTGAAAACAGCATTCTTGTACCGATTGTAAGTGGACTTGAGCATGATGGAAAATAGGAAGACAGTGACCTTGATCATGCCTTCTGACATTGTGGCCAGAGGGCTGGAGAGCATTCTTTCCGAGCATGAAGGATTTCTGGTTCAGGAAAACCTGGTGGATTGTTCAAGGGCCAGCGAGGCGAAACTCCGCAACCTGTCTCCGGATGTCATCATCATAGACCCGTCGGTCTTTGACTACCAGAGCCGGAAGGAAGGCAGACTGGCCATAGCGGAACTGTGTGACGCTTCCGTGATTGCGCTTGAGGGCCCGGCCGTGACCGAGGACATCCTGAAGCAGTACGACGGGTCCGTCTCTCTGTACGATGACGCGGGCTCAATCCTGAAAAAGATTCACGCTGCGTTGGAGTCCAAACAGCCTGAAGCTGTCTCGGAGAGCGATGAACTGTCAGCCAGGGAAAAGGAAATCCTTGTGTGCGTGGCTCAGGGAATGCTGAACAAGGAGATTGCCGACAAGTTCAGCCTGTCCATCTACACTGTCATCACGCATCGTAAGAACATCACCCGCAAGACAGGCATCAAGACGGTCGCCGGCCTCACGGTCTATGCCATCCTTAACAATCTGATAGACATCAGTTCTGTCCAGTAAGCGAGATCTCGGCAATGACCGGATAGTGGTCAGAGTAGTGCACGTGAGGTACGGAATGGGACACGGCGCTGAAATGTGACGGATAAAGGATGTAGTCGATCCGCACGAACGGCCAGAGGAATGAATATGTCGCCCCGAAGCCTTTCCCGGCTTCCACGAACGAATCATTCCTACCTTTCTTCAGACGATTGTAGGTGTACGACATGGGATTGTCGTTGAAATCTCCGGTCACGATGGTCTCAAGCGTGCATCCCTCAATGTCCGACATGACCTTGTCCACCTGCTCCGGTCTTCTTCTTATCGACTTCTTCATCTTCTCCTCGGTCTCCCACATCATTTCCTCATCCTTGTCCGTCACGGATTTCTTGAGTTTGGAAAGCGAGATGCTGTAACTCTCGAAATGGCAGTTGTACACCCGCAGGACAGCCCCGTCACCGATCTTCAGGTCCGTGAATATCGCCATGTTGGAACTCTTGTCGAATGTCAGCTTCCCTTTGTCCGTGATAGGGAATCTGCTCAGGGTCACGTTGCCGTAGCTTCCGTTGTCCGTCAGGAACATGAAGTAGCCGGCATTGTAGCCAGGAAGACGTTTCTCGAAAAACTTAGTGACTTCACATTCTCCGGGCAGACTGACTTCCTGGAGGCAGACGACGTCGGCATCGCTGTCAAGAATGAACTTGACGACTGAATCTGCGCAGGCCACCTTCCCTTCCTCTCCGCTGAACGCCGCTCTGTTCCCAAGCGCAAAGTGTCCTACGTTGTAGGTCAGGATTTTGATGGAGTTGTCGCCGCGCTGCTCGGCTCCGGATGAAAACTGGTAGTACCTTCCGAAGAAAACCAGCGAAGGAAGCAAGGCCAGAAGGGGGATCAGGAACGAGCTCGATCCTTTGCGTGCGGCCAGGATGAGAAAAGCCAGATTGAGAATCGCTATCGGAACGAACAGCAGTCCGAGCACTGTCATGTACCATGCCTTGGCAGGGTTCACCACCATGGAGGCGTAGGAGAGCAGCAGCAGAAAAGCCGACAGCAGCATCAGCATCCTTGCCAGAATGTCCTTGAAGGAAGTCTTGTGATAGTCCCTGCGCATCATCTGTCAGGCCTTACCTTTCCCAGAGCTTGCCGGATTTCTTCCAGTAGAGAAGCAGCAGGAATCCGAACACCATTCCTCCGAGGTGGGCGAAATGCGCCACACCGTCCATGGTTCCGGTCACGCCGGTGAAAAGCTCAATGACAAAGAAGATCAGGACAAACCATTTTGCCTTCAGTGAGATCGGAGGGAAGAGCAGAGTCCAGACGTCATTCGGGTAGAGCATGGCGTAACCTATCTGGATTCCGTAGATTGCACCGGAGGCTCCGAGTGTCGGCGTGCGCAGAAGATTGATCTGCCCTGTCGTCAGGATTCCCGCATCGGCTGATGCCATGGCTTCCATCTGGAAATACCCCACGGCGGCATTGGTCAGGGCCGCTCCCAGTCCGGCCACGAAATAGAAGATGAGATACTTTCGGGATCCTATCGTCCGTTCCAGGGCCGCTCCGAACATAAGGAGACAGAACATGTTGAAGAACAGATGCCAGAAGCCTCCGTGCATGAACATGTAGGTGACAGGTTGCCAGATGCGGAAGAACGGGGATTCCGGGTAGAACATCGCGAATGTGCTGACCATGAAGTTCTGGTTGATCATCGTGGCGATGAACATCACGATGTTGATCAGCAGAATGTTCCTTGTGACAGGCGGAAACCTGTTGAGGAATCCTCCGATGCCCGTTTGTTGTCCGTCGTTGTAGTAGTATGACATAGTGTGATATTCAAAAAATCAAAATAACTTTTCCACCTGTGCGGTTGACATGATTGCCATGATTCTCCTTCCGTTGGCGGTAAGTTCCGGATTGCCGCTGGAGAGAAGGGTGTCCAGCAGATGCCTCGCTTCCATCGGGGATGTCAGCGGATCGCAGTTGGAAACTCCCAGAAGCGCGATTTTCTCCGCCATGGCTGACTCCATCACTCCTGGCAGGGAAGTGCTGTCATCCGAGAGAATCAGCAGCAGGTCCGAGACCATGGTCTGGATTTTCCCCGCTTCACAGGAATATCCTTCCGGAACTCCGTTGACGACAATCGTGTCCGTCCCGAACGGAGAGATGTCGAATCCGAGTTTCGCCAACAGTTCGGCCTTGTCGTCGAACAGAATTCTGTTGGCGGCTCCGACCTCGACCTTGACAGGGAACATGCTTGCCTGCGTGACATGCCCGCTCTTCGTGAGAGCTGCCAGCGCTCTGTCGTAGAGTATTCTTTCCCGGGCTCTCCTGACGTTGACGATCATCAGCCCGTCCTTTGACGGAGCGATGATGAATTTCCCGCCGAGAATTATGGTCTGCGTGACCGGCAGCGTCTTCTCTTCGAAAAGTTTGCCATAGTCATCCCGACGGTCCACAAAGGCCCCGGATCTTCCGCTTCCTGAACCTTCTCGCCCGGCCCCCGAACCGGTCGGAGCAAATCCGCCTGCAGGGACATATTCTTCGTTTCCTTCAAATGCAGCCGCTCCTGTCCGGGTTCCGGCTATCTCTGTAGGCTCAAAAGGATTGTAGTCGTTGTCCACCGCGGGCTGCGGGATGGATTCCGGCTGGTATTCGGTGAAATGAGCCCCGAGCACCGGCATGTCGTTGGCTTCCGGATTGCTGAAGTCGATTCCGCCCGCGAAGGAATTTTTCCCCAAAGTCTCTTTCACTGAAGCATAAATGACCTGGAATATGAATGAGTCATCTTCGAACTTGACTTCCGATTTGGTCGGACTGATGTTCACGTCCACGCTGTGCGGATCCACATTCAGGTAGAGGAAATAGGAAGGGGTAACTCCGTCCGGAACCATCCCCTCATAGGCCTTCATCACGGCCTTGTGCATGTACGGACTCCTGAAATACCTTCCGTTGACAAAAAAGAACTGGTTCCCCAAAGTTTTCTTCGCCGTGTCCGGCCTGCCTGCGAATCCCCTCAGACTGACCACCGAGGTGTCCGCGCAGACATCGACAACATCCCCGACAACGGATGCCCCGAGAAGATCCATGATTCTGAATTTCAGGGATTTCGCCGGTTTGAGCACGAAAATGTCCTTGCCGTTGTGGTTGAGAGTGAACCCGATCTCCGGCCTTGTCAGCGCCACCTTCGTGAATTCTTCGACAATATGCTTGAACTCCACGTTGTCCGATTTCAGGAACTTCCTTCTGGCCGGCACGTTGTAGAAGAGATTCCGTACGGCTATGTTGGTTCCTCTCGGCGCTGCCGTCTCGGTGGTGGAATTGTGGACGGATGCTGCGAACTCGACCTGGCACCCGACCTCCTCATCGGCTGTGCGGGTCTTCAGCGTCACTTCCGCCACAGCGGCGATGGAGGCCAGCGCCTCCCCTCTGAACCCGAATGTCGAGATGTCTTCCAGATCCTCTGCGGTTGCGATTTTTGATGTGGCATGCCTTTCAAAGCAGAGGACGGCCTCGTCCGGAGTCATCCCCTTGCCGTTGTCGATGACCTGGATCAGAGTCCGTCCCGAATCCTTGACCATGACCGAAATCTGATCCGCTCCGGCATCCACGGCATTCTCCACAAGCTCTTTCACCACTGAAGCCGGCCTTTGTACGACCTCTCCGGCGGCGATCATGTTCGCTATGTTTCCAGGCAGTATCCTGAGTTCCATTCTAGAGCAGCGAGTAGAATTTCGTGAAATAGATCAGAATCACCGCCAGAAGGATAAGCCCTACTATCCCGATGATCTTCTGCGCTTTGGTGGTCACGGTGTGAGTCCTTTCGTAATTGCCTTCCCGCAATGAACCGCGGATGTAGGACCCCGGCTTGTACTCGCCGCTTTCCTTCTCCTTGTCGAAAGTTCCGTCAACCTTCCCGAACTTCTGACGGCGCTCCTCTTCGTCCTTGTCGTAGTAGATCGGCTTGTAGTTGAATCTTCTGTGCTCCTGTTCCCCAGGGAAAGTAAAAAAGCCCATAATCGTCCAAATTCCTTAATCTGAACAAAGATAGTCAAAATCTCAGAATATGGTTGTAGTTCCGGTAATAAGTTTCCCTTTGCTTGCTGCGGAGGAAAAGAATCGGTATATTAGCGGGACGATAACATCAAAACATTACAGATGAAAGCGATAATGATGGCAGCCATGGCTGTCGCAGGAGTTCTGGCGGCGTGCTCTCCGGTTGAAGCTGAATTGGAAGATTACACGGGTTATGTCAATGTGAGGATAGGATCCGGCGGGCACGGTCACGTGTTTGTCGGTGCGAGCGTACCTTTCGGCGCTGTTCAGCTCGGGCCTACCAGCATCCCGCAGGAATGGGACTGGTGCTCGGGATACCATTCATCTGACTCCACTGTCATCGGGTTCTCGCACACTCACCTGAGCGGGACCGGAATCGGCGACCTCTTTGACATCACGGTCATGCCGGTGGTGGGCACCGTTGAATATTCAAGAGGAACCGAACCTGCTGACGGCTCGCCCGAAGCGATCGCTGCGGCTCAGGCTTCCGGAATGTGGTCCTACGCAGACAGGTCAAAAGAGATTGCCCGGCCAGGCTACTACAGCGTTCCGCTGACCCGCTACGGAATCACAGCCGAGATGACCGCTACCACGAGGGTGGGCTTCAGCCGCTACACATTTCCGGCTTCCGACAGTTCGGCCGTGGTCTTTGACCTTGAGAACGGAGGCTGCTGGGACAGGGCTTACGACACGAAGATCACCGTTGTGGACAGCTGCACCATAGAAGGGTACAGATTCTCCACCGGCTGGGCAAGAGACCAGAAGATCTACTTCCAGGCCAAGTTCTCCAGACCGTTCGATTCCGCCCGAAAAGTGGCGGTGAAGGAATATTCAGTTGACGGGAGGGAATATTCAGTGAATTACTTCCGCGCCGGTTTCCGCACCTCGGAAGGTGAGCAGGTGATGGTGAAGGTCGCGGTCTCCCCGGCCAGCGAAGAAAAGGCAGCGCTGAACATGTCCGCAGAGCTCCCTGGCTGGGACTTTGACGGCACTGTCGAGGCGGCCCGCAAGGCCTGGAACCGGGAACTTTCCAAAGTCAAGGTCACAACTTCCGATTCTGATGCCAGAACCATATTCTACACCGCACTTTACCACACGATGATCATGCCTTCCGTCTTCAGTGACACGGATGCTCCGAGGACTGAATATACCACCTTCTCCCTTTGGGACACTTACCGTGCCCAGATGCCGCTGATGACAATCCTGCATCCTGAACGTGAGAACGACATGGTCGCCTCCATGCTCGGCATCTACCGGAATCAGGGCCGCCTTCCGGTCTGGCATCTGGCCGGCAACGAAACCGACTGCATGGTCGGCAATCCAGGAGTCATCGCCGTGGCGGACGCTGTCGTGAAAGGCTTCGACGGTTTTGACAGGGATCTGGCGTGGGAGGCTCTAAAGACAACGATGACGGACTCGATCCGCGGCCTTGGCTCACGCAGCCGGTACGGCTATATTCCTTCCGACTCGATGCTTGAGTCGATAGCCTTCGACATGGAGTACGCCATCGCCGATGCCGCCGTGGCTGCAGCCGCCGACTGCCTCGGAAAGCCTGAAGATGCGGAATATTTCCGTGCCCGAAGCCGATCTTACCTTAATTATATGGATTCGGTGACATTGTTCGCGCGGGGCCGGATGGCGGACGGAAGCTGGCGGACCCCTTTCAACCCATATTCGTCAGAACACCGCAACAACGATTATTGCGAGGGCAATGCCTGGCAGTACTCCTGGCTTGCGCCTCACGACTATTCCGGCCTTGTCGGATTCTACGGCTCCCGCGAGAAGTTCATTGAGAGGCTTGATTCCCTTTTCAGCGCCGATTCCAGAATTGAAGGCAAGGACGCTTCCCCGGACATCTCCGGTCTCATCGGCCAGTACGCTCACGGCAACGAGCCGAGCCACCATGTCATTTACTTCTACACCATGGCCGGCGAACCGTACAAGACGGCGGATCTGGCACGCCGGATCTACTCGGAATTCTACAGGAATGCTGACGACGGTCTTTGCGGCAACGAAGATGCCGGGCAGATGTCAGCCTGGTATGTTCTGTCTTCCATGGGATTCTATGAGGCGGAACCGGCATCCACGCGCTACTGGTTCGGAGCTCCTGCGTTTGAGGAGATGACAATGAAAGTTTCCGGCGGCACATTCAGGATCAAGGCCGAGGGGTTGAGCGGCACCAACCGCTACATCAGAAGCGTCACCCTGAACGGCAAGCCGCTTGCAAGCCCTTTCATTGAATATTCTGACATCGTCAAAGGCGGTGATCTCGTCTTCAAGATGGGGGCTGAACCGGCGGTCTGGTATTAGAATCACCCCGGCCCGATAATTTTTTCATGAGGTAAAATGAAAAAAAACTAAAAAAAGTTTGCAGGGAAAGAAAAAGTCGCTATCTTTGCAGCCCGTTTCGGAAAGAACGGTAAGTTCATTGACAATATTGAAAGATTAGTACAACAAGTACCGAGAACGAAAATGAAGAGCGTTGATTTCTTAAAGGAATAG
>CAZXVE010000016.1:0-15839 GCA_964644125.1 uncultured Muribaculaceae bacterium
TCGTTCTCGGTACTTGTTGTACTTCCTTCAACCTTTTCAATGATCTTGCTTTCGTGTTTTCAGGAGGTTGAACTTGCGTTCCGTTCCTGAAAGCGGGTGCAAAGGTAGTACTTTTTTCTTTCCCTCCAAACTTTTTTCGGTATTTTTTCAGCAATAGTTTTCAACAATCACCTGTTGAAAGCCGCCGTAAACCGATGTAAATTCTTGATAATCCATAAAGAGGGAAAATTTAAAAAAATCGGCCTCCGGAAGCCCCAGAGACCGATTTTTTTAACTATTGCTTAATGATGCTATGCACCGGCGGCCACAATCAGGCCAAGTCCTACAAGGAAGAAGCAGAACATAAGACCAAGAAGAGTGTAAACCTTCTTGCTTGATCCTTTGAATTCTTTCCATACGAAAACTCCCCAGATAGCTGCAACCATAGGCGCTCCCTGACCAAGGGCATAGGAAACTGATGCGCCAGCCTTACCGGCAGCAATATAGCTGAGGGCTGTACCGATGCACCAGATGCATCCACCGAGCATACCTACAAGATGGGTCTTGGCATTGCCCTTGAAATATTCACTCATCTTCACAGGTTCGCCCTGGAACGGCCATCTCATGAAGATAGGGCCAAAGATAAAGTGGCTGGCGAGGACAGCGAGAGCAAAGACAACCATTGCGGTGTAAGGGCCGACCATGCCTGCCTTCATATCGGCGAAATTAGTGAGGTCCATAGCTCTCATCACAAATGAAGAGAAGAACGACATCACGAATCCCGAAATGACAGCCAGAATAATACCCTTACGCTGATCCGCCTTGCTGATCTCGGCATTCCCGGCTTTCTTGCCGGAAGCCACACCATTGATGATAACGGCAACGACAACGAGAGCTACACCAAGGGCAAGAAGAGGCAGATTGCTTTTGAGAGCACCCTGAGAGGCCTCAACCCTAAGGTTGTTGATGACACCAAGAACGAGAGCGAGACCGCAACCTACAGGGAAAGCCACAGACATACCGGCAATCGAGGTGGAGGCACTGAGACAGATGTTGGAAAGGTTGAAGATCACGCCACCGATAACGATGCTCAGAATGGAAGCTCCGCTTGCCTGAGCGAGATCCTGAAGGAAAGGACGGCCTACAGGGCCGAATGAACCAAGAGTGAATGCGAGAATCAGAGAAAGAATGACCATTCCGATCAAATAATCCCAGTAGAAGAGTTCGTATCTCCAGCTCTTCGCCGCTAATTTCTGCGTGTTGCCCCAAGAGCCCCAGCAAAGCATGATGATGAAGCAGAAAAAGACTGCCAGACCATAACTGTTAACAATGACCATAATTGATTATTTAATGAATACCATATCCGAATATATTACTGCGCCATGAAGGCATCAGCCTCAGCCCTTGAAGGGATGGCGGTCTGAGCCCCCATCTTGGTCACCGCAAGCGCAGAAACGGCAGTGGCGAACTCGGCTGCGTCCCTGAGCGACTTGCCTTCCGACAATGCCACGCAGATGGAACCACAGTAGGTGTCACCGGCTCCGGTAGTGTCAACGGCTTTGACCTTGCGGGCCTGGACGAACTGCGGTTCTCCTCCGTCGAGGATCAGAGAGCCCTTGCTGCCCATCGTCACAATCATATTCCCCACGCCCTTGCCGAAAAGTACCTTGGCGGCTGCTGCGGCGGACTCCTTGTCAGTCACAGGCATACCGGAGAAAGACGCGAGTTCGGTCTCGTTCGGGATGAACAGAGAAATGTACTTGAATATCTCCTCAGGAAGTTCGGCGTAAGGTGCCGGGTTCAGAACCACAAAAGCTCCGGCCTCGTGGGCGATCCTCGCGGCCTCGACTACGGCCGGAACAGGAATCTCAAGCTGCATCAGAAGGATGTCACAGGACTTGAGAGCCGCTTCTGAAGCCTTGATGTCCTCCGGGGTGAAATCAAGGTTCGCGCCCGAAGCCACCACAATGCAGTTTTCGGCATTGCCGTCCACCGTGATAAGAGCGACTCCTGAAGGCTCGTCGGAACGGATGATTCCGCTGACATCTATCCCCTCCTCCTCGTAATGCTTGATTGAATTGTCACCGAAGACATCATTGCCCACCTTGCAGATGAAGGAAACGTCACCTCCGACTCTTTTGGCCGCAACAGCCTGGTTGGCACCCTTGCCTCCTGCACTCATAGTGAAGACTCCGCCAAGGACTGTCTCACCGGGAGCCGGAAGTACGGGTGTCTGTACCGTCATATCCGTGTTGCTGCTCCCTAAAATCAGTATCTTCTTCATATTTAGAAGCTGTTTAAAATAATAATTCCGTTATTTTGTGGCCATACCGGCCATTTTCATCTTTCGCATCAGTCACGCGGCGGCCGCCGCGCTCCCTTTCCAAAGCTGAGACTGTCCTGAAACAGCTTCTTTGGTTAATGTAGTGCTAAATCGTTATCGCATCATAACAATAACCGTCAAATATAGGAAAAATCTACCAAAAACAGTGTAATCGCGAAAAATAGTTAAAGAAAACAGCAGGAATACGGACGAAAAAAGGAGGGTGGCCGGACCGGTCACCCTCCTTTAATTCAAACTGGCGCTATGCCGTTACATCATTCCGCCGTTAGACATTGCCGGAGCGGCCGCTTCCTTCTCAGGAATATCCACGATACCGCACTCGGTTGTCAGGAACATACCGGCGACTGAAGCCGCGTTCTCAAGAGCGACTCTCGCAACCTTGGTAGGATCGATGACACCGGCCTCGAACATATTCACATACTCGTCGGTGCGGGCGTTGTAGCCGAAGTCGCCTTCGTTCTCGCGGATCTTCTGGATGATGACGCTGCCGTCAACGCCTGCGTTCTGGGCAATCTGACGGAGAGGCTCCTCGATTGCGCGGGCAATGATGTGGATACCGGTGGTCTCATCCTCATTCTCGCCCTTGAGATTCTTGAGCACCTCGGCAGCGCGGATGTAGGACACTCCGCCACCAGGGAGATAACCTTCCTCGACAGCGGCGCGGGTGGCGTTGAGCGCATCCTCTACCCTGTCCTTCTTCTCCTTCATCTCAATCTCGGAACCTGCGCCCACGTAGAGCACTGCGACTCCGCCTGCAAGTTTGCCGAGCCTTTCCTGAAGTTTCTCCTTGTCGTAGTCTGAAGTGGTGTTCTCGATCTGCTTGCGGATCTGAGCGACTCTGTCTGCGATAGCCTCCTTGTCACCGGCACCGCCAACGATTGTGGTGTTGTCCTTGGTGATGGTAACCTTCTCTGCCTTGCCGAGCATATCAGGAGTCGTGTTCTCAAGAGTGAAGCCCCTTTCCTCGGACACTACGATGGCGCCTGTAAGGGTGGCGATGTCCTGAAGCATTTCCTTGCGGCGGTCGCCGAAGCCTGGAGCCTTGACGGCTGCAATCTTCAAAGTGCCGCGGAGCTTGTTGACAACCAACGTGGTGAGAGCCTCGCCGTCGACATCCTCGGCGATGATGAGAAGCGACCTTCCTTCACGGGCGATAGGCTCGAGGATAGGAAGCAGGTCCTTCATCGTGGAGATTTTCTTGTCGGTGATGAGGACGGAAGCGTCGTCGAGGACGGCCTCCATCTTGTCGGAGTTGGTCATGAAGTAAGGAGAGATGTAGCCTCTGTCGAACTGCATACCCTCTACGACCTTCACCTCTGTCTCGGTACCCTTAGCCTCTTCAACAGTGATGACACCGTCGCCGCTTACCTTTGACATCGCGTCAGCGATGAGCTTGCCGATGTTGCTGTCGTTGTTGGCTGAGATCGTGCCGACCTGCTCGATCTTGGAATAGTCGCTGCCGACCGGAGAACTGTTCTTCTTGAGTTCAGCCACAACAGCGGCCACGGCCTTGTCTATACCCCTCTTGAGGTCCATAGGATTGGCACCGGCGGTCACGTTCTTCAGACCCACGTTGATGATGGCCTGGGCGAGAACGGTCGCTGTCGTGGTGCCGTCACCGGCCTGCTCGTTGGTCTTGGAAGCGACTTCCTTCACCATCTGGGCGCCCATGTTGGCATACCTGTCAGAGAGCTCAACTTCCTTTGCCACAGTAACACCATCCTTGGTGACCTGAGGAGCGCCGAATTTCTTATCTATAACGACATTGCGGCCTTTTGGTCCGAGAGTGACCTTGACGGCATCCGCAAGGGCATCCGCTCCTTCCTTCATCTTTGAGCGGACATCAACATCAAATTTTATTTCCTTAGCCATAATTATTGTCTCCTATATTATAATTAAAGAATAGCCAGAATGTCTGACTGCTTTACGATAAGGTATTTCTTACCCTCAACTGTAACCTCGGTTCCAGCGTACTTGCCATAGATGACCTCATCACCCACTTTAACCTCCATAGGTTCATCCTTCTTACCGGGTCCTGCGGCAATCACCTTTCCTTCCTGAGGTTTCTCCTTAGCTGTGTCAGGAATATAAAGACCTGAAGCTGTCTTCGTCTCAGCCTCCTTAGGCTCAACCAAGACTCTATCTGCCAATGGTTTAATCATGATATAAAGTTTTTAAATGTTTTTTAATCTTCTCTCCGGTCAATTCCGGAGACACCTGGAGAAAATCAAAGGATGTGCCATCGCCCGGGAACTGACATTTTGTCATTACGGACATATTCATGACCCGACTTTGATAATTCGGAAAAGAATTCCTAAATTTGACATATTGTAAGAGCATGACTTGATACGCCTTCACATTACCGAAACATTCCCATATCATCAGAATAACATGAAATCCATTGCCAAGAATCTCATCGCAGTCCTGTCCATCATCCTGACAGTTGCGGCGATACCATCCTGCAGCCGCTTCGGGAAAAGCAAAGGACAGAGTACAGAATTCGCCACATTCATAAAGGCATACACCGGTGGAATAATTTCAGACAAGTCGACGATACGTGTCGAACTGGCTTCTGATATTCCTGACGCGACTCCGGGAGATGATCTCAAAGACGGAATCCTGACATTCAGTCCATCAGTGAAAGGGACGGCCAGATGGTTGTCAAAAAGCATGATCGAGTTCATTCCGAACGCCGAGGCACTCCAATCCGGGCAGTCCTACACCGGCAAACTCCGGCTTGACAAGATTCAGAAAGTCGGATCGAGAAAATTCCGGAAATTCTCTTTTAAATTCCTTGTGGCAATCAAAGAAGCCGTGCTCTCCATGAACGAGATTACGATCACAGGAGCATCACCCGAAAAGGCCAGCATCGAAGGCATAATCTCCCTGACAGAAGAACTGCCGTTGGAGAAAGTGCAGAAAATGATTGAATATGATTATTTCGACCATAGTGCTGAAGTCAATGTAACGGCCGGAACTGATCCGAAGAGTTTCCACTTCGAAATCATAAACCTTCCGAGAGACACGAAGGACAGAGTGCTCAAAGTCAAGCTCAGGCCTGAAAACACCGGATTTGTCACAGACTCAAAGCTTGAAATCACCATTCCGGCAATGAACAACTTCAAAGTCCTGAGCGCCGAAAGGATTGATGCGGACCCACCTTACATCGATATCTACTTCACCGAAGCGCTCGCCGACCTGGACGACAACTCGGGGTTGTTTGTGGTGGAAGGAGCGGGACGCAGTTATGTCCAGTCCGAAAATGCCCATGTCAAAGTGTTCTACGAGAATACTTCCGATGATCCCGTGACGCTACGGATCTCCGCTTCTGTGAAAAGTCATGCCGGGGACAAACTCGCTCAGGATTATTTCCAGAAGTTCTCCGCCACAGAGCTGAAACCAGCCGTGGAAATCCCAGTCACCGGCAGCATACTTCCGAACTCAAAGGAACTCATTCTGCCGTTCAAGGCAGTCAATCTGAGCGCGGTGGACATCAAGGTCATCCAAATCTATGAATCAAATGTGCTAGCATTTCTTCAGGGTAACACCCTGTCAGGAGAAAACTCCCTGCGCCGGTGCGGCAGACTGATCTACAAAAGATGCGTACGTTTGGATTCGGATCCTTCCAAGAATCTGCACAAGTGGCAGGACTACTCGGTTGATCTGTCCGGTCTCTTCAAACAGGAACCCGGAGCAATCTACCGCATAAGGATCTCATTCAAGCAGGAATACTCTCTCTATGGGAAGAGCGAGTCTTTCAAGAGCGGTACTCCGTCAGATGAAATGGTCAACATCTCTTCGGAAGCAATCACGGAAGAAGATGACGAGGAATGGGACATGCCGTATCCTGACTATTACGACAGCTACTACGACTGGGAAAAGTACAACTGGAGAGAGAGGGAAAACCCACTCAAGCCATCCTATTACATGGAAGACGAACGGTTCCCGGCAATAAACCTTCTCACCTCCAATCTCGGTGTGATAGCAAAATATTCAGGAGGAGACAGAATCTGGATAAGCGTGAGCGACATACTCTCGACAGATCCTGTGTTCAATGCCGAACTGTACGTCTACAGCTACCAGCTCAAGGAAATCGGCTATGCAAAGACCGGCACTGACGGAATGGCAGAGATTACCGTTTCCGGAAAGCCGTTTGTCATCGTGGCAAAAAGAGGCGGGGCGACCAGCTATCTGAAGGTCACTCCAAACGAACAGAACTCTCTCAGCCGATTTGATGTAGGAGGGAAGAAGCTCGAGAAAGGGCTCAAAGCGTTCATCTACGGAGAGCGAGGAGTCTGGAGACCGGGAGACACGCTTCACGTCACCATGATTCTTGAAGACAAAGAGAACAAAATCCCCGACAACCATCCGTCCATAATGGAGATTTACACTCCGGAGGGACAATTCTACACAAAACAAATCAACAGCAACGGGAAAAACGGATTCTACTCGTTTGCGATTCCAACAAAGAGCGAAGACCCTACCGGAACCTATCATGCTTACTTCAAGATAGGTGGTGCATCTTTCCACAAAGCGCTCAAGATTGAGAGCATCAAGCCGAACAGGCTGAAGATCAACCTCGATTTCGGATGCAATGTAATCGAAAGCGGGCGTACCATTCCTGTCAGTTTGTCTTCCAACTGGTTGACAGGACCGGCCGCAGCAGGACTTGCTGCCAAGGTCAACATGGTTCTGCATCAGGAAGCCTCGACTTTCGCCGGATTCGAAGGCTACAAGTTCACCAGTCCGCTGACAGATTACACCACCAGCGAGCATCAGCTGGTGAGCACGAGACTCAACATGGATGGCCAGGCCACCGTCAAAGTGACAATGCCGGCAGCCGACGGAGCCCCTGGAATGCTGAAAGCCGACATAGTGACGACAGTCGAGGAACAAGGCGGCGATGTCAGCTTCAGTACAATGACATTACCGTATTCACCATATTCATCATATGTCGGAGTCAGAATTCCGGCAGAAAGCGGGAACCGATACCTTGAGACAGACAAGGACTACAAGGTCGATGTTGTCGTGGTGGACAAGAACGGGGAAAAAGTTTCCGGTCACAATCTCAAGTACACTGTCTACAAAATGAAATGGAGCTGGTGGTGGGAAAGCAGAAGCGAAAGTCTCGACTCCTATGTCAACAGTCCGTCGGCAGAAGTCATAGCTTCCGGAACTTTCAAATCAAGACGGGACGGTGACAGCTTCCCGCTCAGAGTGGACTATCCGGATTGGGGAAGGTATCTGGTTCTGGTGACCGACACGGACAGCGGCCACATCAGCGGCGACATTGTATATATCGATTGGCCGGCCTACAGAGGAAGATCTTCGAAAACGGATCCTGATGCACTCACAATGCTATCCTTCTCAACAGACAAAGATTCCTACGAAGTTGGCGAGACAGTAACATTATACATTCCTGCGGCCTCAAAAGGGCAGGCGCTTGTCTCGCTTGAAAATTCCAGAAAGGTACTCTCCAGGACCTGGGTGAAAACCAACGGGGACGGTGATGCGACATATTCATTCAAAGTGACACAGGACATGGCTCCTAACTTCTACATACATGTCACTTTGGTCCAGCCTCACGAAAGGGACGACAACGATCTGCCAATCAGGCTGTACGGCATCCGCCCGGTTCTGGTCAGCAACAAGGAGTCACACCTTGAGCCGGTCATCAAGATGCCGGATGTGCTTCGCCCGGAAGAAGAATTCACCATAAAGGTAAAGGAGAAGAACGGGAAGCCGATGTCCTACACTCTGGCCATTGTGGACGAGGGTCTTCTTGACCTGACGGCATTCAAGACCCCTGATCCTTGGAGTGCGATGTACGCCAGAGAAGCGCTTGGAGTAAGCACATGGGATCTATATGATGATGTCATCGGAGCCTACAGCGGCAGATTCTCACCAATGTTCAGCATAGGTGGAGATGAAAGCATAATGACCTCAGCCAAGAAGGACAACAGATTCAACGCCGTGGTCAAATATCTTGGTCCATTCACGCTTCAGAATGGTTCAGCCACACACAAGATCAAGCTGCCGATGTACGTCGGAAGTGTCAGAGTCATGCTTGTGGCCGGGAAAGACGGAGCCTACGGCAATGCCGAGAAGACAGTTCCGGTCAGGTCCCCGCTCATGGTTCTGCCGACTCTTCCAAGAGTGATAGGGACAGGAGAGAAAGTAGCAATGCCGGTCAATGTCTTCGCTCTTGAGGATGCTGTCAAGAATGCTGAAGTCAGCGTGAGAGTTGAAGGACCGCTTAAACTGATCGGTGATTCCAAGTGTACCCTGTCATTCAGCGCTCCTGGAGACAAACTGGCCGGATTCAATCTCGAAGCCACAGGCAACGGGACAGCTACAGTATATGTTACGGCAAACGGCAATGGCCACAAGGCGAGTGAAAAGATCAGCATCGAAGTGCGGACCCCGAATCCTCCTGTTGTCTCTGTCTCAAGAGCCCTTATAACGAAGGGCGGAACCAAGCATTTCGGATTCACTCCTTTCACTCCTGATGCCGACCAGTGGGCCACACTGGAGTTTACAGGATTTCCTTCCATCAACTGCGGAGAAATCTTCACTTATCTGTCCAACTATAGTTTCAACTGCAGCGAGCAGATATCATCCAAAGGCATAAGCCTTCTGGCTATCAAGAAGATGCTTCCGGCAGAAAAGCAGAAGGAGATTGAAACCATGATTCCGGAGCTGCTCCGACAACTTTACCAGAGACAGCTTGGAAGCGGTGGATTCGTCTATTGGCCTGGCAATACCGAAGCCAACGGTTGGATAAGCTCAATGGCCGGACAGTTCATGATTTCGGCAGCCCAGAATGGCTACAACGTGAACAAAGGTGTACTTGCAATCTGGTCCAGATACCAAAAGAAAAACGTACAGGATTACCGCAACTCGGACAATGGAGGTTCTGGAGATCTTGAGCAGGCCTACAGGCTCTATACCCTTGCCCTGAACGGTGAGGCCGAAAGCGGAGCCATGAACAGGTTGAAGGAAAGCGAAACCCTTTCCAGACAGGCAGCATGGATGCTGGCAGCCACTTACGCCATCACAGGCAAAAAGACCGTGGCAAAGGAAATGATTGCACAATTGAAGACAGATTTCGAAGACTCTCATGAAACAAGCAGAACATTCGGTTCGCCGACAAGGGACAAGGCAATAGCACTTGAGGCTCTGGTTCTTGCAGATGCACTGCCGGAAGCGATGGATGTCGCTCAAGAAGTAGCCGATGCTTTCTACGGAGGCTGGTATTCCACACAGGAAGCAGCTTTCACCACATGCGCAATGAGGGATCTGGCATTAAGAATAGGCACAGGAACGATTTCAGCTGATGTAACGCAAGGCGAAAACACAGTCAAAGTCAAGAGTGCGAACTCCATAGCAAGTGCCGAAGTTGACACGGAGAATGGAAGCATCAACATCGTCAACACGATGGACGGAAGCCTTTACGCCACACTCGTGACATCAATAATGCCTGCAGCAGGTGACAAAGTGGAGGCTAAATCCAGCGGACTGAATCTCAATGCAAGCTATAGCACATTAAGCGGAAGTCCAATCAACCCTCATGACATTCCGCAGGGTACCGACTTCACGGTAAGCATCAAGGTAACAAACACGAGCGGCACGAAAGACTACACCGATCTGGCGCTGACCGAGATGATTCCTTCAGGATGGGAGATTGTGAACGACAGGCTTTTCGGAGGTGAAGCCTCAAATGCGACATTCAACTACCGCGACATCCGGGATGACCGTGTCTGCTGGTTCTTCAATCTTCCGAAAGGATCAAGCAAGACATTCAGAATCAAGATGCACGCTTCATACCAGGGAGAATTCATCCTGCCGTCAATCAAATGTGAAGCCATGTACGATCCTCATGTCAATGCCAACACTGCCTCCGGGACCGCGAAGGTCTCCGAATAGTCCATGGGCAGGAATTTGATCTCGTGGTTTAAGAGGAAACCGGGAAAAATCAGAGGGAAGGGAGTCATATTTCTGATATGCATCCCTTTCCTGATCTGGTACATTTTCTGTCTTCCAAAAGACATTTTCAAAGGGACATGCTACTCCACAGTTGTCACGGACAGAAACGGTGAACTGCTGGGAGCAAGAATCGCCAGTGACGGGCAATGGAGGTTTCCACCATCAGACACCGTACCCGATAAGTTCAAGACAGCCTTGATCGAGTTTGAGGACAGATGGTTCGCCTTCCATCCCGGTGTTAACCCCATAGCCATCACGCGGGCCGCCATCGGCAACATTAAGGCGGGGCATGTGACCAGCGGTGGAAGTACGATTACCATGCAGGTCATAAGAATGTCAAGAGGGCGGGAACGGAACCTCCGACAGAAAATGATTGAAGCGATTCTTGCCACAAGGCTTGAACTCCGCTGCAGCAAGAGAGAGATTCTTGGATTGTACGCCTCTCATGCTCCCTTCGGTGGCAATGTCGTCGGACTCGAGGCTGCATCCTGGCGCTATTTCGGCAGACCACCGGGCGAACTGTCCTGGGGAGAGGCTGCCACGCTTGCCGTACTGCCGAATTCACCGGCAGAAATTCATCCCGGGAAAAACCGGTCCAGACTGCTGAAAAAACGCAACAGGTTGCTGGAGATGCTCTACCAGCGAGGAAAGATTGATTCTCTGGACTTGGCACTGGCTTGCGATGAACCATTGCCGGCTGAACCTGTGCAACTACCGCAAGAAGCACATCATCTTACTGAATATTATTGGAAAACGGCTCCTGGGAAACGCATAACCACCACCATAGACATAAACCTTCAAAGACAGGTGCAAGCGATTGCCGACCAGTGGAACCTTGAGCTGTCCGGAGAAGGCATAGCCGACCTGGCCGCCATAGTGATCGACGTAAGGACAGGTGAGACTCTGGCCTATGCAGGAAATGCCAACCCGAAGCGCAAGCGGCCAGGAAGCGAAGTTGACATCATACGGTCGCCGAGAAGCACCGGCAGCATTTTGAAGCCGCTGCTCTATTGTTCCATGCTTCAGGAAGGGGAGATTCTGCCGAATACGCTTCTGCCTGACATTCCGATCAATCTGAACGGATTCTCTCCGCAGAACTTCAACCGGAAATTCAACGGCGCCGTCCCGGCATCAGAAGCTCTGGCCAGATCGCTGAATGTTCCGGCTGTGCACATGCTTCGCAAATTCGGAGTTCCTAAATTTCTGGACATTCTGAAGAAATGCGGCATGACAACATTGGACAAAAGCGCATCACACTACGGTCTTTCTCTGATTCTCGGAGGGGCGGAAGGCACACTGGGAGATGTCACGTCTATGTACGCCAAATTATCCGCCTCCTACCAAAGCGCCGACACCTCTCACATCAGTAAAGATGACCGGCTCCATGGTTTCCCTATCAAAGACAAATGCGCGTTATGGTGGACCTTCGATGCACTGAAGGAAGTCAACAGACCTGATGAGATGGATTGGCATCTCGTCAGTTCCATCAAAAAGGTCGCATGGAAGACAGGCACCAGCTATGGATTCAGGGATGCCTGGGCAGTCGGTGTGACACCGGATTATGCAGTCGGAGTATGGGCCGGAAATGCAGAAGGGCAAGGAGTGCCGGGACTGACAGGCGCACGTGCGGCAGGGCCGGTGATGTTCGACATATTCAATCTTCTGCCGACCAAGGAATATGATTGTGAATATTCCAGAAACGGCTGGTTCAAGGAACCGGTATACGGTGATTACGTCCTTGCGGAAGTGTGCCGCGAATCCGGTCATCTGAAAGGAGCCAACTGCGAGGATTCCGACACCCTCGCTTTGCCCAGAAAATCCATCAAAAGCGAACCTTGCCCTTACCACAAGGTCATCGGCGGAGACAAAGTTTTTGTCCTTCCACCGTCAATGGAATGGTTCTACAGGCAGCACCATCCGGAATACAAAGTTCCTGCTGTCAATGCAAAAGGAGAAGCCAATGATTCTCCCATGGAGTTCATCTACCCGGAAAGCGGAGCAGTAATCTATATCCCACGCCAACTCGACGGTTCAATCCAGGGAGTCACGTTCAATCTGGCACACCGGAACCCTTCATCAACCGTCTTCTGGCATCTGGACAATGAATATGTGGGAGAAACAAGCATAGTCCATCAGATGACACTGACTCCAGGCACGGGGAAGCACACGGTCACGGTCGTGGACGAAAGCGGCAACACGGTTTCCGTAGGATTTACAATAGAGGAGAACAGTGATTATTTGGAAGGCTTCTTGTAACCGTCACTCGTAGCCCTTTGAGCCATGCGGGAAATTCTGTCCGCAGTGGCCGGATGCGTTGAGAACAATTGCCCTACAGAACCGGATGCCGCCTGGGTTCCTGATGCAGTGTCACTGTTGGAAAGGTTCTGGAGAACTTCAAAAGCCATGGCCATAGCCCAAGGATTCTTTCCAGCTTCTTTCAAAAACTCATAGCCGAAGTCGTCGGCCGCAGTCTCCTGCTTTCTGGAGAAACTTGCGCTCATGAGAGACTCACCGATGTCTCCCAACTGAGATGATGTAAGCACGGCCACCGTACCGCCAGCTGAGACAATCGCATCCCTGACAGCAGATGTGAGAAGAGCCTGCTTGAACTGCTTCTTGGAATGTTTGAGAGCCACATGTCCGATTTCATGTCCTACAACTCCGAGGACTTCATCGTCAGTCATGACATCCAGAAGACCGGAATAGATTCTTACACTCCCGTCGGCACAGGCGAAAGCATTCACGTCGCTTGTCTTGTAAACCTTGAAATTGAGTGCCGTTCCGTTTGCAGAAGTGATTCCCGAAGTCATTTTCCTGACCCTTTTGACATAAGCGCTGCTTTCCGGAAGCACAGTGTTCTCCGCATCAAGTTTCTGGACGTACTGGCTCACGTATGATTGAATCTGACTGTCGGACAGAGCCGCCGCCTGCGCCACTTTTGCTCCGCCGGAAAGGAGGTAGGCTGCATTGAACTGTTCGGAGCAGGACATGGAAAGAGCCGCCGCTGTCAAAAGTATAAGAATCTTACGCATAGCAATAGAAAATTTTATTAAAATGCACTAAAGGAGTACAAATATAACCATTTGTCAGAATCAATCACAGCACTCAGACATGCTTTACCGATTTCGATGCCGAATTCCAGAGCTGAGCCCCCAAACAGAGACAGGTAGACAGAAAAAAAGAGAGAGATTGACATCAATCAATCTCTCTTTTTTGTGGGAGCTGAGGGAGTCGAACCCCCGACCCTCTGCTTGTAAGGCAGACGCTCTGAACCAACTGAGCTAAGCTCCCAAAAACGCTGTTCGGTCGTTTTCCGTTCGAGCGATGCAAAGGTACTGCTTTTTTTGAATACTGCAAACTTTTTCAGAGTTTTTTTACAGTTTTTTTTCGCGGTCAGGAGAATAAATCAGCCCTTCAACAGCGTAACTACCGTCGAGGGTGACGAATACGGCAGTAAACGACCACTTGACCAACCATATCTGAGATGTAGTGAACCGGCCAACCGGCAATTTCATGAAAACCTTGTTCCATCCTTTGTTCAAATGGACATGCAGAGGAGGGCGCGCCGTACAGTTTTCATTGCCAAGTTCTATCTCGGCACTATGTTCGGTGTGGACGTTAGTCCAGACAGGTGGAAGCACCTCCTGATCATTGAGCCAGATTCTGCTTCCTCTATAGTCCCAGCATCCTGCAGGAGGAGTCACATCCACCACGGAACGGCTGTAGTTCTGAAATTCAGCAAGAAGCCCGACATCCTGGGATTTCGGAGAATATACCCAAGTGTACGCGTAAGCGGTACTGTTCTCGCTCGGATTCTTGAACAAAGCCGGGAGACTCTCTCCCCAGAAGTGGCGCAGGGATATTCCGGCGCCGGTGACACGATGCACGCCATATTCCTTACCTTCAAAAGAATAGCAATCAGAAATCTCTTTCTCAGGTGGAAACGAGCTGGAAAGATCGCCCCCGTTAGGAAAGGCATCCGTGACTGCCCAATGGACATTTGTCTGCTTTACGTAAGGGAACGGTTCTCCGGCGAAACAATGATCCTTATGCCAGAGCATACGCCGCTCAAAATCAACAAAGTTCTTGAAGGCAAGGCTTGTGTCCGCAGGAAGAATCACCCCGCTTCCATCGAAATATTCACTTCCGCCTCCAAGCCACGAGCGTTCTGCAATCGCCAGCATGGATGGATAGAACATGTTCTGCGTCAGGATATTCCTTTCATCAGGCAGTTTGCGGTCATTCCAGACCGCCATGATGGTGCCGGCAGCCTCTTCACTGCCATATTCAGCATTGCAGACACGGCTGTTGTAAATGGCCACGATGTCACCGAAGAGGTCAAAGTGATTGGCATAGCGGAACTTGCTGTCGATGGCCGTAATTCCTGCCTGCGCTTTGCCACGGGGACTCCAAAGATGAGTCACGTCAATTTCTCCTGGCGCATACTCATGACCCGGGCTCCAGGAAATGGCCTTTTTACCTTTTGAGCGCACCAGAGCCACCATTTCAGGGACGAAATCCGGATCCGTGATACGAACCTCATCAGTACCTATGTGGAAATACGGAACCCCGGCGAACAAGTCGCAGGCCTCGGCAAGAAGTTCTTTGACGATAGCCTTGCCTTCAGGGCTTTGCATGCCGCAGCCGAAAGTCCGTGCAAATGCCGCGCTATGGCCCGGCATGTCTATTTCCGGAATCAGAAGGACATGATGCCGCCGGCAAAAATCAAGCAGATCACGAACCTGTTCCTGAGTATAGAAACATCCAGGATATCTGGACATGTTCTCAGGCGATGTCAGCTGCGGATAAATCTTGCTTTCAAGTCTCCAGGCCTGATTTTCGGTCAAGTGCCAGTGAAACGTATTGATTTTATAGTGTGAAAGAATTTCTATTTCATGCTTGATTTCCTCAAGTCCGATGTAGGAGCGTCCTGTGTCGTGCATGAATCCACGGATTCTGAACGCAGGCCAGTCAATGATTCTGCAACAAGGAATCCTGGCACTGTCCTTTGACTTGTCAACCAGCTGGCGCAATGTCTGAACAGCCCAATAGACACCTTTTTCAGTAACGGCTTCAATTCTGACCGAGCCCGGTGAGACTGTCAAATCATAGGCTTCTTCCTGGTTGACTGTGGCCTGAGCTATCCGTTCCACCAGCCGGACACTCACCTTCCCGGAAGCATCTTCGGAACAATCAATTCCGGTCTCGCCAAGCCACTCCTTCACCGGTTCTGATACGGAAGAATCTCCCTCCAACCTCACCTCGGCCTTGTGGAAGGTTCCTTTCATCCACACGACATTCTGCGGAAGAGGAAGCAGTTCATGGGTCGAAGCCGTTGACGCACTGGCAGTCACAGTTGTCAGAACAACCAGAAGATCAAGAAATAGGAATTTGATTTTCATGTACTTTTATTTGATTGTTAATAATTCTCGCTTTGAATTCTATTTTACAGTCTTCAATTCAGTTGCAAATGCCGCATTCGCCCGATAATGAGGAGCATAGAGAGATTCAACTGTGACGGCAGGAGCGG
>CAZXVE010000017.1:0-15553 GCA_964644125.1 uncultured Muribaculaceae bacterium
TCATCGACTTGATGGAACTGATGTGGGCCTTGTAGGCATAGTCTCCGAGAGCGAGTTTGTAGGCGGTCGTCTCGGCTACATCGTTGAGCCTTGTGCCTGTGCCGTGGGCGTTGATGTAGAGATTGTCCTTCTCCTTGTCGAATCCTGCCTCTTCAAGGGCCAGTTCTATGCACTTCGCCTGGGTCGAGCCGTCAGGTCTCGGGGCTGTGGAGTGGTAGGCGTCGCAGGTGTTGCCGTAGCCGACCATCTCTGCAAGTATGTTGGCTCCGCGGGCTTTCGCGTGTTCATATTCCTCAAGGACGAGGACAGCTGCGCCGTCGGCCATAACGAAGCCGGCGCGGTTTGCGTTGAACGGCAGTGAGGCGTATTTAGGATCGGTTGCCCTTGAAAGCGCCTTGGCGTTGGCGAAGCCGGCGATTCCGATAGGAATTGTGGCGTTCTCGCAGCCTCCTGTGATGATTGCATCGGCATAGCCGTGCTTGATGGCCCTGTAGGCCTCTCCCATGGCGTTGGTCGAAGTGGCGCAGGCGGTCACGATGTCAACGCAAGGGCCTTCTGCGTGATGGATGATGGCGATGTGACCGGCCGCGATGTTGGAAATCATCGTAGGGATGAACAGTGGAGAAATCCATTGTCCTGAAGGATCCTCGATCATCTTGCAGCTCTCTCTGAACTGGGTGGCGAATCCGCCGATTCCCGAACCGACATAGACTCCGAGCCTGAAAGGATCGATGTTCTGGTTCTCACCCTGGGAGCAGAGTCCGGACTGCTTCATCGCCTGATAGGCGGCCGCGACTCCGTACTGCGTGAACAGATCCTGCTTTCTGATGAAGGGCTTGTCCATCCCGTATTCCTCGGCCTTGAAATCCTTGATGATTCCGGCAATTTTCACCGGAAGGTTTTCGGTCGGGAACGCGGTGATGTAGTCGATTCCGCAGACACCGCTGCAGAGGTTGCTCCAAAATGTGTTTACATCGTTGCCGACAGGTGAGATCACTCCCATTCCTGTCACTACTACTCTTTTGTCCATTATGTGTTTTTTATTCTTATTCCGTTAAAAGTCCGGAGGCGCCGGCGAGGAGTTTCCCGGCTCCGTCCATAAGGTCCTCCACGATTTCTTTCGCCGTTTCCTTCTTCTTGATCATACCGGCGACCTCTCCCGCGAGGAAACTTCCACCTGCGAGGTCACCGTCGAACACGGCCTTGCGCATCGAGCCGGTGCCGAATTTCTGCACCTCTTCCTTGGAGACTGCAGGGTCATATTCCATCTTGAAGAATTTCTTCGCGAACGGGGTCTTGAGGCCGCGCACCGCATCGCCGAGCGACTTTCCGGTCACCATCGTGCTGACATCGGAAGCTGCGATGAGCCTTGCCTTGTAGTTTTCGTGAATATGACATTCGTCGGCGATGAGGAACCTCGTGCCGACCTGCACACCTTTCGCTCCCAGCATGAAGGCTGCGGCTACTCCTCTTCCGTCGAAGATTCCGCCGGCGGCGAGTACAGGAATATCCAGGGCGTCAACCACCTGTGGGACAAGCGCCATTGTGTGGGTGTCTCCTATGTGCCCGCCGGATTCGGCTCCTTCGGCGATGACGGCCGTTGCTCCGAGTTCCTGCATCTTGAGGGCATAGGCAACGGAAGCCACGACAGGGATGACTTTCACGCCTGCGGCCTTCCATTTCTCCATGTAGGCGGCCGGTGAACCGGCACCTGTCGTGACGATCTTCACACCTTCTTCGATGAGCATTTCAGCTACTTCTCCGGCGTTCGGTGCCTGAAGCATGATGTTGACACCGAAAGGCTTGTCGGTGAGGGTTTTGCATTTGCGGATCTCTTCCCTTACGGCTTCTGTGCCGAAATTGATTGAAGAAATCAGGCCGAGACCGCCGGCGTTCGAAACTGCAGCGGCCAGTCTGGCATCGGCTATCCAGGCCATACCTCCTTGAAACAGAGGACGCTCGATGCCGAGCAAATCACATATTACACTTTTTATCATAGACTTGCAAATATACTATATTAATTTCAGATTACCATTCAACCACAGCGGCTCCTGAAAGCAGTCCGGCTCCAAATGCGCTGAAGACGAGAATGTCCCCTTTCTTGAACATCCCCTTTCTGTTGCACTCGTCCAGAAGAATCGGGCATGAGGCTGAAGATGAGTTGCCGTGGTCGGTGATGTTCACAGGGAACTTCTCTGCCGGCTGGCCCATGAAGGAAATGATTGAGTCGATGATTCTCTGGTTGGCTTGATGGACCATGAAGTAGTTCACATCGGCGGGATTGATTCCAAGTTCGTCCAAAAGTCCTTTCACCCCTTTGGTGCAGGCGTTGACGGCGAACTTGAAGACCTCGCGTCCTTTCATCTGCAAAGGTGTGCTTTCTTCTTTCTTGGTGACGTACGGTGTGTCCATCAGTGTCCTTTTCTGCCAGATTTGTTCAACTGATGGCTCAGAGTGAAGTCTGGTGCCTTTTATGTTGTCGCCTTCAGAGAGAACTACGGCTCCGGCTCCGTCCCCGAACAGAACGCAGGTGCTTCTGTCTTTCCAGCTGGCCATGCGGCTCGGCTCTTCCACGCAGGCTATGATTGCGTTCTTGATCTTGCCGGCCTTGTAATATGTCTCTGCCATGTCCAGAGCATAGATGAAGCCGGGACATGCGCAATTTATGTCAAACATGGGACAGGTCAGCCCCAGTTTTTCTCCGATGATGCAGCTCATGCCTGGAGTCGTGTACTCGGAAACGACATTCGAGACTATGAACAGGTCGATATCCTTGGCTTGGAGTCCTGACATCTCCAGTGCGTTGCGGACGGCCTCGGTGCCGAGATCCTCAATATTCTCGTCTGAGATCACATGCCTGGTCCTGATTCCGGTACGCGGGAAAATCCATTCGTCACTTGTGTCAAGGAAACCGGTGAGCATGTCATTGCTGACAACTTTTTTCGGAAGCGCGCTTCCTGTGCCGATGATTCTCATATTGCTATTCGCTTTAAAATTTTTCGTTATGGGGATTAAATCCGAACAAAAATATTCAGTTGCGCGCGAGAGGCAAAATTTAAGTGGTGAATACCTTTCTGATGTAGTGAGTTGAGGTCTCCCGGTGGCGATTTGGCCGGATTTGTGGCGAATCGCGGCTTTTTGTTAATTGTAAAAAGTGTTATATTTGCCATGTTAAAAGTCAAGAGGATGGGATTTTTCAACACCCCGCTTCCCGCCTATTTCAGGGGGAAAAGCCAACTGATCTACACCGTGACATTCACGGCGTTGTTTTCAGTCGTGTTTCTCTTGGTGAGTCTTCCTTTTTCCCACAGCAGCTGGATGGCGCTGGGCAATTCGAAGTTCTTTGCATTCACTGTCCTCTTTGCCGTCGGCGCTCTTCTTGTCGTGATCTTCAGCAAGTACATCATGTACCGGACAAGAACCAGGTTGAAGATGACTTTTCTCGGCTACATCATGTGGTGTCTCAGTGAGGTGGTTGTGATCTGTCTTGCATATTCCTTCATCACTGTTCCGATTACCGGTATAGGCTGGGATCAGTTTCCTCAAACTCTCGGGACCGCACTGCTCTACGGCACCATTTCCCTGGTGATTCCGTATGTTCTTTCGGGTATGTACTGGGCGATTCAGGACAAGAATCAGATTATCCGTCTGATGAATTATGGCAATGTAGTCTCCGATGAGAATGTCCCTGTGTCCAGACTTGAAAAGATTACTTTGTTTGACAACAATGGCGATCTGAAACTTTGTGTCAGTGCGTCCAACCTGTTCTATATCGAATCTGATGACAATTATATAATTGTCTGGTACACGGACAGCAAGGGCGATCTTAAAAGGTATATGCTCCGTTGCCGGCTGAAGACCGTCGAGGAAAGTTTCAGGGGGAGCAGCCTTGTCCGCTGCCACAGGAAGTACATCGTGAATATGGACAAGGTGAAGGTACTGCGCAAGGAGAAGGATGGCTATAACCTTGACCTTGACAACGATGCAATAGCCCCTATCCCGATTACCAAGACATATTCCGAAAATGTCCTAAGCCGCTTCAACAACAGCATAGGACATCGTGACCAATGATTGTCCCCGGTCATTTCTGTTCCGGGAACTTTTTCAAGAAACGGCAGTTTGCTTTGTGAGTTTGTCCAAAGCCAGTTTTACGACTTCTCTGACTTGCGGTTTGTAATCAGGGTTGCTGTTTTTCAAGTGTCTGTTCGCTATCACACAACAGATTGTACCGGCTTCGTGTCCTAGATGCTTTGCCATACCGGCAACGGCCGAGCTTTCCATCTCGAAATTGGTGATTCTGCGCTCGCCGAAGCGGAATGATTCGAAGTCTTCAATCATGTCCGGCATTGCCAGGCCTTGGCGTACGACTCTTCCCTGTGGTCCGTAGAATCCTGATGCCGAGACAGTCATGCCCTTGACCGAGCAGCCCTCGAACATTTTTATCAGTTTATCGCTGGCCTTCACGAAGTATGGCGAAGGAAGGTTCTCGTTCCAGTGAGTGTGTTTCTTGAACGCTTCCTCCATGGCTTTGTCAGTGACGGCGTCGCGGTCAGCGTACCAGTTCATCAGACCGTCGCAGCCTACTGAATATTCGGAAAAGATGGCGGAGCCGAGAGGGATGTCGGCCTGCACTGCTCCGCAGGTTCCGATGCGCAGTATGGTGAGTGTGCGGTGTTCCTTTTTGGGCTCGCGTGTTGTGAAGTCCACATTGGCGAGTGCGTCAAGCTCGGTCATGACGATGTCGATGTTGTCTGTTCCGATGCCTGTTGACAGAACCGTTATCCGTTTCCCGTTGTACTTTCCTGTGGTGGACACGAACTCTCTTGACTGATGACGGAATTCGATGTCGGTAAGGAATCCGGCAACCATCTCGACTCTTCCCGGGTCTCCGACAAGTATGACGGTGTCTGCAAGTTCTTCCGGTTTCAGATGAAGGTGGAATGCCGAGCCGTCATCATTGATGATGAATTCAGATTCTGCTATTTTCATTTTGATTCAGTTTTTGTTTTGTGTGATGTCATGTGGCCGAATCATTGCAATTCGTCACTCAAATATAGCAATATCCCGCGGATTTGACTAAATTTGTACATTATGTGGCAAAGACTTCAAACTTTATACCTGTGCCTGGCCACAGGTCTTGTGGTGGCACTTTTCTTCAGTGTCAAGGCGTTTACTTTAGGTCCCGGAGGTGTTCATGCCGAGGAACTGACATATTCGCAGAATGTGGTTTACCTGGTGCTGCTGATAGTGGTCACCCTTCTTCAGCTGCTGGCGGTTTTTACTTTCAACGTCCGCGTCTTCCAAATGCGCACTACCGTGCTGTCTGCTATTTTGATGGTGGCGCTGCAGGTTCTGCTGGCAATGGATTACTTCACCGCCGGGGATGAACTTATCTTCAAGTTTACGGCTGTGTTTCCGCTGGTGGCGGCTATTCTTGACGTCTTGGCTGCCAGGCATATACTTCGTGACCAGCTTCTTGTTGAAAGCATTTCCCACCTTCGCTCCCGCAAGAAGAATCACAAGAAATAGAAAAAATTACGGGACCGGGTCATAGCCGCTGCCGCCCCAGGGATTGCAGCGGAGAATCCTCCGGACTGTGAGGAACAGACCTTTGACAGGGCCCCATTTTTTGAATGCTTCAACGGCGTAGGTCGAGCAGGAAGGCTCAAAACGGCAGGTCTTTGGAATGTACGGGCCTATGCATGTGCGATAAAACCAGATGAGTGCAAGGAACGGTGCGTTGAACACCGTTCTTACCGTTTTCCGCCAGCGGGGGATGCTGCTACTTGGCTTCATGGCCGGCAGCTTTTTCCAGAATATCCTTGACCTGATTGCGGATGACCTCGAAATCCATGACCTCCTTAGAATTGTAGAGAATCATTATCGAGTAACCGTTCCCCGGCAGGAGTTGTTTCTGTGTTCTGTAGGCTTCGCGAATCCTCCTTTTCAGAAGATTGCGCCTGACGGCCCGTTTGAACAGACGTTTAGGGACTGATACCAGAATGCTGTTCGGGTCCCCTTCTCCGTCGGCTGAGGATTTCTTAAGCACACAGTATTTGAGTCCGGACGTGAATCCCCAGCGGCCCTTTGACATCAGAGCCGAAATCTTCGTCTTCCCATGAAGCCGTTCGGATTTCGGTAGAGTGAACATTCGGGAAGCTATTTCTGAGCGCTGAGATAAAGTTCGATGGCGCGGGCTACGGACGGTGCTTCCGGAGTAGGCGCCTGGATTTCAATCTTCAGACCGGCCTCCTCCATCGCTTTGACGATGGATTTGCCATAGGCCGCGAACTTGATGTCACCCTGCTGGAATTCCGGAAAGTTCTCGTACAAGGATTTGATGTCGTAAGGATTGTAGAAGACAATCATGTCATACTCTGAAAGATTCAAATCCTTAAGGTCCTGGGGTACGGACTTCACGAAAACGGCCGTCTTGTGCTCCAGGCCTTGTGTTTCCATGAGGTTCGTAAGAGGAGAACTGTTGCTTGAATCGGACTGGGTTACAAGGAACTTCTCGTTCTTGTGCTTTGTGCCGATCTGTTCGATGATGGATTCCGGGGTGCCGTTGCCGAAGAAAATCTTGCGTTTGCGGTAGACAATGTGCTTTTGAAGGTACATGGCCACTGCTTCCGTCGTGCAAAAGTACTTCATGGTCTCAGGCACTTTTACTCTCAGTTCGTCGCATAGACCATAGAATGCGTCAATCGTATGCCGGGATGAGAAAATGATTGCGGTGTAGTCCAGGATGTTTATTCTCTGTGCCCTGAATTCCCTGGAAGAGAGGGGCTCGATGAGAAAGAACTGTTTGAAAGTGATGTCAACGCCGAACTTCTCTTTCAGAGCAACATAAGGTGCATCGTTCAGAGGTGCGCGCTGTGAAATCAAAATCTTCTTGATGGCCATATTCTTGCTTTTGTAGTTCGGCCACCGCAAAAAGGCTATAACAACTTGGCTGAAATCACCAGTGCGGCGGTCGGAAGTAATTCAAGGCCGCAAAGATACAAAAATGTTGTGAAAGGATTGCAAGTTGAGGCGAAAATCTGCCCTCTGCGGAAAACATGGACAAGATAGGTGATTGCGGCTATGTGCAGGAGCACAACTCTTGCAAGCTCCTCATTCCCTGTCAGGTTCCGCAAAATCGACCCCACTGGGAGCATGATCAGGAAAAGAATGATCATGTAGCTGTAGAAAGAATTGTTGGCGGCGGCGAATGTCTTGGTCCTGTATGCACCCATTTCCAGTTGCCAGTTGAGAAATGATCTCATGAGAATGTAGGCCAGCATGGTGCCGCAGACTGCTGCGAATCCGATGACAGGCTGCAGGCCGTCAATGTAGTCCGGACGGTAGAGCCCGTGTGAATACGCCACCATGCATGACGGGATGAAAAGGATGCAGGCAATCAGGTTGCGGCTGCCGCTCAGCTGGAGGCTGTCTTCGAGGTCGAGATTGCCTTTCCACCTCAGGACGCAGTCGCCCAGCGATGGGAGAATCTTCAGAAAACTCCTGATGCTTATCAGGAATATCAATGTGAATATGACCGCGAGACCGCAGAACACCGGATTGTCCATATTCCCTGTCAGTTGCCTCTTTTTGCGTTGTAACCTAAATCCCTGAGCAGAGCCGTGACTTTGTCTCTCAGGTCGCCTTGAACCGTTATCTCACCGTTTTTCGCTGAGCCGCCCACTCCGCACTTCGTCTTGAGCGTCTTGCCGAGTTCGGCAAGATCTTCCCTGGTGCCGATGAAACCTGTGACAAGAGTTACCTGCTTCCCGCCGCGGTTTCTCCTGTCGATGCTGACGATGAGCTTCTGCCTTGACGGTTCAAGAGTCTCATCTTCGGCATTTTCCTCCATGGCGTAGCTGAAATCAGGGTTGGTGGAATAAACCACACCAAGTCTCTGCTTCCAATCGTTATCGGGTTTCATGATATTAGTCGTTATATTTTTGCAAAGATAGCGAATCCTTTCGTATCTTTGCTTGATTATCGGCTTGTTTTGACCGATTCCGGAAACAATAGAATATGGAAAAGAAAAAATTCAGGATGTGGAACAGGCTTACTGCGCTGGCCGTGCTGGTCATCTCGGCATTCACCTATCTCTCCACGATTGAGCCGACCGCGTCGTTCTGGGACTGCGGTGAGTTCATAGCATCTTCGTACAAGCTTGAAGTGGGACACCCTCCGGGGAACCCGGTATTCCAGCTCATCGCAAGGCTGTTCACGATGTTCACAGGCCCTGACAAGGCCGCAGTGATGGTGAATTCGATGAGCGCCCTGTGCTCGGCGTTCACCATCTTCTTCCTCTACCTGACAATCGTGTTCCTTGTCAAGAGAGTCATTGTGCCGAAACGTGGCGGAGAAGATGGAAATGACGGGTACTCCGTCGGGCAGGCCGTGGCCATCTACGGCAGCGGTGCGGTCGGAGCTCTTGCCTATTGCTTCTCGGACACATTCTGGTTCTCGGCTGTTGAAGGCGAAGTCTATGCCATGTCCTCCCTGTTCACCGCCATGGTGGTCTGGGCGATGACAAAATGGTACGAGGAAACTGACCGCAGGTACGCCAACCGGTGGATAGTGCTGATCTCGTTCCTGATGGGACTTTCAATCGGTGTCCATCTGCTGAACCTGCTGGCCATCCCGATGCTTGTGTACATGTACTACTTCAAGATGAGGGAGGACCGGAAATATTCATTCTGGGAATATGTCAAGATCATGGCCGTTGCGGTAGTGATTCTCGGGTTCATCCTCTTCTTCATGATTCCTTACATCCCTAAGATTGCCGCTTATTTCGACTTGTTCTTCGTGAACACTCTCGGAATGCCTTACAACACGGGTGCGGCCATTTTCATCGTGGGGCTTCTCGCGCTTTGCTTCTGGGGACTGTTCAGGACGCTCAAGACTGACAAGGTCTTCTGGAACACGGCCCTGCTGTGCTTCACCACTATCGTTATCGGATTCTCTGTGTTCAGCATCGTCATCATCCGCTCCTGCGCCAAGACTCCGACCAACGAGTACCAGCCGGACAATGCCTTCACCCTTGTACGCTACCTGTCACGCGAGCAGTACGGATCGACTCCGTTGCTTTACGGCCAGTACTACGGAGCTCCTTATGAGCTTGATCAGAAATACTATTGGGCTCCGTTGAACGGAAAGTACAAGAAAGTTCCGAGCCCGGTGGACGTGAAGTATGACAGTGCCGGAAAGATGCTGTTTCCGAGAATGTACAGCAGCGACGACAGGCACATAAAGTTCTATGAGACCTACACTGAAGGGAAGGGGACTCCTGTTCCCGGATCGCAGTACAAGAAACCTACCCAGGGAGCCAACCTGGCTTATTTCTTCGATTTCCAGCTTGGCTGGATGTATTGGAGGTATTTTATGTGGAACTTTGTTGGCCGCCAGAACGAGATCCACTCTCCATCAGCTGACATGTTTCTGGGCAACTGGGAAAGCGGCATTCCGTTCATTGACAAGATTCATCTTGGAGACCAGAGCAATGCTCCTCAGTGGCTTCAGGACAATCCTGGCAAGAACCATTACTTTTTCCTGCCTCTGCTGCTGGGACTCATCGGCCTCTGCTTCCAGTTTGACAAGGACAGGAGGGGATGCTGGTTGACATTCCTGCTTTTCTTCATGACAGGAATTGCCATTGTCCTTTATCTGAACCAGCCTCCGTATCAGGTCCGTGAAAGGGACTATGCCTATGCGGGGTCGTTCTATGCCTTCGCAATCTGGATAGGCTTTGCCGTGGCGGCCGTATATTCATGGATTACTTCCGCCCTTAAGGACAGGCATACCGTCGCGGTTGCCGCCGTTGTTTCAGCTGCATGCCTTTTCGTGCCGGCATTGATGGCTGAGGAGAATTGGGACGACCATGACAGAAGCAACCGCTACACTTCTGTGGAGATTGCCAGAAACTATCTCAATTCGGTGGAACCCAACGGAGTCCTGGTGACCCATGGGGACAATGACACTTTCCCTCTCTGGTATGCCCAGGAGGTGGAAGGCTTCAGGAACGATGTGAGAATATGCAATACTTCTCTCCTCGGAACAGACTGGTACATAGACCAGATGCGGTATGCAATCAACAATTCCGCTCCTCTGGACCTTTCGATCGGGCAGGAACAGTACCTGTACGGTACCAATGAATGGATACCTATCGAGGACAAGCGTGACCAGGCCTTGATGCTGTCTGACTGCATCGCGGTGTTCAAGCACCCTGATGCGAAACTGGTTTATCAGGATGGACGCAAGCTGGACTACTGGGTTTCCAGGAAGATGATCATCCCTGTCAACAAGGAGAACTGCATCAGAAGCGGAATAGTGAGTGAGAAACTTGCGGATCAGATTCCTGATTCGATTGTGATCGAGATTCCGAAGAGCAAGAATTATCTCAGCAAGCCGGAACTCTTCATGCTTGACTTCCTCTCGACCTATCAATGGGACAGGCCGCTGAACGTTCTCAACATGGGCGGAGACCTGAATATCGGCATCAAGGATTACCTTATGTATGAAGGATTCTCCTACAAGTTCACTCCTATAAGGAACAGGATCCAGTCTCTTGATGTCGGTGTTGTCGACACGGATGACCTCTATGAAAAAATGACCTCCGACTATTGTTTCGATGCTGTTTCGCGCGAGGATTACTGCGTTGACTATCAGAATACTTATACTTTCCTTGGCGTGATGTCTCTGAGGAATATGTTTGTGTCGGCCGCCAACGCTTTCATTGCGGCCGGAGAGAATGACAGAGCGGAGGAAATGCTCGACAAGTGCCAGCAGGTCCTCAAACCGAAGGAATATCCTTACGACAATTCTGTTCTCGGATGGGGATCCAATGCCCTCTTCCCGATAGAGATGATCAAGGATTACTACACTCTTGGCAAACCTGAAAAGGCAAAGGCACTGGCTCATGAACTGATCGGTGAAATCACCGAATCTGTCAGGTTCTACCTTGATTTCTATCAGATTTGCAAGAGTGAATTCGAATATGACTGCAACCTCGTCTACTACATGTCGAACGAGATACGCAAGTCAGGTGATCCTGATTTTGCTGGAGAGATTGAAAAGTCACTTGAGGACTTCCTTTCTCATCCGCAGTAGAAATATTTGTCCACCAGCTGTTTGACCTTCTCCGTGTCGTTGACCGCTTTAGTGAGCAGGTCCCGGTCATGGAAAGATTCCAGAGCTTTTATGATGCCGTCTACCATTCTTGCAGGGAAGACGGCATTTTTTTCGAATATGCCTCTGGCAGCTTTCAGACAGGCCGCAGATTCTTCGCAGCTGGCCGGCAGAGCGGCAAGTTTCGCGAGGGCTTCCTCTCCGCCCTTGTGGATGTCCATCCCGACATATTTCTCCTTTGCTTCTGCGATGGCTGTTGTCTCGTCCATCTCCAGACCATACCTGCAGGCCACGCAGAGCCCTGCCATAAGCTGGTAGATGTCGGCTGAGCTGTCAGGCGAACGCATCTCGACGGTCTGCTTTCCGGTGGCGTCAACGGCCTCTCCGGTCTCAAGAGGATTGGCTTCCGAGCACATGTCCTGGCCACCGGTCCATCCCAGAGGGACTCTCACGAGAGCCGAACGGTTGCAGTCTCCCCAGCAGATGTTGGTCGGAGCTTCCTGATGAGGGACAAGACGAAAATAGGAAGTAGGGTTTTTGTTGCCGAAGGCTGTGATGGCCGGGGCAAGTTCCATCATTCCGGCGATGGCCCTCAGCGCGATGCCGGACAGTTTCCCGTCCTTTATCATCTGGTTGCGGCCGTCCTTGAGCATCCTCATGTGGATGTGCATGCCGGAACCGGCCTCTCCCACGATGATCTTAGGAGCGAAGGTCACGTCAAGCCCGTTCTGAGCGCCCAGGTTGCGGATGACCCATTTCGCCAGCAGGATCTGGTCGGCCGCTGTCTCGATAGGACAAGGCAGGAACTCGATCTCGTTCTGCTCGTAGGTCTTGCCGTCCCTTGTGAAGTTGCCCACCTCGCTGTGGCCGTACTTGATGATGCCTCCGGTCCTTGCGACATATTCCATACACTTGGCTCTGAAGTCGTTGAGCTTGGCGAAAGGCGAGGATTCGTGGTAGCCTTTCTGGTCTATGCCCGGGAATAGTTCCTGCTCGGCCGCTATGACGTAGTACTCCAGTTCGCCCATTGCCTCGAAAGTCATTCCTGTGCTTTCGCGGAAGACTTCTGCTGCCCGCTGTACCGTACGGTACGGGTCGCATTCGAAAGGTCTTCCATCCTTGTCGAAGAAGCTGCACAGCATCGCAAGAGTGGGAATTTCGGCAAACGGGTCAACGAAAGCGGTGCGGAAGCGCGGCACGACATAAAGGTCGCTGCTGCCAGGTTCCACGAAAGATGGGAACAGGCTGGATCCGTCCACTCTTTCGCCCTGGCTGAGGATCGTTTCAAGATATTCGAGGCTGTTGATGATGAAATTCAAGGTCTTCACCCTTCCGTCTTCGGCAGGGTACATGAAGTTCACCATCCTGATTCCGTTGTTCGTGATGAAGTCGATGATGTCGGTTTTTCTGAAGTCCTCCGGCTTCTTGTGCAGGTAAGCGACAAGCTGATTCGGGTTCAGCATCAGATTTTTGTCAGTCATTGTTCAGTCTGTTTTAGTGTTATGTGTTTCTGCAGGTATCCAAAGGTTCTGTATCGGAAATGATAGTATCAGTTCTGACAAGACCTTTGCTCCCGTTGATGATGGCTAATTTAGTGAAAAATATTCGATATATTCATCGTTTTGAATATATTTTCATAGCAAAGCGACCGCTGTTCCTCAACGCAGGAACAACGGCCGCACTTTTGTGAGCGCCATCGTCACTTGTCTTCGGCCGATGGCAATATGATTGTAGGTTAAGCTGTTTTTTAGACAAGTGCCTTGACCTGTTCAGGACTGAGCGGGAGCATTTCGGTTATCGGCTTGTACTGGTACTGGTCGAAATCGTTGATCTGGGCGAAACCTCCGGACTTGTCGCGCCGGTAGTAGATGTACATCAAGAGCCCGCCCGGAGCCTCTGGGACCACTTTCGTGGACTTGCCTTCGAGGTAGGAAACGAGTTCCTCCTTCTTTGTCTTCGGGTAGTTGGCTGTCTTGCGCTTGAACGATCCTTCCTTGCCTTCAATCACATAGGATGATTTCATGGCCAGAAACAGAATCACTGCGAAGAGAATGACGGTGCATCCAAGTATGAACATGGAATCGGAACAGAAAAGCAGAGCAGCTCCTGCTGCAAGGAACAGAAGTGTCACGATGATGTCCTTTGCGGATCTTGTTTTTTTGATATTTACGGTTTCCATTTGTTTTCGGATTTAATTTGGTGATGCTTCCCGGAAAGGCTGGAGCCATCGGGAAAATGTTGTGTAAAAATATGGTTGCATCACCGTTATGGTAATACATAATTTGCCGTTCGGGAAGAGGGGAACGGCTCCCGTTTCATTGATTGCCAGGCCTGCCGCGGCCTTGGAGAAACCGCTATAGACGCAGCTTCCGCAGTGTCGGCAGGGAATGTCTTTGCAGGTCGGGATGATAGAATGCCTTGAATTCCAGAATCTTGAAATCAAGTTCCGCTCTGCGCTCACTCCTGCTCGGACTGCCGGAAGCTCCGGTGACCGTGCGAGTTACTGTCTGCCCTTCGGCTGTCGGGCTTGTCAGGCAGGGTGTGTTGAACTTTATGAATGAATGTTCGGATTGACTCGGATCAGTAATGCTGCCGCATGAGGTCTTTACGGCTGTCCCGGAGTCAGAAATAGTGATGAAATTGGCCCGCAGCCCCTCGCAGAAGAAAGCGAAGGCTACAAGCACAACTGCAATCAAGCAGAATCTGACGGGAGACTTCATGTTGCGTTTATCTTACAAGTCTGACGAATATGCTCAGCGGCAGGTCCTTTCCGAATCTGTCCCTGATGACCAGTTCTCCGGATTCCAGCCCTGAATCTGATTGAAGCCCGAAGGCCTGACGGACTACGGTCTCTCCAAGTATGGCGGAGAATCCGTTGGAGTAAAGGTTCAGAACCAGAAAACTGTTTTCCGGAGCCAGAATTTTCCCGACGGTCTTCATCATGTCGAAAAGACATTCGTCGAGTTTCCATTTCTCTCCGTCAGGGCCATGGCCATATGCCGGAGGATCGAGAATGATGCCTTGATAGATATTGCCCCGTCTTGCTTCGCGGTTGGCGAACTTCATGGCATCTTCCACCACCCAGCGGATGTCCTGAAGACCGCTGCGTTCCTGATTGCCGTGAGCCCATGTGACAACCTGCCGGACTGAATCCAGATGAGTGACATCGGCTCCCGCGCATTTGGCCGCGAGAGATGCAGCTCCTGTGTAGGCGAAAAGGTTCAGAACTTTAGGTCTGGAACCTGTCTTGGCGGCGACGCATGATGTCTGCCTGAATATGTAGTCCCAGTTCGCGGCCTGTTCGGGGAAGACCCCTACATGCTTGAATGACGTGAGTCCCAGTCTCAGGCTGAACCTGGGACCTCCATTGTAGCGGATCCACCACTGGTCCGGCATGTCCTTGAGCCTTTCCCATGTCCCGCTGTCTTCTTTGCCGGCTTTGCCGAATCCGGCACCGGGGGTGAATCTGGTGTGGGCGAGCGAATTCCATTCGGCATCGCTCATACTTTTGTCCCACAGTGCTTTGGGCTCAGGGCGGGCTAGAACATATTCGCCGAACCTTTCGAGCTTCGCGCCCCTTCCGGAGTCAAGAAGTTCGTAATCTTTCCAATTCTGAGGAATATACTCAATCGTCATAGCATACAAAGATATGAAAAAGAAACCCCATTTTAGCCTACTGACTGATGATTTAATCGTTATATTGTTCTTTGCTGATGTGCAATCCGCTGAATTTTACTATATTTGCGGTCTGATTAATGGAAATGATTTTTTAACAATAAGTTTATGCAACAGCACATTGACACTTACGACTTCACTGGAAAGAAGGCCATTGTCAGAGTGGATTTCAACGTTCCGCTCGATGAGAATTTCAACATCACTGACGACACCCGCATCCGCGCGGCTCTCCCTACTCTCAAGAAGGTTCTCGCCGGCGGCGGTTCCCTTATCCTGATGTCACATCTCGGCCGTCCTAAGAAGGTCGATCCTAAATTCTCCCTCAAGCACATTCTCGCCCACGTTTCCGAGTGTCTCGGAGTGCCTGTGCAGTTCGCTGAGGATTGCCAGAAGGCTGACGAGCAGGCTGCCGCCCTCAAACCGGGCGAGGTCCTGATGCTCGAAAACCTCCGCTACTACGCAGAGGAGGAAGGCAAGCCGAGAGGACTTGCGGAGGACGCTACCGATGAGGAGAAGGCTGCAGCCAAGAAGGCTGTCAAGGAAAGCCAGAAGGCGTTCGTGAAGAAACTTGCTTCCTATGCTGACTGCTACATCAACGATGCTTTCGGTACAGCGCACAGGGCTCACGGTTCAACAGCTCTCATAGCCGCTTATTTCCCTAACGACAAGATGTTCGGCTACCTCATGGAAAAAGAGGTCAAGGCTATCGAGAACGTGCTCCAGAACGCTCAGCATCCTTTCACCGCGATCATCGGCGGTT
>CAZXVE010000018.1:0-15448 GCA_964644125.1 uncultured Muribaculaceae bacterium
AGCATCTGTACTCATTGCGTTTCCTGACCTTGTGGTAGGATGTGATGCAATCGAAATTGTATCCTCTCTGCGCAAGGTCAGGAATGTCTATTGATGTCACCCCCTCGTCCAGCAGCGACTCAAGGATGCCATGGTTGCGGTCGATCGCCCCTATTGTCTTCAACCGTAGGTTCTTCAACTGTCCCCCGTTGACATAGTGATACCTGCTTTTGCAGTTGACACAGCAGAATTTCATGTCGCTGCGCCCATAAGGAAGAACATCCCCGCATTCCAGACATCTTCCCCTCAATCCATCTTCCTGGTTCTTCATCGTTACATCGTTTATCGGCAGAATAACCACCGCGGTCAGTTTTGTCAGAAGTCTGACAATTCAATGTCAGACTTCAGCAAATATGCCTTTATTCAGCGAGAAAGGAAAGAGGTCGAAAGAAAGTTCCCGAATATTTTTCTGTTTTACACCATAAGGAGGCTTGGTAAACAAATCTTTTCAGAGAAAAACTGTTTTCAATTGCCATATGTCAAAAACTTTCATCATAAAATATCATATCCCCGGCCTGCTGACAATTTCTTTCAACCTGCGGTTGGAAAACAAAGAAAAAGGTGGTACTGCAATATTCAGAAAATTATCGGAGAAACTTTCTTGCAACCATGGTTTTGACTGAACGGGAACGATAACTTTGCACCAGAAAAGATTTCAAAACAACTTGAATTATGGAACAATTGAACAGACTTGAAATCCGCGGGAATGTCGGCAATGTCAACATTCTCAAGGTCGGAGAGGCGCGTGTCGCCCATTTCTCCGTTGCGACGAATTTTGCCTACAAAGGCAGAAACGGAGAACCGGTCATCGAGACCACATGGCACAATGTGACCGCTTGGGAAGGGAATAAGGGAATCCCCTCGCTGGACATCATAGCTAAAGGATTCCCCATCTATGTCGTCGGCAGACTGAGATCCCAGAAGTACACCGCCAATGACGGTGCTGAAAAGACAAGCATGGAGGTGATTGCCAGCATTGTCGAACCGGTAGATGGAGCCGTGTCGGCTCAATGCTGACACAGGAACTGATGTGAGCCAGCTTATCCCGGTGGCATGGGATGGGACGAGGGGAACGGAGCCACCGGGATTTAACAGTTACTTGAAATAATACTTTAGGTGCATATCACAGCTACGAGCATACTATGCCATAATGACTTATTTGTACCTAAATAAATAATTTTTTCAAGAAATTACATAAAAAATATTTGGATATAATAAAATAATGGCTACCTTTGTGCCATACTTTCTGCATAGCAGGCAAAGGCTGATGGACGCCAAAACGGAATTCCTTGTTTTCAAGGCCGTGAGGCAGCAGAAATGCCAGATGCAAACGCATCTCCTTCAGAAAACCTTACCGCGGGCGGAAAGTTTATCTTTTCCACCCGCGGCAAAATGTTCTAATATGACAGCTTGCTGAACAAGCCTTTTTTTCATCACTTCTTCATCTTTCCTTCATGGAGGGAATCATATGCCGCCCTCCTGCGGAAGATATCTATGGCCGTGTAGATGGACGACATCATGGACTGAGGATCAGCCTCGTCACGCCCGGCCATCTCGTAAGCGGTTCCATGATCAGGTGAGGTTCTGACAATCGGAAGCCCGGCTGTGAAGTTCACACCATCTTCGAATGCCAATGCCTTGAAAGGAGCAAGCCCCTGATCGTGGTACATGGCCAGTGTAGCATCAAACTTGGCATAATGTCCAAGTCCGAAGAAGCCATCCGGAGAATACGGTCCGAAAGCAAGAAGACCCTCTGCATTGGCGGCTTTAACGGCCGGCAGGATGATTCTTTCCTCCTCATCTCCAAGCAGACCGCCGTCTCCGCAATGAGGATTAAGCCCCAACACTGCTATCTTAGGTTCCACAATGCCGAAATCTCTCTTGAGCGAAGCGGTCATCAGCCGCAGTTTGTTCACAATTTTCTCCTGAGTGATCGACGAAGGCACGTCCTTTAAAGGAATATGACCGGTCACCACACTGATTCTCAAGGTGTCGGAAACCATAAACATCAGCACATCATCCACTCCGAATTCTTTTTGCAGATATTCAGTGTGTCCCGTGTTGCCGAATCCTTCGGCCACCATCGCTTTCTTGTTTATAGGGGCGGTTACCAGAACATCGATGTCTCCGTTCTTGATGTCCTCAACAGCACACTCCAAAGAACGGATGGCTGATTTTGCTGATTCCGGAGTCGATTGGCCCGGCTCCACGAAAACGTTGTCCGAAAGACAGTTGACGATGTTTATCTTTTTGGGTTTCGCATCCTTGGCACTTTGGATCACATAAGTGTCCATCTGGTCAAGATTGTGGATCAGTTTGCGGTAGAAACCGAAGATCTTCGATGATCCGTAAATCACCGGAGTGAATGATTCCAAAATCCTGGCATCGGCCAGCGACTTGATTATCACCTCATATCCGATTCCGTTGCCATCTCCTTGCGTGATTCCTACAATCGGTCTTTTATTGTTTCTCTCCATAACGTTAATTTTATTTGAATGCCGCCGACGGCGGAAGCCATGACAGCAGCATATTCACAAATTTAATCAAAATCAATGGAATTGCCTTCCTTTGACAAGGCAAATTCATAGCCTTCATCCATTGGAAGTACCTTGCCGGATTCGACCGCTCCGGCTCCGGCGGCTACAGCCAGCCGGTCGCAACGCTCGTTCTCAGGATGGCCGTTGTGTCCCTTAAGCCAATGAAACACAACGCGGTGTTTACGATAGACATTCAGAAATCTCAACCATAGATCAGGATTCTTAACCTTTTTCCATCCTTTGGCTTCCCAATTTCTGAGCCACCCCTCATTCACGGCCTTCACCACATAGGAAGAATCGCTGTACACTTCCACCTCGGCATTCTGCCACTTGACAGCCTCCAGTCCGACAATCACAGCCATAAGTTCCATTCTGTTGTTGGTCGTGCGGGCAAACCCTCCGCTCATCTCCTTCTCATGACCCGCACACTTCAAAACAACGCCATACCCTCCGGGTCCGGGATTCCCACTCGAAGCCCCGTCAGTATAAAGGAATATCTTCGGTCTTGCTGAATTCATTTCCATGTTTGCAAAGATAATAATATTCAAGCGGAAAAGTCGGTGCAAGCGGACAAATCCATGATCAGCGTATTTTTATAAGGCATTTCTTTTCAATAATGCACGTAAAATACGTAAATTTGTACAGTGCGTAATCATTTGTCACGGCAAAGAACACGGAATGCCGGACAAGTTACGGTCACAAGGCAAAACAACTATTAATATATTCAAAATGGCACTCGAACAGCAAATCCAGAAGGACATAATGGAGGCGATGAAAGCTCACGATGAGTTTCGCCTCAATGCCACCAGAAGCATCAAGTCTGAAATTCTTCTTGCAAAGACATCCGGAGCGGAGCACGAACTCTCCGATGCAGATGTCCTGAAAATCATCCAGAAACTTGTAAAGCAGCACAAGGAATCTGCAGAACTCTATACGCAAGGCAATCGTCCTGAACTTGCAGAAAAGGAACTCGCAGAGATGAAAGTCATGGAAGCATACCTTCCGAAGGCACTATCCGAGGAGGAAGTCAGGAATATTCTTCAACAAATAGTCACTGAAGTCGGGGCCTCCAGTCCAAAGGACATGGGCAAGGTCATGGGAGCGGCCACAAAGAAACTGGCCGGGCAGGCTGACGGCAGATTGATTTCCAGCATAGTCAAGGAACTGCTCACCAAGTAGATTCTTCAAATCAAACAAATAAATATAATTGTGTCTATGATTAAAAAATCACGGAATATGGTTGCTGTTGCCGTCGCGATGACAATGTCAGCCATAGCTTTTGCACATACCGATACCGACAGGAAAGCGGTAGCCGCGTCGCCCGACTCCGGACAGAATCTCTATCAGGAGTTTCAGAACCCGCCGAAGTCAGCCAGGCCAAGGGTCTGGTGGCATTGGATGAACGGCAACATCACAAAGGACGGCATCAAAAAGGACCTGCTTTGGATGCAGAAGACAGGAATTGTCGGCTTCCATAACTTTGATGCAGGACTTGAGACCCCTCAGATTGTGGACGAGAGGCTCATCTACATGACTCCGGAATGGAAGGATGCGTTCAAATACGCCATTAACTTTGCCGACAGTCTGGACATGGAGATGACGATCGCCAGTTCTCCGGGCTGGAGTGAGACCGGCGGTCCATGGGTCAAGGACGAAGATGCCATGAAGAAACTCGTATGGCGACAGATTGAGGTCAAGGGCGGAAAGCACGTTGACGTGAAGTTGCCGGAAGGGTTCGATGTCACCGGATCGTTCATGGACTTCTCAGGAACATCAAATGCCGTCTCACAGGTTTTCTTAAGAAAGAAATTCTACAGGGACATTGCCGTAGTAGGAGTGAAACTATGCGGCAGCGACATCAATCCGAAAGAACTTCATCCATCCGTCACCTCAAGCAGTTGCAATTCCACCAGCGAGGAAATGCTTGAAAGGATAACCGATGACAGCGTGAGCGACTACCTCGATGTCAAGGCCGATGACAACGGCCGGTGCTGGGTTCAGTACGAATTCGCCGAGCCTCTGACTGTCAAGGCAGTTGTAGTCTCCGAGTTCAGGGAAGATGCGGATCAGTACTCCCATGCAAGGGTGCTCAAGTACAGCAATGATGGGGTCAACTTCAAAAGCATAAACCTCTCATATCAAGCCACGGTACAAAGGACTTATGCGATTCCGGCGACCACGGCAAAATACTTCCGGTTCGAACTGTACGATAACGGAGGAAAGAAAGACTGCAGGTTCGGAATATCCCAGTTCGTCCTGTCAACAGTGACCAGAACTCAACTGGCAGGAGACAAGGCCGGCAGCGGATTCTACCGCTTGCTCTGGATGGAGGACACGCCATACAGTGAAGAAGCAGCCAGACTGGATGACGTCATCGATCTCACACCATACGTCAAGAACGGCACTCTCAGCTGGGACGCACCGGAAGGAAATTGGAGAATATTCCGCTTCGGTTTCAGCCTTACCGGCAAGACAAACCATCCTGCCTCCCCGGAAGCCACGGGTCTGGAAGTTGACAAGCTCGATCCGAAAGCCATCACTGAATATTTCAATAACTACCTCAAGACTTATGTCGATGCGACAGGAGGGAAACTCGGAAAGGGTGGCATTGAATATCTCCTTACCGACAGCTATGAAGCCGGACCGCAGACATGGACATGGAATATGCAGGAAGAGTTCCGGACCAGAAAAGGCTACGATCTTCTCCGTTGGATGCCGGCACTGACAGGAATGGTTCTGAACAATACAGAGGAAACTGAGCGTTTCCTGTTCGACTGGAGAAGAACTATCGGAGACATGATGGCAGAGTATCACTATGACCTGCAGAATGAAATCCTGAAGCCATACGGCATGAAGCGCTATACCGAAAGTCATGAGAACTTCAGGGCCAACCTGTCAGACGGAATGGACTGCAAGCGGTACGCTGAGGTTCCGATGTCCGCTTTCTGGATGGACTACAATAACGGAAAGGTCTTCAATCCACGCTTTGAAGCCGATGTGCGTGAATCAGCCTCCGTTGCCCACATCTACGGTCAGAACATCGCCGCTGCTGAATCCTTCACTTCAGATGGATTCAGGGACGGTGCATGGGTGTTCTCCCCTGCAATACTGAAACCTACTGCCGATGCTGCCTTGGCATCAGGGCTCAACAGATTCGTCATCCACACATCGCCTCACCAGCCGGTGGATGATAAGGTTCCGGGACTCGGACTCGGAAAATACGGACAGTGGTTCGACCGTCACCAGACATGGGCCGACCAGGCCAGATCATGGACAGACTACCTTTCCCGCAGTTGCTATCTGCTTCAGCAGGGCCGTTTCGTAGCCGATATCGCCTACTACTACGGCGAGGACAACAATGCAACGGGAGTTCTGATGAAGAAGGCTCCGGCCATCCCTTACGGCTACAATTACGACTACTTCAGTCCATCAATCCTTCTCAACCTTGTCAAGGTTGAAGACGGTCGGATGACCGTGCCGAGCGGAATGACCTACAAGGTACTCATGCTCGATGCCAATGTGAAACATATGTCTATTGAAATACTGCGCAAACTGAAGGAATTCGCCGATGCAGGGGTGGTAATATGCGGAGCCAAACCGCAGAAACTCGCCAGCAACACAGGCACGGAGGATGAGTTCAAGGCTCTCGTGGATGACATCTGGAATTCCGGCCGTAAGAATGTCACTGCAGGCAAGGACGCATCCGCGGTCCTTTCATCAATGAATCTCGATCCTGATTTCAACATCGTCAGCGGTGACGGCAAGGATGTCAAATTCGTCCACAGGACCATTCCTCAAGGAGAGATATATTGGGTCACCAACCTTTCCAAAGACGCAAAAGACATTACTGCGTCATTCAGGACTGCAGGCAGGAAACCTGTAATCTGGCATGCAGAAGATGCTTCCACGGAACCTGCAGGATATGAATTCACAGGCGGCAGGACAAATGTAAAGTTCAATCTTACACAACACCAGTCCATCTTCGTGATTTTCACGGAAAACACAGACGTTGCGAAAGTGGAACTTCCGGAGACAAAGTCCGAAACCATCGCAGAGATAAACGCGCCATGGTCAGTCAGATTCCAGCAGGAACGCGGAGCTCCGGAAAGTGCCACATTTGACAGACTTGTCTCGCTGACAGAAAATTCCGAACCTGGAATCAAGTACTTCTCCGGTGCGGCGACATATTCAAACACATTCAATCTGAAGAAGAAGGAGATAAAGAGCAAGAATTCCATAATTCTGGATCTTGGAGACGTGAAAGATCTTGCAGAAGTTACTGTGAACGGAAAGAACATGGGAGTGTACTGGAACGCACCGTTCAAGGTTGACATCACCAAGGCTGTCCGCAACGGTGAGAATACCATCGAAATCAAGGTCATCAACATGTGGCACAACCGCCTCGTGGGTGATGCCCAGCCAGGAACTTCGAAAAAGGTAACCTACACCCAGATGGAGTTCTTCAAGCCTGAAGAGCCATTGCTTCCGGCCGGACTTCTGGGACCTGTAAAAATCATCGGAGAAACCGCAGCCTACTAAATACCCATCTCTCATGAACATCAGGAAGATAATCCCCGCATTGCTGGCGATAGCCGTCAGTGCATCGGTTTCTGCAAAGAAGCCGTCGAAGCCGACATTGAGATTCAATCAGACTGGAGAATTCAAGATTCTCCAGTTCACGGACATGCATCTGATTCCTTCAAATGAAACGACTCCGCTTGTCTGGGAGAACATCAGGAATGCAATTATCGCCGAAAAACCGGATCTGATAATGCTGACAGGCGATCAGATCTTCGCCAAACCAGCACTTGAAAACTACAGAATCATTCTTGACACACTTGACAAGCACGGTATTCCCTACGGATTGGTGTTCGGGAATCATGACAGAGAGTTTGAGCGGACCAACGCGGAACTTCTCGAAGAAGCGATGAACCGTACTCTATGCGTTGCATCGGACGTGCCAGAACTGCACGGAGACGGAAACTATTTCCTTGAGGTAAAATCTCATTCGGCTGACACGACATCTTCAGTCATCTGGTGCTTTGACTCAGGAAGGGAATCGCCCATGTCAAACAATGCCATAAAGAGCCATGATTACGACTATGTTCATTCAGACCAGGTGGAATGGTACGGAAAGCAAAGCGGGGCAATCACTTCCTGTCATGGAGGCAAGCCGCTTCCATCTGTTGCGTTCCTGCACATTCCTCTACCGGAATATGCCTACGCCTACAGGGAGAACTTGAACTTCAAATCTTATGGTACTCATTGTGAGACAGTATGTTCCTCTCATCTCAATTCAGGGCTTTTCTGCAAAATGCTCGAATGCGGAGATATGATGGGAGTGTTCTGCGGACATGACCATGACAATGACTGCTCGGTCGCCTACTATGGCATCATGCTGGCCTACGGACGGTACAGCGGGGCTGCTACCGTCTATAATAACCTCGGGATGAACGGATGCAGAGTCATTGTGCTCCACGAGGGCGAACACAGGCTCGACTCCTACATCAGGTTAAGGGACGGATCAATCAAAGATCCGACACATTATCCTGAGAACTACCGATAATCAAGGGCCGTTCACATAATAAACGAAGGGGTTGACTTTCAGTCAGCCCCTTCGCATTATATAAGAACTACAACAACCCTCTCCTACTTTCTCGTCACTCTGGCTGTCCAGCCACCGCCGGGAGCCATGTGGATTCTGACTTTACCGTCAGCCGGAACCCGCATGGACTCATGCTTGTAGTCACGCGCCGCGCGGTCAGCATTGATGCCGTCACGGAAAATTTCCATAGTCCATTCACCGTCTCCGAGAAATCCGAGATCCAATGTAAGTTCACGGGCATTCCAATCATTGAGAGAACCAACATACCAGACATCACCGCTGCGGCGGGCAAGAGTTATGAAACTTCCGAGGACTCCGTTCACTGCCACGCTCTCGTCCCAGACAGTAGGACATTCGGCTATGTACTTTGTACATTCCGGCTCGGCAAGATAGTTGGACGGAGAATCGCACAGCATGTTCAACGGTGATTCGAACACGACATATTCAGCAAGCTGGTGGCAACGTGTTCCCTGACTCATCGCTTCCGAATTCACAGGATAGTAGTTCGCACGGGTAGCGTTGCGCATGGCACCTTGAGTGTAGTCCATAGGACCGGCAGCCATTCTGATGAACGGAACAGTTACATCATATGTCACTTGATCAACGGAAGATTTGCTCCATTTCATCTGTTCAAGACCGAATACCCCTTCGTAATTGATCACATTAGGATAAGCACGGCTAAGACCGACAGGCTTGAATGCTCCATGGAAATCCACCAGCAGCTTGTACTTGGCTGTCATTTCGGCGGCTCGTCTGAAGAAATCCACCATGAACTGGTCATCGCGATCCATGAAATCAACCTTGAAACCCTTCACTCCCATCTCGGAGTAGTGCTTGCAGACGTTTTCCATGTCACGGTCGAAAGCATAGTATCCTGCCCAAAGAATAAGTCCGACATTGTGCGCTTCGGCATATTCACAAAGCATAGGAAGATCAATCTCCGGAATAACCTGCATCAAGTCCGCCTTCTTGTTGACAGCCCAGCCCTCATCAAGTATGACATACTCTATACCATGCTGCTGAGCAAAGTCAATGTAGTACTTGTAAGTGTCATTGTTGATTCCGGCACGGAAATCGACCCCGTAAACATTCCAGGCATTCCACCAGTCCCAAGCCACCTTGCCCGGCTTGACCCAACTGAAATCAGTGGCCGGATCAGCAGGAGCGGCAAGTTTCCAGACCATGTCATTGACTGCCAGCTCGGCATCATTGGTTGTCACCATGATGATCCTCCACGGGAACTGTTCGCCGGCAGAGCACTCAGCAAGATAATCTTCCCGCTCCCTGACAATACCTTGAAGCATGTTGTACCCACCATATTCAATGGTCTTGGGGTATGGGGCGAATCTTCCTGACAGAGTCGTCGCTGCTCCCTCATTGTAAAGGTACATGCCCGGATAATCGGTCAGGTCCGATTCAGTGATGAGCAGCTTGATTCCGTCATCGGCTGACACCGCAACAGGAAGAAATGCCAGACGTTCCTTGTTCCATCCGGACAGGGGGTGAATGGAATATGTATTCTCGAAAGAGTTCCAGTACTGGCTCTCAAGGGTCTCGGTGTGCTGAGTCACATAAGGGACATAGACATTCCAGTCCTTGGCAAAATTGAACTGTGCCTTTTCGGACAAAACCTTCGAATCATTCTTCAATGAACTTGTGAAACGGTAGGCAACTCCCTCGTCATAAGCACGGAAAGCAAGTGTGAACTCCTTGAACATGAGAGTGATCTCATTGTAGTTGTCACGGACTTCAGCCTTCTTGTAAACCACCGTCGGAATCGTCTGATCGACAGATGACTTCTTGAATTTGCGGACCTTGTCATCTATTCCGAACACTGTTCCGCCGGACAAAGTCATGGAGATTTCCGATGGATTGATCAGGTTTACGCCGCCTCTTGAGACAGAATAGGAGATGACGTTGCCTACGACGACAGAAGCGGAAAGCTGACCATCAGGCGATTCAACCTTGTAAGTCACATCTTTTGCCTCCGATGTCATGACTGCAGCCATGGAAAAGATGGCAGCAGCAAGAATATTTTTGAGTGTCATATTGAAATGAAATTATGTGTATTCTTTAAGGATTGACCCTGACGTTCAAAGTGTGATGTCCGGATGTCAATACGGATGTTTTCGAATTCGGGAGCGTAACATGAGCTTCGGTCCCGGACGGAACATCGATTGTCATGGCAGCTGTCTTTGATTTGGCGGATTTGCGCGTCAGCGAAACCCTGATCATGCCATAACGGGTCTCAAACGAAGTCGATGCGTTCTTGAGCCATCCCATCTGCGGACGGACAGAAAAAGTCTTGAAGCCGGGAGCAAGAGGAGCGACACCGCAGACCTTCTGGCTAAGCAGGATGATATTGGCCCCGGACCAGGCATGATTGCTGGAATTCGTCCAGTTCCAGTGCTCATAAAGAGTGGAGCTTCTGTCATCCATGATTCTCGCCATTCTTCTTTTCATCCTGTCAAGGGCAGCGGATGATTCCCCTGTCACGAACAAAGCCTCGACCATGTATTTTTCCATGTAGGTGGAAGCCATGTCCGTTGTCTTGAGAATCTCGGAGATGACAGGATATTTGTCTTCGGACGCGATTCCGGAAAGAACGGCCATAGCCTGCGGCCTGTCATCCGTACGGTCCTCATATGATGGGCTGCGGTAGCCGTTTCCTGTCCAGTAGAGTCTGTTGTATGAATCTTTCAGACGAGACATCGTCTTCTCTATCATGTCAACATCGTCAGCACGGCCAAGCATTCCGGCAAAAGCCAGTTCCGATTTCAAGGCAAGGTAATACAGGCATGGAATCAGAGCATACTTGTCCACCGGTTCATCCGCATCAGGCCAATCCCAGTCACCGGTACGATAAACCGGAATCCCGTTTTCATCCAACGACCAGACCTGATGAAGGTACTTCTTCATCCTGTCATAGACAACAGGAACGAAATCGTCATTGTCCGAATAGAAGTACTGCGTGTAGAATCCATACCATCCCAAAGCCGCCAGCATCTGAGAAGGAAGTTCAGCAGAATAATTCATTGCCGGAACCGGTGAAGACAGGACACCGTCAACACGCTGCCAGTTCATCAGCTCATATATTCCTTTTTCAGCCAGCTTCCATGAAGATGGAGACAATGAATAGAATGCCATGCCAAGTTCGTTCACTTCATCACCCCACCATTGGGCGCGCTCTCTGTCCGGACAGTCCATGTAAGTGTCACGCATGCAGACGTAAAGAGTACGCACGGCTTTCTTCCAGAATTCATTGAGGAAAGGATCGTCACACTCGAACGAACCGGAGATCTCAGTGTCATAGCCAGTCTCACGGTACTTTACATCAAGCACTTCCACATCGGACGGCACTATGTACATCATCTTGTCGCCATTCAGCCAGCCAAGGCTTTCATATTCCTGTACGCCATCCTTGGTTATATATTCAGCCCACAGACATTGTGTTTTGGCCAATGCGACCTTGTAGTGGTCAGTCTGCATCTTGATCGTGCGTCCTGCAGGTGCATTGACTTTCAGGTAAGGGGTGATGTGAGCATTGTACGGAAGCGTGCAGATCAATGTGTCACCTGAACGGTGAGATTCAGGATAATCCTTCAATCCGCTGCACTTCCACAGAGGAACAGGTCGCTTGACAAGTTTTCCGAAAGGGGCCTGGCCCACAACGACAGGCAGTTCCATCGCACTGCCAAGACGCGGTGACGAAGAACTTTTCCAATTCTTCAGATCCTTTCTCGCATCGAAGCTGATATTGCTCTCCGGCAGCCTGTAGTTAGGTTCAGGTTCCCCGGCACTCCCATATGCACCGTAGACGGTAGCCTCCCAAGTTTTGTCCGACAGTATTTCCAAACCTTTGGCCTTGGCTTCGAAGAGCAGTCCGGCAACACCGCTGTTCGCATGACTGAAACCGTTGCGGCCGAAATGCCAAAGCAGTACCGAGATGCAATTGTCACCTTTGCGAAGAAACGGAGCGATGTCAACCTCGTCGTAATAGGTGTCACCGGGAGCGGGACCCCGCTTCAGACCGCCTTCAAAAACAGCAAGCGAGTCATTTATCCACAGCCAATACTTTGAATCCGCCGCAATTCTGGCGATCATTTTGTCAGGGACCTCCTGAACATCAACCTTCTTTTTGAAAGCCAGCCAGGTGTTGGTCTCGCTACGGTATTCCTGCTTTCCGATCCACCTGGCATCCCAGGTTTCCTGAGCCGACAGAAAGCCGGAGGAAATCAACACTCCGGCAACGGCACTGAATATCAAACGTCTCGCAATCATCAGTCAACCTTGATTTTCAATGAATATTTTCCTGCCGTTACAACCTTAGGCTTGCCATTGGAAGCCATGACTGTGGCAGCCGTTCCTTCAGGCACCTCGATGGTTAGGGAAGCAACCTTGGATTTGGCGGATTTCCTTTCAAGCGAAACACGGATCATCCCGTAATGAGTTTCAAGCGAAGCCTTTGCCGTCTTCAGCGAACCCATCTGAGGCTTGACCTCGAATGTTCTGAAGCCCGGAGCCGTAGGTTCAATTCCACAAAGTTTCTGGCTGAGGATGGTAAGCGGACCTCCACTCCATGCATGGTTAATTGTACCTCCTCCAAAGCCTTCGTTACCGATGCCCCAGCCTTCGAACAAGGTGGAGTAATCGTAGCTCATCATCTTGGAATACCGGGATTTCATCCTTTCGATCGCAAAATCACCGTGGCCGATCCGGAACAGAGCCTCCAGAACGTATTTTTCCATATACGGACTGGCATGGTACTCTTTCTTGAAAGTTTCGAACAGAGCCGGGTACTTGTCTTCAGAGGCAAGGCCTGAAACTATGGCCATAGCCTGGGCACGGTCATCTGTCTGTTTCTTGTAGTTCGGATCACGATAGGAGGAGCCTGTCCAGTAGGCCGCGTCAAAGTTGCCGGCGATCCTATCCATCATAGCCCCGATCATTTCAACATCGTCATGCTTGCCGAGCATTCCGGCAAAATACTTCTCGGCCTTGAGAGCAAGATAGTACCAGCAGTTGGTCAGGACTTCAGAATCTATGTCATCACCCCAGTCGCCCCAGTTCCAATCACCGGGACGGACATTCACAAGACCATTCTCCTTGAATGACCAAAGACCGTCCGCATGAAGATACTTGTGGACGCGAGGATAAGTTTCAGCCACAAAACTGCTGTCACCGCTGAACCAGTATTGGGTGTAGAACCCGTACCAGCCAACGGAGGCCAGAGACTGCATCGGGAGTTCGATCACACGATTGCCGGCCGGAACCGGAGCGTAGATTGAGCCGTCGGCCTTCTGCCAGTTCACAAGTTCAAGGATTCCCTTGCGGGCCAGCAGCTGGCTTGACGGAGAAAGAGAGTAGAACGCCTCTCCAAGTTCATTGGTAGCATCTCCCCACCATTGGGCGCGCTCTCTGTCAGGACAATCCATGTAAGTGTCGCGCATGGTGATGTAAAGAGTTCTTGCTGAGCGCTTCCAAAGTTCATTAAGGAACGGATCTTCACATTCGAAGGAGCCGGAAAATTCAGTATCGTAACCTGTCTCCCTGTATTTCAGGCCGACGACTTTGACTCCGGCAGGCACGATGTACCAGACCTCGTGTCCGTTCATCCAACCGAAACTTTCATATTCCTGAACACCTTTGCGGGCAATGTACTCGGCCCGCACATTGTTGGCGCTACCGCCCTGATAATTGTCAGTCATGATTCTGACCATCTCCCCTCCTTCGGCCTCGACCTTCATGTACGGTGTAATCTGAGCATTGTAAGGAAGCTTGCAATAGACGGTGTCATTGGATTGACGGACGCTGACATATTCCTTCAGGCCATAGTCTTTCCACATCGGGATCGGGCGTTCTACGAGTTCTCCGACAGCAGGCCACACGATTTCATCCACATTGTCGGCTCCGTTCATCTTGCCGCGCACGTTGAAACCGGGCATGTTCCAACCCTGAAGTTCTTTGCGTGCATCGAAGCGGATGTTGCTTTCAGGAAGGCGATAGTTGGGATAAGGCGCATCCGTGTCACCGTAGGCCAGATTGGGTGCACAAGCCCAGGAGTTGTCAGAAAGAATCTGCAGTTCCGGAGAGACAGCCTCGAAGATAAGGGCGGCCTGACCGCTGCTGTTGTGGCTGAATCCCTGCTTTCCGAAATGCCATAGCAGAATGGCAATAGTGTTGCGGCCTTCCTTGAGGAATGGAGCGATGTCCACTTTGTCGTAATATGTCCCGTTCGGGAAAGGGCCGCGTTTAAGTCCTCCTTCGAAGACAACAAGTTCACCGTTTATCCACATCCAGTACTTGGAATCCACGGCAATCCTTGCAACAAGTTTGTCGGGCCGTTTTGACACATCGACATCCTTGCGGTAGGAAATCCATGTGTTCGTCGTGCTTTGAACCAAAGATGGGGTGATCCAATGGGCCTTCCAGTCGGACCGTGATTCCGCGACGGCAAAAGACGAACAGGCCAAGGCAATGGCTGCCATGATGGTGGTCTTTCTGATCAGATTTGAAAGTGTCATTTTAATATACATTAATATGATTGATTATGGTTTCGTGTAAAACATGGAGCGGCAAGACACCGCAAACACAAATATATGAATTTTTGTCGATGAAATAATGGAATTCGTCGATTTGACTTGAAATACTACTTTTATAAAGATAGTTTTGCCGCCGGTTTTTGATCAAAATGGACATCAGATTGAAGATGAAATATTTTATAGTATGAAAAAAGACGTTATCATCATTCTCACCGCCATGGCTCTCTGCTCTTCCATGACCGCCGGCGCGCAGACAAAGAAATGGACGTTGCAGGAGTGTGTAGACTACGCCGTAGAAAACAACATCTCCCTGAAACAAAACAGGAACACCATGCTTTCCGGACTTGAGGACACCTACCAGGCCAAGTCCGCGATGCTGCCTTCGTTCAGCTGCTCGGTCAGCCAGGGAATCACCAACAGACCGTTCTCGGACTCCGGGAACAGCACCGTCGTCGGTTCGGATGTGTACAACACATCAAAGTCCACAAGCTGGTCAGGCAACTACGGACTCAGCGCAGGACTTACCCTCTACAGCGGAGGAAGTCTCCGCACAGCCCTGAAGAAGAGCCGCATACAGAATTCCGTAGATTCACTGTCAGTTGAAGAAAGTACCAACAACATCGTGATCTCAATAGTCCAGGCCTATATGCAGTGTCTCTACGCAGCCGAGGCTATCAAGATCGGCGAGAGTACCGCCGAAGCCGCAAAGGCCCAGGTGGACAGAG
>CAZXVE010000019.1:0-15195 GCA_964644125.1 uncultured Muribaculaceae bacterium
CGTCGTCTGTGGCCTTGACAGGAGTCCCGGCCAGCGCGGAGACTCCGCACATAAGCCCGGCCAGAACCAAAGCTGTAAGTTTTTTGTTCATACTGCGTGTATTTTAGAAAAGTTCGATTTCTGATGGACAACGAACAACTGTGGGCAAAAACGCCAAGTTATTTTATTGAGTTCCTAAAGTTAGCGAATTTTTTGCTACATTTACAAGATTTTATTTCAGAACAAATTCAGTGACTGTTATGAAAGGCGGAAAGAAAGCAGTGTTGGTGGCAGGCGCATGCGGACTTGTTGTCGGGGTGCTTGCCATGTTGGCGGCCGGCGGCGCGCTGAACCGCACCTCGACCAATGATTATTGCATGAGTTGCCACTATCACGAGCAGGCTGATGCCGATTGGAAAAAGTCCGAGCACTACAATAGCGGGAGCGGAGTCGTCACTGACTGTGCCGCCTGCCATCTGCCCCCGAAGGAGAACGGTTACCTCCGCTACTATATGGCGAAGGCCCGTATCGGAGCAAAAGATCTGTGGTCCAAGCTGACCAGGGACAAGGATGAAATCGACTGGAACGCGAAACGGACTCTTGAACACGGCTCTGAGATAGTCTATAACGAGTCCTGCGAGAAATGTCACGTCAACCTTTTTCCGACAGGTATATCTGACGATGGCATCACCGCACATCTCTACTATGACGAGAATTCTGAAAAGCTCGGTTTGCAGTGCATCAGCTGCCATCTCAATACGGGACATGATATGCCAGGCTATGAGCATAAACGCCTGGAAGGGAAGGTAATGGATGCCGGGAACGGTGTGGTTTACGATAGCGCCGCAGTAGTTACGGAATTTGCGGATTTCACTGAAACTGTCCCCGGTACAGGTGCCGCAATCAGGATGATTGCCATTCCCGGAGGCGAGTTCACTCTCGGAAGCCCGGAGGACGAGCCTTTCCGCAAGGCTGACGAAGGTCCGGCGCGCAAGGTCAGGATCTCTCCGTTCTTTATGGCGGAAGTAGAAGTGACATGGAACCAATTCTGGGCGTTCTACAACGAAACCATGTCTGAGGGCCGCACACCGCCGGAAAAAATTTATGCCAACAATTCCCGCCCGGACGTGGATGCCGTCAGCGGACCTACCCCGCCGTTCGGTTTCCCTGATCAGGGATGGGGGATGGGCGAGAGGCCTGCCATCACGATGACCCACTATGCGGCTGAAACCTTCTGCCAGTGGCTGTCGCTCAAGACGGGACGCAATTACCGTCTGCCGACGGAGGCGGAGTGGGAATATGCAGCCCGTGGCGGCACATCCACCCCGTATTTCTTCGATGGAGATCCGCGCAGATTTTCGGCGGAGACTTTCAGAAGCAAACTCTTCGGCGTTGACACAACCTCCATCGCCAGTTATGTTGTCTATTCCCAGGACAGTTTCGGCAAGACGCAGGAGCCTTCCGACGTCAAGCCCAACCCTTTCGGGCTCAGGAATATGCTGGGCAACGTGATGGAATATTGTTCCGACCGTTATGCCGAGGATGCATATTCAAGGATAACTGACGGTGCTTTGGATCCGAAGGGCCCGGCATCAGGTGATGAGTTCGTGGTGAGAGGCGGTTCGTATTCGGATGACGCTGCACTAGTGCGTTGCGCCGCAAGAGATCACACTCGCAATGACGAATGGCTCCGCACAGATCCGCAGAATCCCAAGAGCATCTGGTGGTACTCCGACATCAAGGGCATCGGCTTCAGAGTGGTGTGCGATGCACCTGAAGGGATTGAATTCAATAAATAACATTAAAATACCAATAAAATAAAATGAGCAACAAAATGGACAGAAGAGCTTTTCTTGGCAGAAGCGCCAAGATCGGCGTTGGTCTGGTAGGCGGCAGCGTGCTGTTGTCAGCCTGTGCCGGCGGCAACAATTCAAGCAAGTTGGTTCCTCTGAAGCAGCCTGGAGATTACTATGTTCCTGAACTTCCGGACAAAGCCATTGACGGAAAGGAACTTAAAGTCGGAGTCATCGGCTGCGGCGGCCGTGGCAGCGGTGCTGTCGAGGATCTGCTGAATGCCGCTGACGGCATCAAGGTTACGGCACTTGGCGATGTGTTCGCCGACCGTCTGAACACTCTGCGTGACAGCCTCAAGAACAACAGAAATCAGGAGGTCCCTGAAGATCACTGCTTCGTAGGTTTCGACGCTTACAAGCAGGTTATCGATTCAGGGGTTGACATGGTCATCGTCGCCACTCCTCCGGTTTTCCGCCCGACTCATTTCCAGTACGCCACCGAGAAGGGTGTGCATTCCTTCCTTGAGAAGCCGATCGCAGTGGATGCAAAAGGCTATCGTCTGATCATGGCCACCGCCAAGCAGGCTGAGGCGAAGGGCCTCTGCGTCGTGACCGGTACCCAGCGCCACCATCAGAGACCTTATGTGGAGTCCTTCAAGAAGATTCAGGAAGGCATGATCGGCGAGATCACCGGCGGCAATGTTTACTGGAATCAGGGAATGCTCTGGTACAAGGAACGTCAGAACGGTTGGAGCGACATGGAATGGATGATCCGTGACTGGGTCAACTGGAAGTGGCTCTCCGGCGATCACATTGTCGAGCAGCACGTTCACAACATCGATGTGTTCAACTGGATGATCGGCAAGCACCCAGTCGCCGCGACCGGTTTCGGCAGCCGTCAGCGCAGAATCACCGGCGACCAGTATGACAACTTCAGCATTGACTTTGAATATGAAAACGGTGTCCATCTGCACAGCATGTGCCGCCAGATAGACGGATGCTCCACCAACATCAGCGAAAGCGTCCATGGCACAAAGGGCTACTGGAGTTCTTCGGATTTCGCCATCCGTGACCTTCAGGGGAACATTCTCTGGCAGTTTGACGCTGAGGCTGAAAAGGCTCAGTACCAGCAGACCAATCCTTACGTGCTTGAGCACGTGGACTGGGTCAACCACATCCGCAAGGGTGAAGCCCATGTCGAGGCAGGAGAGTGCGGAATGTCCTCACTCTGCGGAGTGATGGGACGTGAAGCCGCCTACACCGGCAAGACCATCACCTGGGACGAGATCAGCGCCGCCGACCTTGACTATCTCCCTGAGACTCTTGAACTCGGCCCTATGGACATGAGCAAGTGCAAGGTCGCTGTCCCTGGAACCGGTAACGAATAGAATCCGGGCTATGGACAGGAGACATTTTCTTACTGCTGCCGCACTGGGCGGAGCCGCCGTGGCTGCCGCCTCGGTGCTTCCGGGATGTGCTTCGGCCTCCAATGACAAGAAAAAAAAGGCCGATGTCCCTCTGAACCTTTCTTTTCAGGAAGGCATAGCTCCGGGCGAGACTCTCTCTGAGAAACTTGACTTCATGGAGAATCTTGGAATCACAGGTTTTGAACCGGGCGGCAGGGGACTTGCCGGCAGGGTCAAGGAAATCCAGGATGCCCTCAACGGGAGAAACATCAAGGTTTCAGCCATCTGTGCCGGTTTCGATGGCTTCATCCTCGCGGAGGATCCGGCCGTCAAGGAACTTTTCGACACAACTTACCGTGAGATTCTTGCAGCCGCAGGAGAACTCGGATCGACAGGAGTAATCATGGTTCCGGCTTTCAACGGGCAGGCCCCTTGCAGGCCGCACACCAGAGAGACTCGTGATTTTCTCTGCGAAGAACTCTTCAAACTTGGAGAATACGCTCTTGAACATGGTACTCATGTCATTCTTGAGCCGCTAAACAGGAACGAGGCGTTCTATCTTCGTCTTGTTGCGGATGCCGCCGCCATCGCGCGCGACTGCGGCAGCAAGGGAGTCAAGGTTCTGGGCGACTTCTGGCACATGTCCGAGGAAACTTCGGACTATGCGGCCTTCATGTCGGCCGGCAGCGAGTATCTCCAGCACGTGCACATAGCGAGCCGCGGCCGTCGCCTTATGCCGGGCGAAGACGGGGAGAAGGACAATTATCTTTCCGGATTCAAGGCTCTTAAGGAGATCGGCTACGACAAATACGTCAGCTTCGAGTGCGGCACGGACGGTGACCGTACCGAGACTGTCACACGGGCCGTCGAACTTCTGCGCGGTCAGTGGGATCAGGCGTAATGGTGCCGTTCGGCCAATCAGCCGCCATCGCCGCGGCAACGGTCTGTGTCTGTCTGTTGGTGCTTGTCTATGTCCGGCGGGACCGATGGCCGTTGTACAGGCTTCTGGCCGGTCGAAAGGCCTGCATAATCTCGATTTCAACTGTTCTGTTCCTGCTTCTCATCTTCGGACTCGTTCCGCAGGATGGGGGCGGGAACGGTCTTTCAGGAGTTCTCGGTTTCAGGTCCATGAACCGATCTCCCATATTCATTCTTGCCCTGCTGATGCTTGCTGTGACAGTCTCTCTGAATGCGATAGAGAACATTCATCATTTCAGCAGGCATCGTCTCGGGGTGACATGCGCCCATCTTGGCCTGTCTGTAATTCTCGTCCTTGGGATTTTCGGAGGGGGCGGGACTGTCAGGGCAGACCTTGAAGCCAGACCGGGCGTGCCTGTCCATACGGCCTTCGATGAAAGGGGAGGTAGTGCGCGCAAATTGCCTTTTGAATTGACACTCAAGAGCTTCGACATCAATGAATATGCTTCCGAAGTTCGTGTGACTTCCCCGGACGGGAGTTTTTACGAAGCTTCTGTCGCAGTCAACCACCCGTTGAAAGTCGGCTCCTGGCGGATTTACCAGACTGACTTCCGGATGGATGCGTCGGCTGGAGAGTTCACCGGCATGTTCAAATGCGTGCATTCCCCTTTTTCGGGAGTATTCAAGGCTGCTCTCTGGCTGATCCTGTCTGCTGCGGTGGCAATGGCGTTTTTCGCAGGTTACAAGCCGCGTACCGGAGGCTGCATATTCAAAAGAAAGGAGGCATGATGGATTGGGATTCTTTCATCTGGTTCGCCATTGCCGCATCTTTGCTGTGGATTTGCGGTGCGGCCGTGTCCGTCAGGTCGAAACATCGTCTGCCTGCCGCTTTGATGACCGGTTGCGGAACCATGGTATTCCTGACATTCATCACAGGTGTCTGGATCGGCTTCGGGCGCCCTCCGCTTCGTACGATGGGGGAGACACGACTTTGGTTCAGCCTTTTCCTGTCGCTTACCGGCCTTGGAGTCTATCTGCGTTGGCGTTACCGGTGGGTGCTCCCGTTCAGCAGCATGATGTCCGTTGTCTTTGTCTGCATCAACATTTTCAAGCCGGAAATCCACACTGAAGAATTGATGCCGGCATTGCGCAGCCCCTGGTTCGTGCCCCACGTCATAGTCTACATGTTCGCCTATGCCGTGATGGGGCTCGCCACGATTCTTGCTGTCCGTCTGCTTTGGATTCCCCGCCGGACCGGCAGGCGGTATGCCGCCATGGCAATGAATCCGATTCCCAGAACCGAGGGTTCTCCTGCATCCGGATCCGCAGGTGAAATCCGGTCTGTTCAGAATGATTTCCATCTTTGCGATACGCTTGTCCGCATCGGATGGGGCTTCCTGACAATGGGAATGGTCATGGGTGCCCTTTGGGCGAAGCAGGCATGGGGGGATTACTGGACTTGGGATCCAAAGGAGACATGGGCTGCCGCTACATGGCTGAGTTATCTTCTGTACATGCATCTCCGGCAAGGCCAGGGCACCGAGTTGCTGCCTGGAAAAGACTGTGCGGATCCCGTAGCCCGGAAGACCACCCACCGGACCCTGATGCTTCTCATCTTTTCTTTCATTCTTCTGCAGATGTGCTGGTGGGGTGTAAACTATCTCCCCTCTGCTCAAGGTTTCAGTTTGCATACTTATTGATTTCTGGCAGCTGATTCCGGCGGAAATGCGATAAATATTCATTCGTGTGGCAAATGATTGAAGACAATCGCTTAAGGTGCTTCAATGCCATTTTTATAATGTATTTATTTTCGTTTACGTGCTTGTATAACGAAATTATTTTCATATCTTGCAAATCCACTTAAACAAAACGGAAGAATTTTATAAGGATGCAAATCTGAGAAATCTCTCCCACTTAAGAACTTCATGTGCGATTTTGAGGCGGTTGGACAAACTTGCATGTCATTCAACAAAACCAAGTTTTATGAGTAAAAAAATCTTTATGGTCTTGGTCTTCCTGCTGACGGCAGCCGGGCTGTTGTCAGCTCAGACAAGAACCGTCAAAGGCAACGTCATCTTTTCGGAGGACGGACAGCCTGCGATCGGTGCCTATGTCTCGGTGGAAGGTACCAAAATCGGTAGCATTACCGATGTTGACGGTAATTTCCAGATTACTGGAGTTCCCGCAAGTGCAAAATTCATTGTTGTGACCTACCTTGGGGCCAAGGAGAAGAAAGTCGCGATTGCAGATGTGATGAAGATCACTGTGGATCCGGACTCCGAGGTTCTTGAGGGCGTTGTGGTCACCGGTATGCAGAAGATGGACAAGCGTCTCTTCACCGGATCGACCACGAAAGTGGACGCTTCTGAGGCGAAGATTGCCGGTCTCACCGACATATCACGTTCCCTTGAAGGACGGGCAGCCGGTGTGAGCGTTCAGAACGTGTCCGGAACCTTCGGTACGGCACCGAAGATCCGTGTCCGTGGAGCAACTTCAATCTATGGCAGTTCAAAGCCGTTGTGGGTTGTTGACGGAGTCATCATGGAGGATGTCGTCGATGTGAGTGCCGATGAACTTTCTTCCGGTGATGTTAACACTCTCCTTTCCTCTGCCATCGCCGGACTCAACTCTGATGACATCGAGAGTTTCCAGATTCTGAAGGACGGATCCGCAACTTCCATCTATGGAGCTAGAGCTATGGCCGGCGTCATCGTGATCACCACGAAGAAAGGAAAGGCCGGGCAGAGCCGCATCAGTTACACCGGTGAGTACACCTACAGGCTCAAGCCTTCCTACAGTACTTTCAACATCATGAACTCTCAGGACCAGATGTCCATCTATCAGGAACTTCAGCAGAAAGGTTATCTGAACTATGCCGATGTCTCCAACGCCGCCGACAGCGGTGTCTATGGAAAGATGTACAAGCTGCTGAATGAATACAACCCGACCACCGGGCAGTTCTCCCTTGCCAACACCCCGGAAGCTAAGGCTGCCTATCTGCGTGAAGCCGAGTACAGGAATACTGACTGGTTCGACCTGCTTTTCACCAACAACATCCAGCACAACCATTCTGTGTCTGTGTCTTCCGGTAATGAAAAGGCTCATTACTATGCGTCTCTCAGTGCTATGGACGACCGCGGATGGACACTCCAGAGCGGAGTGTCACGTTTCACCGCAAATCTGAACACTACCTACAACATCAGCGACAAACTGTCTCTCGCCATGGTGTCCAATGCCTCCTACCGCAAGCAGAGAGCGCCGGGAACTCTTTCTTCCGACATCGATGCGGTCTCTGGTGAGGTGAAGCGTGATTTCGACATCAACCCGTATTCCTACGCCCTGAACACGTCGAGAACCCTCGATCCCAATGAGACTTACACAAGGAATTATGCGGATTTCAACATTTTCAATGAGCTGAACAACAACTACATTGATCTTAAGGTGTCTGATTTCCGCCTTCACGGCGAACTTACTTACAAGCCTTTCACACATCTTGAACTCAAGGCTCTGGGAGCCGTGAAACACACCTCCACATCGACCGAACACTACATTCTGGATGAATCCAACCAGGCAATGGCGTACAGGGCGATGGGCACTTCCACGATCAGGAAAAACAATCCTTTCCTCTACACTGATCCGGATGACATCTATGCCCTCCCTATCTCAGTTCTCCCTGAGGGCGGTATCTATGAACGTCAGGACAACACCATGACCGGATGGGATTTCCGAGCCACCGGCAACTACAGCAACACTTTTGCTCTCAATCATATCGTCAATGTCTACGGTGGTATGGAAGCGAACAGCGTTGACCGTCATGCGACGTGGTTCAGGGGATGGGGCATGCAGTACCAGATGGGAGAGATTCCGAGCTATGCCTACCAGGTCTTCAAGAAAGGTGCGGAAGACAATGCTGACTACTACACCCTCAGCAACCGCCATGAGCGGAGTTCCGCCTTCTTCGTCAACGGAACATATTCGTACAAAGGGCGCTACACTCTTAACGGCACGGTCCGTTATGAAGGTACCAACAAGCTTGGAAAGAGCCGCTCCGCACGCTGGCTTCCGACCTGGAACATATCGGGAGCTTACAATGTGCATGAGGAGGAATGGTTCGACAACATTCCGGTTGCATCCCATCTTTCTCTCAAGGCTTCGTATTCCCTTACCGCAGACCGCGGACCGTCGAGCGTCACCAACTCCTACGTGGTGATCAAGTCTGAGAATCCTTGGCGTCCATTCACTTCTGTAAAGGAAAGCCAGCTGTACATCTCGTCCCTTGCCAATTCCGATCTTACTTATGAGAAGAAGCGGGAGCTTAACATAGGTCTCGACCTGGGTCTCTTCAACAACAGGGTGAACATCGAGGCTGACTGGTATTCAAGAAACAACTATGACCTGATCGGCATCGCCAACACTGCCGGTGTGGGCGGAGAGGTCCGTAAGTACGGCAACATCGCTTCGATGAAGTCAAGCGGTACGGAATTCACACTCTCCACCACCAACATCAAGACAAAGGACTTCTCCTGGACAACCAACTTCATCTATTCCCACACCCACAACGAAGTCACCAAGCTGGAGACATCCAAGCGCGTAATTGACCTTGTCTCAGGTAACGGTTTCGCCCAGGAAGGCTACCCTGTGCGCGCCATATTCTCGATTCCTTTCAGAGGTCTGAATGAAGAGGGTCTTCCTACCTTCCTCGACCAGGACGGCAATGTCACCACAACGGGCATCTACTTCCAGACATCAGATCCTGACAAGCTCAAGTTCCTTGAATATTCCGGAAGCGCCGACCCTACCGATGTCGGCTCCCTTGGAAATGTCTTCAAGTACAAAGGACTTTCGCTCAATGTGTTCATCACCTACTCCTTCGGCAATGTGGTCCGTCTTGATCCTGTGTTCAAGAAATCCTATTCTGACCTGACCTCCATGCCGAGGGAATTCAAGAACCGCTGGACGGTTTCCGGAGACGAGAACATCACCACGATTCCTGTCATCGCGAGCAAGAACCAGAATCACAACGATTCGCACTTGAGCTACGCTTACAATGCCTACAACTACTCGACAGAGCGTATCGCCAAAGGTGATTTCATCCGTATGAAGGAGATTTCCATCGCCTATTCCCTTCCAAAGAGCTTCGTGGAAAAGCTGAAAGTGAAGGATGCCTCCATCAAGCTTCAGGCTACAAACCTCTTCCTCATCTACGCCGACAAGAAACTCAACGGTCAGGATCCTGAGTTCTTCAACACTGGAGGAGTCGCCGTCCCTGTTCCTAAGCAGTTTACTCTCACTCTCAAACTTGGACTATAATCAGAACGCTGTATGAAAAAGATATTTCTTATTTTGACAAGTTCACTCGCTGTTCTTCTCGCATCATGCGACAAGTTCCTTGACGTGCTGCCTGATAACAGAGCCGAGATTGACAGCGAAGAGAAGATCCAGAACCTTCTTACTTCCGCCTATCCGGATCATGACTATGTCATGGTTGCGGAAATGCTATGTGACGACATCGACAAGTTCAACAACACCAATGTGAGCGGACAGTTCTTCGAGCAGCTCTGGCATTGGGAGGACATAACGGAATCGAACAATGAATCTCCGGAGAACATCTGGGAGTCTTTCTACCAGTCCATTTCTTCGGCGAACCACGCTCTTCAGGCCATAGAAACCTTGGTCGAGGAAAACGGAGGGGAGTGGACGTCCTCTCTCAAGCAGGAGAAGGCCGAGGCTCTCATGTGCCGTGCCTACTGCCATTTCATCCTCGTGAACATGTTCAGTCTGAACTACAACAGCTCCACCAGTTCCAAGGATCTCGGCATCACCTACATGGAGAAACCTGAAACAACCCTTGCTCCGGAATATTCCCGCGGAACGGTTGCGGAAGTCTATGAGAAGATCGAAAAGGATCTGGAAGAGGCTCTTCCTGACATCAGCGATTCCTATTACTCTGTTCCGAAGTACCATTTCAATCCCAAGGCTGCCTATGCGTTCGCAGCGCGTTTCTATCTCTACTATGAGAAATGGGACAAATGCGTGAAGTACGCTGACATGTGCCTCGGCTCGTCCCCGAAGACAATGCTCAGGGATTATGTCAATCTTTCCGCCAACAGCACCTCGTTTGCTGCGGCCAGCAACGCCTACATTTCCGCTGAAGAGAACACCAACCTTCTTCTTTTGACCTCCTATGCCGTCCTCGGTACGACTTTCGGCCCTTACACCTCCAACAAGAAATTCGCCCACGGCAATTATGTCGCCGAGAACGAGACTGCCAAGGCGGAGAACATCTGGGGCGGATCAACAAGTTATTATGTTCCGATGAAGTCATATTCGGGGACCAACCGTCAGTACGTGATCTTCTGGAGGTTGCCGTATCTCTTCGAGTACACGGACCCTGTGGCCGGCATCGGGTACAACCGCTCCGTCTATCCTGCCTTCACCGGTGACGAATGTCTTCTCAACAGAGCGGAAGCCTACATCCTCATGAAGGACTACGACAAGGCTCTTGAAGACATGAACCTTTGGGTCGAGAACTGCATAAAGACTCCTGTGACCCTCACGGCCGAGTCCATCCAGGCTTTCTACAATGGGGTCGATTATTCCTATTCCGATGATGCCGGCATGATTTCCACTTTGAAGAAGCACCTGAATCCGGCGTTCGGGATTGATGCTGAAGGCTCCGTACAGGAGACCATGCTTCAATGTGTCCTTGCAATGCGCCGTATCGAGACCATGCCTCAGGGCATCCGTTGGTTCGATGTCAAGCGTTATGGAATCGAGATTGTCCGCCGCCAGATGGATGCCCAGGGAATTCCTGCAACTCTGATTGACGTTCTTTCAAAGGATGATCCGCGTCGTGCCATTCAGCTTCCGTCAAAGGTCATCTCTGCCGGAATGACTCCTAATCCTCGCAACAAATAATCAGTTTGGAAGTATGAAAAAGAAATTATTGATATTGATGATAACGGTGGCTTCCGCGGTCGCTTTCTCCTCATGCAACAAGGATGAACTGGATCCTGAGTCCATCATCACGGCGGACAAGGTTGATTACACTCCGTTCGATCTCTGGCTGAACAAGAACTATGTGGACACCTACAACATCCTGTTCAAATACCGCTATGAAGCTATCGAGTCCGACTACAACTACTACACTGTTCCGGCCGACTACGATAACTCGATAATTCTCGCCCATCTTGTGAAGTACGTTTGTCTTGAAGCGTATGACACTGCCGGCGGAATCGAATTCACAAGAGCCAACTTCCCGAAGATGATCTACTGCATCGGTGACTATGAGTACAAGAACAACGGTTCCATTGTGCTCGGTACGGCTGAAGGAGGAAGAAAGATCCTTCTCACGGGAGTCAACTATCTTGACAAATACGTCAACAACATAGAAAGGCTGAACAACTATTACTTCAAGACCATCCATCACGAGTTCACCCACATCCTCAACCAGACCAAGGACATGCCGACTTCCTATCAGTTCGTGACTCCGTCTGACTATGTGGCGGATGAGTGGACCAGCGACCAGTTCAAGAACGCGGTTACCGAGGATGGAAAGGGCTATCTGCAGAAGGGCTTTGTCTCTGCATATTCGCAGAATTCCTACACCGAGGATTTTGCCGAGATGCTTTCCATGTACCTCTGCTATTCTCCGGAAACCTGGGACGGATGGTATGAGCAGGCTGATTCCTACGGAGCCAGCGGCTCGCAGCTCATCAAGGCCAAGCTTCAGCTCGTCAAGGATTACATGTCCCAGTCATGGGGCATCGATCTGGACAAGCTCCGCGCAACAGTACAGGTCCGCCAGGCGAATGTAGAGGCGGGCAAGATTGATCTGACCAACATTGATGTAGATTAATTATGAGAAAGTTTTTGTTAATCCCGATAATGGCGCTGACCGCACTGTCCGCGCAGTCCTGTCTTTTCGAGCAGGAGGATCTCTTTGATGAATCCTCTTCCACTCGCGTCACCAATCTGATTGAAAAGGCCAAGACAACCCTCGTTTCATCGGAAAAAGGGTGGCTGATGGAAATATACCCGGAGTCCACTCAAAAGTATGGAGGGTATGCTTACATCATGCAATTTGCGGAGGATCAGAGAGTGACGGTTTATTCAGAATTGAGCAGCGAATCTGCCACAAGTTATTACAATGTGACGGCAGAGGATGGCCCTGTACTCATCTTCGACACGTACAATGCCGTAAAACACTATTTCGACACTCCGAATTCCTCCCGTTATCAAGCCTATGAGGGTGAAGTTGAATATGTGATCTGCGAAGTTTCCAGCGATCTTGTGAAACTCCGCGGATGCAAGACGGGGAACACGATGTATCTTCGAAAGTTCAACGACGATCCCGCCACTTATCTTGCCAACGTGGCGGCCGAGGAGGAGAACATCATAATGTCCGGTTTCAAAGGCACTGTGGCCGGGGTTGAAGTTTCCGCAGAAATCGACATCGACTATCGTCAGATCAGCGGCACTGTCGGTTCAGAGTCATTCGAAACCGCATATTCAATCATTCCTGAGGGAATCAGATTCTATCGTCCGGTCACGGTCGGATCAACTGAGATCTCCACTTTGTCCATAACGGAAGACGGAGTCATTTCGATCCTTGACGGTTCCGCAAAAGGCACCGAGCTGAGCGCTGTCTATCCTGAAGGCTACAGATCCTACGATGCCTATGCCGGGAAGTATAACTTCACCTTCTCTTCCGGAACATTCCCTGTCGAGCTCGTTCCGGCCGGTGACGGTGTCTCCTACATCATGAAGGGAGTCTGCGGCTACGATTCGAACGGAGTTTACCATCCGGAAGATGCTCCGTACGATGTGGTACTGACCTACAGCAAGGCCAAAGGCAATCTTTGCCTTCCTGTTCAGAACTTCATGAAGGATGGTGAATATGCCAAATATGGCGGAAGGTATGTCGGCATGACTCCAGTCTCCGCTTCCAAGGTCGGAGGAGGCTCCGGCTACCTCTCGTTCTCAAGCGGTAGCGGAATGATGACTGAATGGAACCTTGACGAGACCAATCCGGTTTACAATCTGGTTGACAACGGCATTTACTCAAGACCGATTGACACCTTCTGGCTCTGCACCTATTCCGGAGAGACCCAGACATCCGCTACCAGAAAGTCTGGCAGCAGTCTGCCTGTTCAGTACAAATTCTTCGGCAAGACTCACATCATGTACAAACCTTCAACACTTGAAAAAGTCAATTAGCGATGAAAAAGATAGTTATATTCCTTATGGCGGCTCTGGCTCTGTCGGGATGCAAGAAGGATGAAATCTCCTATTCGTCGGATCAGTCCGGCATCAATGTCTCCAAGTCCGACATACTGTTCGATGCTCCTGGAGGCGTCGGAACCATCACGTTGTCCGACATCGCGGGATCGGTAAAGGCTGTCAGCGCATCGGAGTGGTGTCAGGTTTCGGTCAGCGGCAATGTTGTCACAGTCACTGCCGCTCCGAATCAGACACTTGAAGGCCGTGCATCCAGGATCACGCTCACGAGCGGCAGCAAATCATCCTACATCACCGCCCAGCAGAGAGGGATGGAGTACTCGTTCGTGAACGCTTCCTACCTTGTCGAGATGGCCGGTGGGGAGGTGACCGTTTCCGGATCGTCTTCCTTCTCTGTTGAGGCTTCAGCGGACGTGGACTGGATCAAGGTCACGGAGTTTGACGGAGGTTACAAGCTTGCCGTTGCTGCCAACGATTCCGGCAATTCAAGAGAAGGGACTTTCACCGTCAAATGCGGTGACATCGTTACCACCTACTCCATCAAGCAGAAGTTCGACAGAGTCTTCACCGGAGAGTATCAGCTGAACTTCTACACGAATTACAGCAAGTCGACTCCAAGGACGCTTTCTGCCACATTCGAGCGTGATGCCGAAGATCCGGACCTCTACTACATCAGCGGAATCTCTTCCCAGAACAGGATCCCGATCAAGTATGATCCGGCAACAGAGATGCTTGTCATTGAGAACGGAGCCTACTGTGGCCCTTATGGTGAGAATCTCTGGGAGTATGCGCTGGTCTCTTACGCAACGAGCGACTTTTCAGGTACGTACTACTCGGTCTCCACACTCTCCGCCTACAACATTTATTTCACTTACACCTACAATGCAGGCAAGTATAGTCTGGATCTCTACGATTCGGCACCGATGTTCAATTCGGCGCGCACTTCATTGGGCTTCTCTCTCTACGCCTTCAATGTCGGTGAAGGTAACACGCTCACCGCTTCCAACAAGAAGAGTACGATTCTGAGTGTGGTTTATCCATCCTTTAAGCAGCAATAGGACTTTTATTTTCTTCCATATCGCTCCGGCCCAGTCTTCTGAGCCGGGGCGATTTTTTAATATGCCCTGACAGTCTCTGACTGCTGCATTTTCAAGGGATTTTGTCACAGTCACGCCCCTTTTATCCCATGACGGCATCACATTCAGCCTTATCTGCGTCCGTCACACGCCACGCACCAAGTGACGGCATCAATCCCAGCCTTTTCCGTCGCCGTCGTGAGAAGGGGGCGGCTGATGATTGCCGGGAGTAAACAACTGCCTGAAAAATCAAGCATATTCAATCAATCTTGGGGATAAATTGCTAACTTTGCAAGTCGCGGACTTGCGGGTGATGACTTCTGCCGTCCGCTGAGAAGGAATATTCAAAATACATCAATATGTACAGAACTCACACGTGCGGGGAACTCCGCATAGGAAATGTCGGGCAGAAGGTGACGCTCGCCGGTTGGGTGCAGCGCTCCAGAAAGCTCGGAGGTATGACTTTCATCGACTTGCGCGACCGCTACGGCATCACCCAGCTTGTGGTTGAGGCCGATGCCGACGCTTCTCTGGTGGCTACCGCGACCTCTCTGGGCCGTGAATATGTCATCCAGGCCATCGGCGAGGTTGTCGAGCGTCAGAGCAAGAATCCAAAGATGGACACCGGCGAAATCGAGATCAAGCTCGAGTCCATCAATATTCTCAACAAGTCCAACACACCTCCTTTCACTATCGAGGACGAGAGCGACGGCGGAGAAGACCTCCGTGCGAAGTACCGCTACCTCGACCTGAGGAGGAATCCTCTCCAGAAGGCGCTTGCCC
>CAZXVE010000020.1:0-14797 GCA_964644125.1 uncultured Muribaculaceae bacterium
TTCGGGTACCTGTGTTCCACCACCGTCCCGTCAAAATCTATCGCTATGATCATATGATTTGTCGTGTTTTGTTTCATGAGAATAACCTGGGGTTTGGCACTCGTTGCAATAGGCTGAGTGTCAAGGTCCTGGAAAAGTTTGTGGCGAAATGGCAATCGTTCGGAGGAAAAGAAATCCGCAATGACGACATCTACTCCACAACAAATACAAATTTAGATAAATTTATCCTGAATGACAAATTATTGGACCTTTATGTCAGGTATAATTGCGGAAAATTACGTACGTTATGCCGACCATGTCGGAATTATTCCCCGATCGGGACGACAAGTTCGGGGTGGACTGAAACCAAAGCTACTGCGACAACGCCTTGGATCTCTATGACAACCTTTTTTGATCTCGAGCCTTGCACCTTGACGAACACACCTTCGCAACCTTCGAATGTCCCGCCGGTGATCCGGACTTTCTGGGCTTTTGTGAAATGAATCTCGGAAGGTCCGAAGAAACGCAGTGATTCATCGTAAGTGCCTGTGACAGCAATGAACTGCTTCATCTGATTTTCAGGGACGGTAATCTTTTTACCGAGTCTATTGTCCATCATGTATTGAAGAATCGGGATGCAGGAGGGATTCTTCAGTTCCTGGATTCTTGGTGCGGTCGTATGCACGAAGATTATGTTGTGGATCACGGGAACGAGACGTTTCTTGCCGGTTCTGGCGGATTTCTCGTATTTCATGGGGATGAAATTCTCCACGCCCTTCTCGTCCAGAAGCCTTTTGGCTTCCAGCTCACGATGGTAGGTCACGCGCATCGCGAACCACTTCATTTCTTCGTATTGGACATCGCTCTGCATTGTTCTATTTCTTTCGTTCCGGCAATGCCGGTCGCCTGAATGGTTGGGTGGGCCCGGCCGGTTCAAGTTTCATGATGGCAAAAATAGTAAATTAATGCCTTTTTTTCATTACTTTTGACGGTCAGTCGTGCCATAGGGCCGCCGATGCGAACCGTTGACGGATGACGGTCTGCTGAAACGCGAACTGATATTCACGGACGATGCTCTTCGAACGTGTGATATAGTGTTTTTCATAGGAATTTTGTTACTTGCGAAAGTTGAGTTGGAATTATGTCGAACATTGTTAGGAAAAACTTCCCTGTACAGGGTATGGGATGCGCAGCATGTGTGGCGCGGGTTCAATCCGCCATACGGAACCTGGATGGCGTGACGGAATGCAATGTCAGTCTTGCATCGAATTCCGCTCAGGTGTCATATGATTCTGAAGCAATCACTGCCGCCGACATCAGAAAAGCTGTACAGGATGCCGGCTATGATCTGACAGTTGCAGTTGATGAAGAATCTGACGAAGAAGTCGAGAGTGAAGCGGACCGGCTTCGGGAGGAATACTACCGAAGTTTGAAGTCAGACATGTACATGGCCATATTCCTGTCCATTCTGACAATGCTCCTGGGAATGGGGTTCAATGATTTCCCATGCAAGGGGTATGTTCTTTGGGCTTTGACGACTCCTGTGCTTTTCTGGTGCGGAAGACGGTTCATTGCTGCGGCCTGGAAGCAGGCTCGCCACAAGAGTGTCGGGATGGATACTTTGGTCGCACTTTCCACTTTGATCTCGTACTTTTTCAGTCTTTTCAATCTTGTGTTCCCGCAAGTGTGGACATCAAGGGGACTTGCTCCTCATCTGTACTTCGAGTCATCCGCCATGATTGTCACATTCATCCTTCTGGGCAGGGTTCTGGAAGAGAGAGCCAAACGTAGCACGACTGCCTCGATCCGTGGACTTGCCGGACTTCAGCCAAAGTCTGTGGCAGCCAGTCCCGGAGATGTGCTGACGGTCCGGCCGGGAGACAGGATTCCGGTTGACGGAACCGTTCTTTCCGGAAATTCCTTTGTGGATGAATCGATGCTGACAGGGGAGCCTGTGCCTGCCAGTAAAATCAAGGGAGACAAGGTGTTCGCCGGGACAATCAACCAGAAAGGATCCTTTGACATCAAGGTGGAGAAAGTCGGGAAGGACACAATGCTGTCTTCAATCATCAGAATGGTGAAGGATGCTCAAGGAAGCAAGGCGAAGGTTCAGGAAACTGTTGACAAGGTCGCTGCCGTCTTTGTGCCTGTGATCATCGCGGTTTCCGTCATTACATTGATCTGCTGGATTCTGCTGGATCCTGCAGATGGTGTGGCCAGAGGTCTTATGGCGATGGTTACTGTGCTTGTGATTGCGTGTCCGTGCTCACTCGGACTTGCCACCCCGACTGCTCTTACCGTGGGCATCGGCAATGGAGCCGAGAGGGGGATTCTAATCAAGGATGCTGATTCGCTCAATGTCGCGGAAAAGATTGATACGGTGGTACTTGACAAGACAGGAACGATTACTGAAGGCCATCCGAAGGTTGTTGCGGAAAGATGGACCGACCGTCACGGTGCGGGAATATTGCTGGCTATGGAACTTCGCTCGGAGCATCCTCTCGCCGCTGCCGTCATCGCTCAAATCCATTCATCTGACATGGCTGTCCAAGCTTCTGATCTGGACTTTTTCGAAGCTGTTCCCGGTGCCGGAATCAAAGCGAAAACCGGTGGCAATGAATATTTTGCCGGCAAACCTGTGACTTTTTCTCCTGAGGCCGGCGGTTGGGAAGAGGAAGGCTGTACGGTGATTGTCTTTACGGAGAACGGACGGACTCTTTCCGAAATGGCCATCTCGGATGAAGTCAAGGATTCTTCTGCAAAAGCCGTGGCTGAACTGAGTGGACTTGGAGTGGAAACCGTGATGCTTACGGGGGACAATGAGATTTCCGCCCGCAAAGTCGCCTCCAAGGTTGGCATCGGCCATGTTGAGGCAGGATTGCTGCCCGGTGACAAGGCCTTGTTCGTGAAGCGCCTTCAGGAGAAAGGACATCGGGTCGCAATGGTCGGTGATGGAATCAATGACAGCGCAGCATTGGCGCAGGCGGATCTAAGTGTGGCAATGGGGCAGGGAAGTGACATCGCCATCAACACGGCAATGGTAACGGTTGTCTCTTCGGATCTGATGAAACTTCCGGAGATGATTGAACTTTCCCGGCGTACCGTCAGAGTCGTAAGCCAGAATCTATTCTGGGCTTTTTTCTACAATGTTCTTGCTGTGCCGGTCGCTGCCGGAGTCCTTTATCCTGTCAACGGCTTCCTCCTGAACCCTATGGTCGCGGCCGCCTGCATGGCCATGAGTTCCGTCTGTGTTGTGGCAAACTCACTTCGTCTCCGCTACTCTTCCTGACATGAGACCGGCTGGGGATGATTCAGAGGCTTAATCTGATTGAAGGCTTTTTCTGGCGGGTGCTGAAAATCCGCCTGATTCTACATCAGGAATTCCGACATGTCCTTGCCGGCAAGAAAGCCTTCCCGAATCTCCGTGGAGGAGATGTCGACAACAGGTGCCTCGATGATTTTTATGTTGTAGGAGCGCTGGAGTGTCTCTTCCAGACTCATCATGCCTTGAGATGTGAGTTCTTCGGAATCAAGTACATAAGGGGTCGGGAAGTGCTTGCACTCTTCTGAGAGATGCCTTTTTATGCTATTGATGTCGAATCCTTTGCGTGGGTACACGGCCACTCCGTACTCGGAAAGAATCCTCTGGAAATCCCGCCAGCGATGGATGTCCTGAAGGTTGTCCGCGCCTATTACGAGGGTGAAATCGTTGTCCGGTTCACGCTGTTTCAGGGCGTCGAGCGTCTTGATCGTGTAGTGCGGCGGATCCATCTTGAGTTCGATGTCGTCCACCCATACATGCAGGTTCGGATGGCGCTTCACCGCGGCCACCGCAGCCTTGTAGCGTTCCTCACCGCTTTCGGCGCTGATGGAATCCTTGAGAGGGTTCTTGGGAGACACTACGAGATAAACCCAGTCATATTCATGCTCCTTTGTCAGGTACTCCATGATTGCCTGGTGGCCGATGTGCAGCGGATTGAACGATCCTGAGTAAACGGCTATCTTCACGGATTCGCTATATGCTAGATGACTGTTGAGTAGTTCAGTTTGCCGTCGTCAAGAAAGTCCTCGACGACTTTCTCGCACTCTTCGAAAGCGGTCTTTAAGTCGTTGTTGACAAGCACAAAGTCGAATTCCGGTGCATAGGTCATTTCTTCGGCGGCCTTTGCCACCCGCTCCTCGATGGCTTCCGGAGAATCGGTTCCCCTTTTGACCAATCTTTCCCTGAGCACTTCAACGGACGGTGCCTTGACAAAAATGGAAAGGGCCTTGTCACCGAAATATTTCTTGAGATTCACTCCTCCCTTGACATCGACGTCGAAGATGATGGCATGTCCGGCTGCCCAGATCCTTTCCACTTCAGACTTGAGTGTGCCGTAGAAATGATCCTCATAAACCTCTTCATACTCAACGAATGAGTCGCTGGCAATCAGCTCGCGGAACTTATCAGGGGTGACGAAATGGTACTCCTTGCCGTCCTGCTCGGTGCCGCGCGGTGCCCTTGATGTGGCGGATATCGAGAACTCCATCTCATCCTTGTATATTCCGAGAATGTGATTTACAATTGTGCTCTTGCCGGATCCCGACGGGGCGGAGAAAATCAGTACTCTGTTGTTCATTTGGTCCATGAATATTTTCGTGTGCCTGCAAAGGTATCACTTTTTGCTGAAAGTTCAGAATCTTCTATGAAAATGTGAGCAGATAAGTTCGATGTTCGTCAAAGAATAAGCCGGTGCCGTGGAATCAACCGTTTTAGGGTAAAAACTGCATATTGAAAAATTATTTTTACCTTTAACGCTCTTTATGGTTGATTATGAATAAAAGATTGATTGATAGTTTTTTCGCGCTTTTGCTTGTTGCTTCCGTCATGGGTTTTCATGCCGTCAGCGAGGACACTGCCCTGGCTCAGACACAGAACCGTCAGGACAGAGTTGTGAAAGGAACAGTCACGTCAGTTGACGGTGAACCTTTGGTCGGAGCTTTTGTCTATGTGAAGAACTCAAAGCAAGGAGTCAATACGGATCTGGACGGGCATTATGAGATTGCAGCTCCAGCGGATGGCAAGAGCTACACGCTGGTGTTCCAGTTTCTTGGAATGACAACGAAGGAGTTCCAGGTCTCCGGGCCCAAGACGTTGAATGTTCAGCTTTCAGATGATTCGAGTCTGGAGGAGGCCGTCATCATCGGAGCCTATGGAGTCAAGCAGAAGAAGGAGGACATGATCGGAAGCGCCTTCCAGATCAATGCCGATGCTCTCAAGGACAAGCCCAAGGCAAGGATTGACAACATCCTGAACGGACTTGTTCCCGGTCTTCTTGTCGAGAACAACGCTGACTATGCAGGTTCGACGAGAAGCAGGATGAATGTCAGGGTCAGGGGAGATGCGTCTCTGTCGGCTTCCAATGAACCGTTGTGGATCATAGACGGAGTCCCGACCTACACCGGCAACAAGACCAATCAGATGCCGGGTGTCTCATCCACGATCACACCGTTGTCTTTCATTGATCCTAATGACATTGAGAGCATCACTGTCCTGAAGGATGCGGATCAGACCACGATTTATGGCGCCAACGGAGCCAACGGAGTCATACTCGTAACGACCAAGAGGGGAGTGGCGGGAAATCTTCCGCTTAAGGTTTCCGCTACCGTGAACTATGGCGTGTCCGCTCCTGACAAGAGCACGATGGTCAAGGTGATGAACGCTTCCCAATACCTTGAAGTGGCGAAAGAGGCTTGGGTCAACGGCGGCAACAGCATCTCCGATTTCCCCTACCAGGACAACGACTACAACTCCTACAGCACGACTTCGACAGATTGGTTTGATGAATATATAGGGCTTGGTTCCACGCTTTACGCTTCACTTTCCCTGTCCACCGGATCGAAGAAGTCAAAAACCTATGTGTCAGGATCGTACTACCGCAATGAAAATACAGTCAAATCTGACGATTCCCAGCGTTTCTACTTGAGAATGAATCAGGACTACAGTTTCACGGACCGTCTGAACTTCGGAATGTCTCTGACCGCTACCTACAACAGCAATGATCTGTTCTCCCTTGGACATGAGTATCTTGAGACGTTGCCGATCTTTTCTCCATATCTTGAGGACGGTAAGACCTACAGGCTCTACAACAAGGTCTGGAGCGACACGAACAAAGAGTTCGTGATGAAGAAATTCCTTGACAACAAGCTGCCGGACAGGGAGTACAATGACAATCTGCAGAACTCTCTGAAGACCATCGGCAACTTCAAGCTGGACTGGACCATAGTGGACGGTCTGAAGTTCTCCAGCGTGTTCGGCGTCGAGTATCAGCACACGAACGGAAAGATCTACTATTCCCGCCAGACTTTGAACGGGATGACAGACGGTGAACCGGTTGGAAAGTCCAGAAGGGAGGATGCCACCTACACCAACTGGACCAATACCGACAAACTGGACTGGTCCAGATCCTTCGGCAAGCACAAGACCGGTCTGTACGCCGGACTTGAACTCCATCATTCCGGCTACAGTTCAGCGTATGCGTACGGGTCTGGTTTCATGAATGACCACATCAAGGAGGTCAACTTTGCGGAAAAGGACAGCCGAGACGGGGGCAGCTCATCATCGGAGTCAAGAACCATGTCCTATTTTGCCAGGGGAACATATTCCTATGACTCCCGCTACTACCTGTCCGCTAATTTCAGACGCGACGGCAATTCGTCCTTCGGAAAGCACAAAAGGTGGGCCCAGTTCTGGTCAGTCGGTGCATCATGGAACATCCACAAGGAGGCTTTTTACGACATACCGTGGCTTGAAACCTTGAAGTTGAAAGCCACTTACGGAACTTCGGGCAACTCCAGGATTGACACATCCGTGGCCTCCGGATCCTATTCCTACGGTGATTCCTATTCCTACATCGGATCCACGGGAGCCGTACTTTCCACAGTTCCGAATCCCGGACTTTCCTGGGAGACCACCAGGATGATAAACCTGGGCCTTGACGCGAGCGTCGGAAAAGCAATTGACCTTGAGATAGAGTTCTACAACAATGTCACCCGGGATTTGCTCAGCAGGATCTACGTTTCAAGGACAATCTCGGATGACAGAATCTACGCCAACGTCGGCCGCATCCGCAACACCGGATTCGAAATCAATCTTACCAGTCACAACATTGCACGCAAGAATTTCGAATGGAACACGACGCTGAATTTTTCGCACAACTCCAACAGGATCCTCGAACTGTACAACGGTATCCAGACCGGATTCACCAACAGAGTGTGGAAAGAAGGTTATGATTCAAGCACATGGTATCTTGTGCGGTGGGCCGGAGTCGATCCGTCTGACGGAATGCCGATGTGGTACGATGCGGACGGAAACCTTACGAAGACATATTCCTACGACAATCGTGTCGCTTACAAGAGTGCTACTCCATTCGGCTATGGGGGACTGATCAACAACTTAAGCTACCGGAACTGGACTCTCTCCTTCCAGATCAACTACATGCTGGGAGGTTATCAGTACCCGTCCTATGCGACGAGATTCCTTCAGGATGGCTATGACATCACTTCATCCAACCAGGCCGTCGAGATCTATTACTACCGCTGGACCACTCCCGGTGTCGCTTCAAGGTACCCTATCGCTTCGCAGAAATCTACTAAGTCCACGATGACTTCCACAAGGTACCTTTACAGCAAGACCAACTTCAACCTAAGCAGTCTCACTCTATCCTACAGACTGCCCAAGGCAGTGACGTCCAGGTTGAACGTCGAGGGTGCGACAGCTTCGCTTATCTGCGACAATCTCTATCTGTTCACTCCGGGACAGAGCCGTAAGTACAATTCCTACAAGACGCTGAGCAACGGCTATCCGGTGACAAGGACCGTAACTCTAGGTCTCAACATTTCTTTCTGATGATTGTGCCATGATGAAGACAAGATATTCAAAAATGATTATGCTGGCCGCTGCAGCCATGCTTTCAGTCTCATGCCATTTCCTTGAGGTTGAAAATGTCGGCAAGAATGACATTGACACTTACTTTTCTGAGGTTTCCGCGCTCCAGCCGGCCCTGAACGGGTGCTACCACCTGCTGTATTCGTTCTATGACAGGGAGATGCTGGCCTATCCGGAGGTTGCCGGCGACCTTGTGGATCTCTCCTCCGGAGAGGCGTCCTGGGAGAACCAGTACAATTTCACTTCCACCTACATGGAGGAGACAACTGCGGTGGGCTACATCTGGAAGCTGGGCTACACGGTTATCCAGAATGTGAACTACATAATTGCCTATGCTCCGGACCTGAAGGAAAAATATCCGTCAAGCTCGTCCGTAATCGACAATATTCTTGCTCAGGCTTATTTTCTCAGAGCACTTGTGCATTTCAACATATGTTGCACCTATGCTCAGAACTACACATACACCCCTGACGCTTCGCATGTTGGAATCCCTGTAATGACGAGCATTCCCGTCGTGACGGACAAGATGAAACGTGCCTCAGTCAAGGAAGTATATTCCCGGATCATTGCTGATCTGGAAAAGGCTCTCTCCACATTCACGTCCGACTTTTCCTTCAGTGAATATTCGGCATCTCCTGCTGCATGCAATGCTCTTCTGGCAAGGGTGTACCTCTACATGCATGAATATTCCCGCGCAGCATCCCTGTCTTCCGAGGTCATGAAGGCTTTCCCCCTGACGCCGCGTGAGAACTACAGGAACATGTTCGTGAACGTTGCCACAAGAGGAGGCGAGTCCATTTTCAGACTCAACGGCTACGACCAGAGCAACTACATCCGCTCATTGTACTACTTCGAAAGTCCTTCCGCGACTCCTTCCGGAAAATTGATGGAACTCTTTACCGATGACCGCGATGTGCGCCTGACCCTTTTCAAGCACAGTGCCTGCAACAGTCAGACGGGCAAGATGGTGGATTACGACAATGTCTGCATGAAATTCTATTGTACGGATGAAGCCGCCGATGAGTTGGACAGACATTTCGATCCGTTTGTTCTGAGATCCTCGGAAATGTATCTGATCAATGCGGAGGCTAATTTCGAACTTGGAAACATTGCAGCAGCAACAGATGATGTGAAAGCATTGGAGGCAAGGGCTCTTGGAGTGAATCCCTCGGAAGTTGAGATTGACGTATCCTCTTTGGAACAGGCCATCCAGAATGAGAGAATGAAAGAACTTTGTTTTGAGGGGCACCGTCTTTTTGACATAACGCGCCGTCACGAGAACCTTAGCCGTTCCCGCAATTCGACCGCTTCCACCCTGTTCTTGAAATATCCCGACTACCGTTTTGTTCTCCCGATTCCTTACCTCGAAATGGAGTCCAATCCAGAGATGGAACAAAATCCTTCAAACAATTGACAATGAATATGAAAAAAAATATACTGCTGGTTCTGCTGCCAGTCTTGGCCGCATTCTCCTGCACCAAGGATCTTCCTCTGTACGACACGCCTTTCTTCTGCATAGCTACCCAGGATGGGGCCTCGGCCGCGGTGGTGGGGTCTGATGTCGAGAATGTCAACACCTATTACGTGACGATGAGTTCCGTGATGCGGGAGGATAATCCCGTCGTGGAGTTTTCCGTCACTCCTGGATCCGGGTTGAAGGAAGGTGTTGACTATGTAGTTGTCACCCAGGGATCTTCTCTGACATTTCTTCCTGGAATCTACCGTATGCCGGTCAGAATCCGTTGGAAGGAGCATGCGCTGGATGATTCCGCCGACAACACCTTGACCATTGCCTTGACAGGTGGCACGGAGGGATTCAACCTCGGAATGCCGGGCCCTGACGCCAAGTTCAGCAAACTGGTTATCACCAAGAAAAATCTTTACAATTAATCAATAAACTTTTATCGTTATGAGAACACCAAAATTCCTGTGTGCCGCCGCACTGGTTGCGCTGGCTGCACTCGTGTCCTGCAACAAGGAACCGGAGACTCCGGAACCGCTCGTGAAGAGCTTCGGCTTCTTTGTTTCTGACAATTCCGGCCGCCTTGACGCTGACTGTGCAGGTACTGTTTCCGGAACTGAAATCACCGTAGGGGTTCCTCCTACAACTGACCTTGACGGTCTTGTGGCCCGTTTCACCACCAATGAAGGCAATGTCGTGACAGTTGGAGGAGCAGCTCTCGTTTCCGGGCAGACCTCTCTGGACTATTCATCTCCTGTTTCCCTTAAGGTGGAGGATGAGGATCTCAAGGCAAGCCTTGTCTACACTGTCAAGGTTACTTTGAATCCTGATTCGGATCCGAAACTGACATCCTTCAAGTTCGAACTTGTGAACAATCCCGAGGCTATCGGTGAGGACATTGACGGCGAAATCGCAGGTGACGCAATCTCCGTTCCTATGATCAAGACTGCTGACAAGACCAGACTTGTGGCTACCTTCACAACCGCCCCGACCAACGTTGTCACCGTTGGCGATGCTGTACAGGCAAGCGGTGAGACAGTCAATGACTTCACGAATCCTGTTGACTACATCGTCACCAACAGCGATGGCAGCAAGAGCGCCCTTTATTCCGTGTCAATCAAGAATGTGAACGGAAAGATCGAGGCTCTTGCCACCTATTCCGATCTGCCGGTCTACAAAGCTGTCCTTAAGGTTGATCCAAACGACAAGACTCCGTATCTTGCTTTCAGTCAGGCTTCTTCTTCCGATGGAGCAACTACCGCCGAAAAGCTGACTGTCGTCAATTTCGCTAATGGAGCCTGGAATGTTGTCGGCAGTGCGGGATTTACCAACAAGGTTGCAACAACTCACTTTGATTTTGATATAGATTCCGAGTCGAAGCTGTATGTTGCCTATGCTGACAATGAGGCCAGCCCGAAGAGTGCCAAGGTTATGACGTATGATGGCGGCACATGGTCATCAGTAGGATCTGAAACCGCCAACAGCTTCGTTGCACAGGACATCAGACTGTCGGCCATTTCGGGCAAAAATCTGGTTCTCGTCCAGAAATGCAATTCCAACACAGGATCTTTCAAAAGGAACTATTTTGTCGCTTCCACTTATGACGGAACATGGAACAGCGGCACTGTGCTGGACCTTACCACAATGGCGTGCGCAGCATCCTGCAAAGCCGGCAATGCTGCCTATGCCCTTGTGATCCGCAGGGGAAATTCGTATCATTATGATGTCCTCAAGTACGAGAATGGAACCTGGGAAGCGTTGCGTACGAATTACCTCGTGGACGGAGCCACTCAGACCGGCCTTTTCGTTTATGACATAGCTGCCTGTGAGGATGGAACGGTCTATGTCTTGACAGCAGATGATTCCAAGAACAAGGGAGAATACCGTTTCATGGTGGAAAAGTACTCTCCTGAGGCTAAGGACTGGGCTTATGTCGGCGGTGACTACTATCCATATGTTCATGCAAACAGGAGTGATGAGGCCAAGATTGCGGTTGCTCCTGACGGAACTCCTTATCTGCTTTACTACGATGCCTCCAACGCTACAGTCAAACTGTCCTGGTTGGACTCTGACACCAAGCAGTGGGCCGATGAGGTTGTGGTTGAAACTGCCACAAAAGGATTTTCGGACATCAACATCGCTTTCACGACTTCCGGCGTAGGCTACATTGCCTACACTGATTCGAGCAACGACAGCGAGAAGGTTTGCGTTTACAGGTAGTTCTTCCTGTTCGTTTCCTTTGAAGGGGTTGGCTGGAAATGTTTTTTCCGGTCAGCCCCTTTTGCAGTTCTCCTTCAGTTTGTCCGTAATGGTAAAAATGATTACTTTTGCATGTTGGAAGAGTTCAGGCTATTGTTAAGGCAGAGAATATCTTCCGGTTTTATCCATAATTCTTTTCAATCGACGGCTTTGGCTAAGAAAAAACAGAGTTCTTCTACTCCGGATCCGGAATATCTCAAAAAGCGCAAGGCTTCATTGAGACGCATTCATCGTCAGGTCATCTACTTGAACGACAAGGAACTGGATGCCGTTAACGAATATTGCGCACGTTTCGGGATCAAGGAACGTTCCAGCATATTCCGTGAAGCTGCAATGGAAAGAATTCTGGATCAGTTGGATGACAGCCATCCGACACTGTTCTGAATTCCGGTGCAGGATGTCTTCTCCCGGGGACCGGCTTGGTAAGTGAATGTCAGGGACCGTTATTTCCGTACGATGATGCGCTCAATGCGGCGTGGAACTGATGTCATTATCTCATAAGGGATCGTTCCCAGAATGGAGGCGAGTTCGCTGACCGTCGGGTCTTCTCCGAAGATGGTCACCGTGTCGCCGACCTGGGCGGGTACACCTGTCACGTCTATCATGCACATGTCCATGCAGATGTTGCCTATTGTCGGTACTCTGTGACCGTTAAGGGAAAAGCTGGCATGGCCGCATCCAAGATGTCTGTCGATGCCGTCTGCGTAGCCTACCGGAATGGTGGCAATGCGTGTGCCTCCCGGAGCGATCTTGCCGTGCTGGCCGTAGCCGATGGCCCCGTCGCCGGGTTTCAGGTCTTTTATCTGCAGAATCTTGACTTTCAGCGAAGCTACCGGATTAAGGTGAACTTCCGGCAATGCGCTGATTCCGTATATTCCTACACCAAGGCGGACCATGTCGTGCTGGAAAGAGGTGAACCGCTCGATACCCGCGGAGTTGAGTATGTGCCACATCGGGTGGTAGCCGAGTGATTCGTCTATGCGGGCGGCATTGGTCTCGAACATGCTGATCTGATTCAGCGTGAACTCATCCATTGCAGGGTCTTCGGCGACTGCAAGGTGCGAGTAGATTGATTTGACCTTGACCTCGGGGCAGGTTTTGAGAAAATCCAGAAGTTCTTCCAGTTCACTCGTCATGAACCCGAGCCGGTGCATACCTGTGTCGAGTTTTATGTGAACAGGGAAGTCTTTTGCTCCGCGGTTCCTGAGGACTTCGACCAAAGCTTTCAGGGTATAGAGATTCGGAATCCCAGGTTCCAGATGATTGTCTATGATTTCTTCGAAGAAGTCCGTTCCGGCTGTCAGCACGAGGATCGGAAGACTGATTCCGGAGCGTCTTAGTTCAATCCCTTCGACGGGTAGGGCTACGGCAAGGTAATCTGCACCGGCGTTCTGCATCATTGATGCGAATTCCACCGATCCGTGGCCGTAGGCGTTTGCCTTGACAAGTACCAGCAACTTAGTCGACCGTTTCAGCTTGGAACGGAAGTAACGATAGTTGCCAAGACAGTTCTGGAGGTTGAGCTCCAGTCTTGAGAAATCTGTAATAGCATTTGACATAACTGCGCATTACATGGTATCAGGTGACATGCTCACCGTAAAATTCTGACAAAATTACTGAATTTCTGCCAAAGTCGCAGTCAAAATCTCTATATTTGACCTTTGGTGCGTAAGTTGATTGTGACTTCCGCCGCAGGGCAGCCGGCACGGTTCCGTCCTGCGTCTATGTTGAACATTAAAACACATTAAGTTATGAGCAGTGGCCTTATCTGGATTCTGATGATCGTGGTGATGATCCTGAGCATGATCGTCCAGAACATGCTTTCGAGCAGATTCGAGAAATACTCCAAAGTCCCGACGAACAACAGGATGACGGGAGCGGAGATCGCGCGCAAGATGCTTGCGGAGAACGGCATCTCAGACGTGCAGGTGACCTGCATCCCGGGGAAACTCACCGACCATTACAACCCTCAGACAAAGACCGTCAACCTCAGTGAGGGAGTCTACAACAGCAGCAGCGTGGCGGCCGCGGCTGTGGCCGCCCACGAATGCGGCCACGTCGTCCAGCACGCCAACGGCTACGCTCCTCTGAAGCTGCGTACCGCTTTGGTGCCTGTCGTCAGTTTCTCCAGCAAGGTGGTGCAGTGGGTCCTTCTGGCCGGCGTGCTGCTTGTGTCGATGTTCAACAGCTATCCGGTGCTGGTCCTTGGTGTTGTGCTGTTCGGTTTCACGACCTTGTTCAGTTTCGTGACCCTTCCTGTGGAGATCAACGCCAGCCACCGCGCCGTGAACTGGCTTGAGAACGCCGGCATCACGAACTACGAGACGAAGCCGATGGCCATCGACGCCCTCAAATGGGCGGCCTACACCTATGTCGTCGCCGCTGTCGGCTCCCTCGCGACCCTTCTCTACTACCTCTCCTTCATCACAGGCGACCGCAGGTAGAAGGTTTTTTATGAATATTCAAATGCCCGGCCCGGAAGTCAGACGACTCCCGGGCCGGGCTGTTTCGTTGAGATATCAGGATTCGAACCTGAACTGGCAGAACCAAAATCTGTAGTGCTACCATTACACCATACCTCAATTCCGTCCGCAAAGATATTCAATTTCCTTTAAATCCGCAACCCTATTGTGTGGATTGGAGAATTGGTGGCCGTGCCGCGGAATCACGGCTTAAGGCTATTTCTTCAGAAGCTCGTCGATGTGCTCGGCGTAGTCCAGCGTGGAGTCAAGGTAGAAGACTATTTCCGGCACGATGCGCAGCTGTTTGGCCACCTTGTGGCCGAGCTCTCCACGCAGAACCTTGATGTTCTCGTTCAGAAGGTTCATCACCTCCTCAGCCTTGGCGGAAGGGAATATGCTCACGTAGGTCTTGGCAACCGACAGGTCCGGACTCACCCTGACCTCGCTCACGGTCACCATGGCACCTCCGAAAGCGGCCATCCCTTTGCCCCGGATGATCTCGGCAAGATCCTTCTGGATCTCCCTCGCCACTTTGAGCTGTCTTGTGCTTGCTGGTTTCTCCATACTACAGAACGTTGATTATGAAGTAGTTCTTCTTGCCTTTCTGAGCGAGGATGTACTTGCCGTCCACGATGTCCTTCTCGGAAATCTCGTAGTTGACATCGGCGACCTTGTCCTTGTTGATGCTCACTCCGTTGCCCTGTACCA
>CAZXVE010000021.1:0-14777 GCA_964644125.1 uncultured Muribaculaceae bacterium
CGGCCTCCGGGTTATGAGCCCGACGAGCTACCAACTGCTCTACCCCGCGATGTTGGACTACAAAGGTAGGAATATTTTTCTGAAATGCAAAATTATTTTCAAAACATATAAAAGCAGAATAATCTATGCGGATGACATTCTTGAATCTGCAATAATCAAGCGGAAGTCCCCTTCTGAAATTTTGCCCGTTACCAAAATTTCAGAAGGGGACTTCCGCTTGACAAACTATATATTCATAAACTCCTTCATTCCGGCTATGTCGGTTTTGGCGAAAGATTTCTGTTCGCCGGTGGTGAGGTTCTTGAGCTGGATGGTGCCGGCCTCGGCCTCATTGCCACCGTTGATGGAGAGGAACGGGATGGACTTCTTCTCGGCGTAGTCGAACTGCTTCTTAAGTTTGGAGGCTTCCGGATAGACTTCCACAGAAATGCCTTCCGAGCGTAATGCCGCAGCGACCGGGAGGACGTAGCGCAGTTCCTCAGTTCCCATGCAGGCGAACAGCAGCGTCGTGCTGGAAGCAAGAGATTCAGGGAACTTGTCCAGGCCCTTCAGCACATCATAGATTCTGTCAGCACCGAAACTGATGCCGACGCCCGACATGTCAGGAAGTCCGAATATTCCGGTAAGATTGTCGTAACGGCCGCCGCCGCAGATGCTTCCTATCTGATAGTCAAGAGCTTTCACTTCGAAGATGGCACCTGTGTAGTAGTTAAGTCCCCTGGCGAGCGACAGGTCGATCTCCACCGGACTCTTGACGCCGGCGGCATCTATCAGGCCGAACAGTTCCTCGAGTTCGTCGAGACCCTTGAGACCTGTCTCGGACACGAGACCGGAAGCTGAACCGCCGTTCATCAGCGAACGCATCGCCGCCAGTTTCTCGGAGGTGGAGCCGGACAATTTAAGAATCTGCTCGATCACGGCGATGGCGCCGTCGGTCAGACCTTTTTCCCGCATTTCATCCTCAACGCTCTCAAGTCCGATCTTGTCCAGTTTGTCGATCGCCACAGTGATGTCCACGACCTTGTCCGGGAAACCGCAGATCTCAGCGAATCCCGTCAGGACTTTCCTGTTGTTGATCTTCACAAGAACCCTCACGTCAAGAAGGCTGAAGACCCTGTCCACAATCTGCACCAGTTCAAGCTCATTGACCTGCGACTTACTGCCGATTACGTCCACATCGCACTGGTAGAACTCGCGGTAACGTCCTTTCTGAGGCCTGTCAGCCCTCCAGACCGGCTGAATCTGGAATCTTTTGAACGGGAAGGAAATCTCATTCTGATGCTGGACCACGAAACGCGCAAACGGCACCGTCAGGTCGTAACGCAAGCCTTTTTCGCAAACTTCCTTGGACAAGGCAGCGCTGTTAACCGATCCATCCTCGGAACGGAAGTCTTCAAAATCAACCTTCGAGAAACAGTCTCCAGAGTTCAGAACCCTGAACAGAAGCTTGTCTCCCTCTTCTCCGTATTTGCCGAGCAACGTAGAGAGGTTTTCCATGGCAGGTGTCTCAATCTGCGCATAGCCGAAAGTTCTGAAGACCTTCTTTATGGTGTCGAAGATATAATTTCTTTCAGCCATGTTCTGCTGGCCGAAATCGCGTGTCCCCTTCGGGATGGATGGTTTCTGAATCATAAATTATTTACCTTTTACTATTTCTGCTTTATAGCCAAGCTTCCTCACTGCCTCGGACAGAATCTTCTCATCGGTTTTGCGGCCATCGTATCTGATGGCAATGGTCTGATTTTCCAACGACACGTCCAGACTCTTCACTCCTTTCATGAACGCCAGATTCTCATTCAGTTTCTTCACGCAGTTCCGGCAATGCATATTCGTTGAAAATGTCACCTCCCGGAGATTCTTCACTTGGCTTTTCTCCTGCTTCTGCGCTTCAGGATTCATCCTCAAAGCGGCCCCGGACACCGGAGCAGCAAGCATGAAAGCGGCAACCGCAACAAACAAAATCCGTTTCATAAACTTTCCATTGTTACGAAATCTTACAAAAATAATAAAAAGGAACGACAAACCACCGGATTTTAATCCATTGGAGCATCAACTCTTTGTCGAACGCCAAATCGTCAGCCTCACACCGACATTGATACGGCGGCCCATAAGAGGCCCCCACACACAACTGGCATCGAAATTCCCGTTCCAAGGAGTCCACTCGCCTTCCGCATTCCTCTCTCCTACCAGGACGTTCTTCTGTGTGAAGTTCGTTATGTTCTCGACTCCGGCATAGACATCGAACCCACGGAAACGCCTGGTCACCTGCGCATAGAGAAGAGGATAGACCGGCGTGCGCCCGTCGGGGTACAGCAGGGAACCGTCGTCGCCGCGCAGGTCCTTCATGAACTCATAGACTCTGGCCGACCCGTTGACGGAGGCGGTGAAATCGAATATCCATCTGCTCAGATTGGTCTTGTACTGAAGATTGAGCACACCTTTGAATCGGCTCAGCATCGGTTTCTCGACCAGGGCACGATTGTAGTTTTCCGATTTCGCATCAGTATAGCGGCCGGTAATGGACACGGTGAACCGATTGAACGGCTCCACATTGAAATCGACCTGCCAGTTGTTCGAGAATGACCGCCTGCCGTCTGAACTGAAGAAGCAAGCGTACCAGGACTCCCCATCCAAGGAAACCTCATTGTCAAACATCATCTGGGCGGAAAATACGGTTCTGAAACAGTCGAAGCTGATATAAGTCTTCTCCGGATCCGCTCCGAACGGCAGGTAGAAAGTGACATTGCCTCCATAGGTCCAGGAATCCTCAAGCAGCCGCTGCATACAGTCTCCCGCAAACTGTCTGTGGGTGGACATCAGTCCTATGTTGTCGGCGACTGGATCGGCATAGCGGAGCCCTCTGCCACCGTTTGCCCTCACCGTCATCCAATCGAACGGCGAATATTTCAGAGTCACCCTCGGAGCAGCCTTCAGGCCGTTTCCTTTGTACCAGTCGGCACTGAAGCCAGCTATGGAAGTAAACTTGTCACCGGCATGGAAAGTGTATTCACCGTAAAGTCCGCCGAAAAGAAGATTCTCCCTGTCAGAATATGACTGGACAGCCACTCCCGGGATGACGGTCCCTTGAGAAGGATATCCTTCAAAAATCCTGTAACACATCTTCGCGACATCCTCATCAATATGGTCAAGAGTCCCCCGAAGTCCGACAGTGAAGTCATGGGAATCGTCCAGCATATTCCTGTAAAGCAGATTGACGAATCCGGACTGCTGCTTCCCCATGTAGGATGAAGCCCCGAACCAGGAATCCGATTGCTGCCAGGACCAATCCACGATTGCCGCCAGGCTTGACGAGCCATCCTCCCGAAGAGGTTTCCCGACCTTCAGATAGGCATTCAGAAGGCGGTTGTCTATGTCAGTCCCCCAAGGTTCTGATTGCAGCGAAGTTGTGCGATAAGCCGCACGCACTCTATCCTTGTCATAGCCGTCCATGCCTCCCTGACGGTTGTCCTTGACAGCTTTGACTCCCCAGCGCACCTGCAGCTGCGGAGTATAGTAGAGCCAGCGGTTGGTCACATTGAACTGCAGCGATTTGGGATCGTCCCTGAAGCCGTCGCCGTTCATGTCGTGCGTCTTGAAGTTGCCGCTGACATGCCCCATGACTATAGTGTAGAGATCCGGGCTGATCTGCCAGGCCGAAGTCGCATTTAAATCCGCCTTCGAATCGCTCATCATGGAGGCCTGGACAAACAACGGTTTTTCTTCCGTAGGCTTCTTGTGCTCAAGATTGATTTGGCCGGTCATCGATTCCAGACCGTTGATAACGGACGGTGATCCTTTCGCTATCTGTATGCTCTCCAGCCACGGCCCGGGAACGTACGACAGACCATACGGGGCAGTTATCCCCCTCATCACAGGACGGTTCTCGTCCAGCATCTGCGTGTAAGTTCCGGAAAGTCCAAGAAGCCTGATCTGCCGAGCCCCAGTTACGGCATCGGAGTAACCCACTGTCACGCTGGCGGAGTTTTCAAAACTTTCGGCCAGGTTGCAGCATGCCATCTTCTGAAGTCCCGAGGCGGAAATCAGTTCCGTCCTCAACGCTTTGCCTTTGGAAATACTGTTCTCCTGACGGCCGACGAAGACTGTCGCCTGAAGGCTGTCCTTCCTTTCCTTATATATTAGAGAGGTATCAATCTCCTGGGCGTAAAGCCCTGCACACAGAGCCATGAATGCTCCTGCCACTGCAATCTTTCTTATACCGTTCATTCTTAACAAGACTCGGACAAAGTCCCATATGGTCACAAATATAGCGATTGATTATTAAGAAAATGCTTAAATTTGCGTTCAGTTCCCACAAAAGAGGAATCAAAACGTTTCTAACGATATGAACACAAAAGAATTTTTCAAATGGGTGCTGGCCGTTCTGTGCGGCCTGCTCATCTGGGGTGTCGTGAAATTCATCATGTTCATCATGATGTTCGCTTCAATGGCCGCCTCGGCATCTGCGGTTTCAGGAGGTTCCGGTGCAGCGCTCCCCAAGGAAGGAGTCCTGTTGATGGACATGTCAGGATTTGCAGTTGCGGAACAGACTCGTGAAAGCAGTCCGATGTCCTCCATTCAAGGCAAGGAAGTGTCCATGGTAGGACTTCACGATGCCGTCAACGCAATCCACAAGGCTGCGGAGGATCCGGGAGTCAAGTACATTCTCATTAAGGCTGACGGGATGGCGACAAGCATCAGCAAACTTGAAGAGCTCCGCAAAGCCCTCACGGATTTCAGAAAAAGCGGGAAGGCCGTGATAGCCTACGGAGAGGCTTTCACATCCGGGTCCTACTACCTGGCTTCAGTGGCTGACAAGATTTACACGACCAGCCATCATGGAGGAAACAACTTCATGATTGGAATCAGCGGAAGGATGCTGTTCCTCAAGGATCTGCTTGACAAACTCGGGGTTGACTACCAGCTCATACGCCATGGAAAGTACAAGAGCGCGGGCGAAATGTACATCAAGAACGCCCCAAGTCCGGAGAACATGGAACAGAATCAGGAAATGATCGATTCAATGTGGGAAACCATTGCCGGCGAGACCGCCGAAAGCAGAGGCGTGAGCGTGGATTCATTGAATTATTTCATAGACAACCTTTCCATTGCCCTTCCTGAAGACATGGTGACCCACAACCTCGCAGATGCAGTTCTCTCGGTGGAGGAATATAAGGAGAAACTCGCAGACCTGGCTTCAAAAAGCGAGTACAAGGATGTCAAATTCATCCCATTCAGCGACTATGCCGCCGCGAAGGCAGCCCAGAACCTGAACGCGAAGAAAAAGATTGCCATAATCTATGCAGACGGGAATATTCTTGATCAGGACGATCCGAACAACATCAGCGGCGACCGTTTCGCTGGCATCATCGCAAAGGTGAGAGCGGATTCTACCGTCAAGGCCGTAGTGTTCAGGGTCAACTCTCCTGGCGGCACCGTACTGGCGGCCAGCAAGATCAAGGAAGAAATCGATCTGACCAAGGCTGTAAAGCCTGTCATAGCGTCCTATGGAGACTATGCCGCATCCGGTGGCTACTGGATTTCCAACGGATGTGACCATATCTTCTCGAATGCGACCACCCTGACCGGATCAATCGGTGTGTTCTCCGCCATTCCTGAATTCAGCAAGACCCTCAAGGATGTGGCCCACGTTAACATGGTTCCAGTGAAATCACACAAGCATTCCGACATGCTCCAGCTCACAAGGCCATTCGATGAGCAGGAAACATCCTGGATGCAGATTTATGTTGACGACATCTACAACCAGTTTGTCAGCATCGTGGCGGAAGGCCGTAACCTTACGTTCAATGCCGTTGACAGCATAGCGCAGGGACGCGTCTGGACAGGAGCCGACGCTCTGAAAATAGGCCTGGTGGATGAAATCGGCACATTGGAGGATGCCATCGCCTACGCAGCCTCGATGGCCGGAGATTCGGATCTTTCGAATTGGGGGATAACCAGTCTTCCAAAACCTCTGACGGTAATGGAGCAGCTGATGGAGATGTTCGGGAAATCAACCTCTCCGGATGAGGCGGTAGCGACCGCACTTGACGGGACACCGCTGGAAGGCATTGCCAGGGAACTGGTCAACTGGCAAAGAACCTGGACAAAAGGGCAAGGCGACCTTGTTTTCGCAAGAATGCCTTTCGAGATTGAAATCAAATGATCTTGACGGAAGTGACCGAGACGCTACGCAAGGTCACCTTAACGGAGTCATCGATGCGATGACCCACAAGAGACTGGACATGAGAGCCTTCGTCAGCAATGACGAGGGCTTTTTCCTTGTCAGCGGCACTCATCTTAAGATCCACGAACAAATCGCTGAGTTTCTTTCTGCCGTTAAGTCCCAACGGCCTCATCCAATCGCCCGGCCGCCAACGGCGCACCTCAAAAGGAAACGGAATGGCCGAAGCATCGAACCTTGTCTCACCAGGACCGGTCTTCACAACGGACACATCATCGCTTGCCGCAACAATAAATCCTACCCCGTTCAAAGAATATTCACCAGGCCCTGTCACCATGACAGAATCACCCGAAGCAGGACTGTCCGACAAGTTCCGGCGTCTTACATGCAAAGAATGGCTGCCCGTCACGGCGACATATTCATTGGAAAGAAACCGCTTCCCGCTGACGGGACCGTCTTTTTTCAAGAGATCCGCCACATTGCATGCCACGGATGTTGTGAATCCGTAAGGTTCGAGCAAACGGAAAAGGGCATATTCCCAATTCTTTCTTGACAGGAGGCGCCTGAAGTCAATTTCAGGCAGGCCATCCGCAGACCGGGTCACCGCATCCGATTCAACCTCTTCAAGAAAATCGTCCGCTATGGCCTGCACCTGCGCAAACCGCTCCATATCCTCGTTAAGGGTTGTCAGAAATGACGGATTCAGCCTCTCGAAAAGAGGGAATATCTCGTTGCGGATGCAATTGCGCTTGAAGGTGGAATCCGCATTGGTGCGATCCTCCCGCCACCGCAGATTGTGCAGAACGGCATATTCATGAATATCCTTCCTCGGGAAACCGAGAAGCGGACGTATCATAACGGCTGTGGATCCAGGCAGATGTGAACAAGGACGCATTCCTGTCATCCCTTTCACGCCAGTGCCACGCAACATGTTCAGAATCATCGTTTCCGCATTGTCGTTGGCATTGTGTGCGACAGCCAGCACGGAGAAATTCCGCTTCCGGCACATTTCAGCGAACCAAGCATAGCGCAATTCTCTTGCAGCCATCTCTACGCTTACTCCTTTTTCAGCGGAATAGCCGAGAGTGTCAAAGTCTTTACCCAAGAATATCCTGCCGTGGCTCTCCGCCCAGTCCTTGACCAAGGCTTCGTCCGCATCACTTTCCTCACCCCTGAGGTGGAAGTTGCAGTGGGCTATGGCAAAATCAGGGCAAAGCGAGGAATTGAGAAACAGGTCAGCCATGCACATCGAATCCACGCCGCCGCTTACGGCCAGAAGGACAGCCCCCCTTTCAGGAAGCATTTCTTTCAAGATTCTGTCAAAGCTGTCCTGCATGACTCAGGAATCCCTGTGTTATTTCTTGCTGGCAAATGTGTAGGTGAAGCCGAACTGGAGCGCCTGCGCGAACTGAATCCTCTTGTGGCCGTTGCAGTTCTCGTGATCCTTGTCGGTAATCAGAACAGTGTCGTCGTAGATGAGGTTGGTGGTGATGTTCAAAGAGAACAGTTTGCTGAGCTTCCACATGAACCTTGTGTCCCAGTTGACACGGATGTTCTGCGGATTCTTGAGGTAGTTTGAGAACAGAAGCAGATGAGTCGAGCCCTCAAAATTGTCATTGACCTTGATTTTGGCATCTGCCGTCAACTGGGCACCGAACTCGAAACGGGCCGGCTTGTAATAATTTCCGGTTGTGTAGTAGATGCTCTTCTCATCCTTCGCGTCCGGATATTCCTCAGTGTTCTCGTAACTCTTCTTCCTTGCCATACCATTGTTCTTCCTGAGCCTTTCGGACATGACGATCGTGAAACCGCCGGTCAGAGGTGCCATGTTGACCGTCAGCCATTTGCTTGGCACCCAGTCAATACCGAGACCAAGATTGACCGTTCCCGGAGAAAGAATGCTGGATTTGAGCACCCTGGCACGCCTCCAGTCCCTGCTTGAAGGTTCCTTGTCCTCCTCCACGGCCGGGGTAGGATAGTTGTAACCATTGGCGAACTGGCTGAGGAACGTGAACTTGGCGGAATAGTTCAAGGTCTTGGTTGCCTTGTAGCCCCATGTGCTCTCGAAAAGGATTCTATCCTTGTTCTTCTGGATGATAGGCTTGTCAGCAGAATAAAGGAACCCATAGTCAAGCTGGAGGCGGTTGTTCCAGTACATCTCACCCTTCTTCCATTTGGCATTGCCGTCAATGTAGGCACTGAGGGTGTAGTTGTTGTAACCTCCTTTCGCCCAATTGCTGAAACTGCTCTGGACAAAGTTCAAGTTCGTCATCAGCGAATTTGTCCAATAGTTCGGCTTGGGAGCGACGGTTTTAGTTTCCTCCGTCTGCGTCAGCAGCTTTGCGGCAGCGGCGGCGGCGGACTGAGTGTTCCTTCTTGTGGTGTCGGTCTGTGCAGATGCCGTGACAGCGGCAAACACCAGAGCCGCGGACATCACAACGCGTTCTATTGCCTTCATGTTCATAGTAAGTTTATTGTGTTTACTAATATGCTATTCCGAACACTACCCTGCGACTTGAAGGCTTGCCGGAATAAATGTCCTTGCCTTCCTCCTCACAGACGAAACTGTCTACTGGAATGCACCTGATCGTCGCCTTGGTCTCGTCCTTGATCTTCTGCTCCGTTTCGGCAGTGCCGTCCCAATGGCAGAGCAGGAACCTGCCGGTTCCGATCTTCGCCTTGAACTCCTCCCAGTCATCGCACTTCTCGACGTGCGACTCGCGGAAGTCAAAAGCTTTACGGTAAATCGTCTTCTGAATGTCATCCAGAAGGGCCGCTATTGATTTGTCAAGACCTTCAAGAGCTACGGTCTGCTTTTCAAGAGTGTCGCGTCTGTGCACCTCGACTGTGCCGTTCTCAAGGTCACGAGGGCCCATGGCCAGACGTACAGGAACACCCTTGAGTTCCCATTCGGCAAACTTGAAGCCCGGACGGAGAGTGTCGCGGTCATCAATCTTGACAGAGTGTCCTTCAGCCTCGAGAGCCTTCTTCAGCTGGTCCATCTTCTCAAGAATCTTCGAGTGCTCCTCGTCAGTCTTGTAGATCGGAACCATAACCACCTGGATCGGAGCCAGCGCAGGAGGCAGAACAAGTCCGTTATCATCGCCGTGAGCCATCACAAGCGCTCCCATGAGTCTTGTGGAAACGCCCCAGGATGTTGCCCAGACGTACTGCTGCTGTCCTTCCTTGTCAGTGTACTTGACGTCGAACGACTTGGCGAAGTTCTGACCGAGGAAGTGCGATGTTCCGGCCTGCAGAGCCTTTCCGTCCTGCATCATCGCCTCTATCGTCAAAGTGTCAAGAGCTCCTGCAAACCTCTCATTGGGGCTCTTGTGCCCCACAATGACAGGCAGAGCGAGGAACTCGCGCGCGAATCTGGCGTACACGCCCACCATCCTCTCGGCCTCGGCCTGAGCTTCCTGAGCCGTCGCATGTGCCGTGTGTCCCTCCTGCCAGAGGAATTCGGCGGTACGGAGGAAAAGCCTGGTGCGCATCTCCCAACGCACTACATTAGCCCACTGGTTGCACATGATAGGAAGATCCCTCCAGGAGGTAATCCAGTTCTTGTAGGTACTCCAGATGATTGTCTCGGATGTCGGCCTGACAATCAGTTCTTCTTCCAGCTTGGCAGACGGATCGACAACCACCCCCTTGCCGTCCGGATCATTCATCAGCCTGTGGTGTGTCACCACGGCACATTCCTTGGCGAAACCGGCCACATGCTCGGCCTCTCTGCTGAAAAATGACTTGGGAATGAAAAGAGGAAAATAGGCATTCACTGCGCCCGTTTCCTTGAACATGTCGTCGAGTACACGCTGCATCTTCTCCCAGATTGCATAGCCGTAGGGCTTTATGACCATGCATCCCCTGACAGCCGACTGCTCGGCCAGATCAGCTTTCACAACCAAATCATTGTACCACTGAGAATAATTCTCAGATCTCTTTGTCACTTCCTTTGCCATATATCATTTGCTGTTTTTGTCAATTATTCTTAATATTGCGCAAGATTCCGGAAGGTATGGATTTTGTTCATTGAATATGCTGATGCAACCATCACCTTGGGAAACGGTTGCGAAGTTACGAATTAATTGTCAATTATAGGAGATTCAGAAATGAAAACACGCACAATGCTCTTTATCTCGGCGCTTCTGGCACTGACTTCGTGCGGTTCAGCGGCGCAGTTTGCCAGCGATGCTTCCAAGCAGAAGTATCAGGATGGAATCTACTATACCTCCAAGTCCAGAATTCAGACCGGCAATGAGGTCTCAGCGGACAATAACAATGATGAAGAGACCGATCTTCTTGTAGCAAAGACAAAGAACTCTCCCATTTTCATGAAAAGCGGGGAGAAAGTTGACACCTTGTTCATTCCAGAGAACAAAACGGCCAGGATAGATCTCAACAACGCGGACAGCACCGCTTCCATCTATCTGTTTGACAACGGGTGGGACACCTGGGCTGCCTACCAGCCATGGTACAGCTCATCCTACTGGTTCTGGAACCGACCATTCTACAGTTCTCTATACTGGGGAGCCAATCCTTGGTACTATGGAGGCTGGTACTCGCCATGGCATTACGACCCGTGGTACTTCGGATACTCATGGGCATGGGGTTACAGCGGATGGTACGATCCGTGGTACTGGGATCCTTGGTACTATAGCGGATGGTATGGTGGCTGGTACGGCGGATGGCACGATCCATGGTATCACGGAGGATGGGGGCATGGTCCTCACCATCACGACCACGGATTCTTCACCCAAGGCGGCGGCATGATCCACACTCCGCGTCTGACCACGACCGGCAATGACAGCAGAAGGAGCGGCATCGGATCGTCATCCAGGAGCGCAGGTACCAGAAGTTCCGCAATGACAAGATCCAGAAGCGGTGCAGGATCAACAAGATCCTCAATGTCAGCATCGACCTCAAGATCTTCCAGCATCGGAGGGCGTACCGCCGGTTCGAGATCGTCAATTTCATCCGTTGACAGACCGGCTTCCTCATCGGTAAGATCCTCGTCAGCCAGATCCTACGGTTCCTCTTCATCATTCGGGACCTCAACGGGGACATCTTCCGCAAGGTCATCCTATGGAAGCACCCGTTCCTCCTCATCATCCTCATCGGCAATCTATTCCAGACCTGCAGGCAGCAGCACAAGTACGGGCGGAAGCGTTTCCGCGGGGACATCAGCCAGGAGCACATCAGGAAGCTACAGATCTTCAGGGTCTTCATACAGATCTTCATCCAGCGATAATTCCTCAAGTTCAACAAGAAGTTCCAGCAGCTACTCAAGCAGCAGAAGTTCAGGCTCCTATTCATCCGGCAGTTCAACCCGCAGCAGCGGCGTCAGCCGTTCAAGCGGCGGATTCTCAGGTGGCGGTTCGTCCAGAAGTTCCGGCGGATCCTTCAGCGGCGGAGGAGCCAGAAGCGGTGGCGGAAGACGGTAATATGGCCTGAAAGACCGCACAGGAAACGAGAGAAATAATTGGAAACTGTTCCCAAACTTTCAAATTGAGATGAAAAAGACAATTATCACTGCGCTTATGTCACTCACCGTTGTGGCAGCAAGTGCGCAGACAATGTACGACGGTTTGACTTTCAGCCAGAACAACTACTACGGCACGGCAAGGTCAATCGGTATGGGCAATGCAATGACAGCCGTAGGAGGAGATCTTGGATCGATCGGCATCAACCCGGCCGGTTCGGCTGTGGCCGGATATTCCCAATTCACAATAACTCCGAACCTGACCATCAGTTCGATGAACGCTTCCTACAGCGCCTATCCGGTCGGCGGAGCGGACAAATTCACAAATGAGACGAACAAGAATCTCACAAGGTTCTCGATGCCCAATCTCGGTCTCACATTCAGCTGGGACACCGGCAACAGAAGCGGACTGAAATCCGTAACCTATGGATTCATCGTCAACGGCACCAACAATTATACAGGCAAGATGCTGGGAGGAGGCAGGAATGACAAGACCAGCTACATCAGTTCCATGGCAGTGGCCGCCGACGGCTACGACATAGACTTCCTGAACGGCTACAGGGACTCGCAGGGAGGCTCGATCGATACTTGGGACAATGCCTACTACAATCCTGACGACAGGGGCAGTTACGCACCATGGAATGTAATAGCCAATGCTCAGGCAGGATCCATTTCCAACTATGGCAGCGCATCAGATCCAAGCTATTACTGGCGTTACATCGGAGCGACTGAAGGTTATGAGAATACTGGAGAAACGGATGAGGACGGCAACTGCATCTACAACATCTATCTTCCAGGGGCCTTGAATCAGTCTTACGGACGCAAAGTAACAGGCAGCAAGTACGATGCTATGCTCAACTTAGGCTTCAACTTCGGAGACACCTTCTTTGTAGGAGCCAATCTCGGAATCACATCGCTGAACTACAACTACGATGAGTATTTCAAGGAAGCGGCCGAAGACCCGTCAGCTTTCGGGATTGACTTCGGAGACGGCAAGACCACTTGCTTCAGCGATTATCGCACGCGATACTCCTACACGGCTGACGGAAACGGAGTTTACGGGAAATTCGGTTTTCTGTGGAGACCTGCCGGCGGGATCCGCGTGGGAGCTGCCATCCAGACTCCGACCATCATGGAGATCAATGAACGATGGATTCAAGATGTGAATGTGAACTACACGAATTCACAGTACAATGGCTCGGCACAGACTCCGGAAGGCAGCTATTCCTACAGATTACGTTCTCCTTACAGATTCAACGCCGGAGCCGCCTTCACGTTCGCAGGAATGGCGCTTGTCAGCGCAGACTATGAGATGACGGACTACAGCACGATGAAATTCATGAGCAAGGACGGCGGCTGGGACAGTACCTACGATACCCTTAACGATGAGATCCGTGACTGCATGGGTGTTTCGCACATGATAAGGATCGGAGCGGAGTTCAAGCCAACCCCTGAATTCGCCGTACGGGCAGGCTACAACTTCACCACGACACCAGAATATGTCAGCGAAGGTTGCATTACGACCAAACTGAACGACAGGATCAATGCATTCTCGGTAGGTCTCGGCTATTCGTCCAACGGTTCTTTCTTCGCGGACATCGCGGCAAGGTTGATGCTTCTGGCTGATGAATATGTCTCTCCTTACGCCAACTATCTGTCAGATCTGGACTCTCCGTTGATTCTGAACAAAAGAGACATCTACAGCGTAACTGCGACATTCGGTTGGAGGTTCTAGGGAAGAGCCTTCAGGTATGAAATTGAATCGGGACCTTCATTGAACAGAAGGTCCATTATGGAAAGATTCGGGATGAAACCGTACTTCCGGGAAAAGACCTGGAAGTACGGTTTTTCCAGATCCAGATTCTTCAGTATGCGGTCAGGGCGCTTGGGATGGATCAGTTCCCTGTAGTCAAGACCGTAGCGGCCGGTGTCCACAGGAACTTCACGGGAGGCTACGGGAAGATATTCATCGGTCAATCTCAGATCCACGGAGATGCCGGTCTTCTGAAGGAAGAATCCGAGCACACGGCAGTCCATCTCGAACACGGTGGAAGGCATGGCTTCGAGAATCGAAAAGAGTTCGTCCTTGTAGTAGTCAAAGTAGGCCGACGACTCGTAGGCCGAGGTTATCGCCCTCTCGGTGCGAAGGAGCCAGGGGGTGGAATAGTCGATGCGGACCTCGGTGATCGGCAGTTCATGAGAACCGTTATCGTGTACAATCGGGAAGTTCAGGGATTGCGGTCCGTCGGCCGCATAGTAGCGGAATCTGTTCCTCCAGGACTGTTTCTGATAGTGCTCGCAAGCTTCAAGATAAACTACAGAGGGCTTCACCTTGTCCGGAGACAAGACGAAGTCCTTTGCAATCAACGCAAAATAACTGACGGGCGGAAACCAGGCTGCACTCAGCAGCACAGCGGATTCCACCGGGCTATTCAAGTTCTCCTTTCTCGTGAGAGTCGTTGGCCTTGATGATTCCACGCTTCGAGCCTCTGATGAAATTCAGGATTATGTCACGCTCCTCGCTCTGCGGGAAACCGGCCTCGACCTTGGCACAACCGTCTGAGATGTTGTAACCGGAGAAATAGATTGTGTCGTAGATGTCCTTGATGTTGCGGATGGTCTCGTTGGTGAATCCGCGGCGGCGAAGACCCACGATATTCACACCGGCGTAGCAGATCGGGTCGCGTCCGCAAAGAACGTAAGGAGGAATGTCTTTGTTGATTTTGGACATTCCGCCGACCATGGCATGGCAGCCGATTCTCGAGAACTGATGAGCCTTCGCTCCGCCTCCGACTATGGCCCAGTCGTCAACCACTGTCTCGCCGGCGATGCCGACATAGCTGACAAGGATGCAGTGGTTTCCGACCACGCAGTCGTGCGCCACATGCACATAAGACATGATCAGGGTGTTGCTTCCGATCTTCGTGACAAACTTGCCGGAGGCCTTGGTGCCTCGGTTGATGGTCACGCACTCGCGGATGGTCACATTGTCACCGATCTCGACATAGGTCACCTCTCCCTCATACTTGAGGTCCTGAGGGATGGCGCCTACGACGGCACCCGGGAACACCTGGCAGTTCTTGCCGATCTTCACATAAGGGTAGATCACCGCGT
>CAZXVE010000022.1:0-14680 GCA_964644125.1 uncultured Muribaculaceae bacterium
TCACGTCGCTGGACATCGACTCCCAGTTGCCGTCGAAGGCCAGTCCGATGAGTTCTCCGTCGGCATTGAGCACAGGGCTGCCGGAGTTGCCTCCGGTGATGTCGTTGGTGGTCAGGAAACAGCAAGGAAGATTGCCGTCCTTCATCGCGTAGTGCCCATAGTCTCTCTTGACATAAAGTTGTTTGAGCTTGTCCGGCACGGTGAATTCATAATTGTCCGGATCTTCTTTTTCCATCACTCCGTAAATGGTTGAGTAATACTTGTAGTTGACGGCATCTTTAGGGGAATATGACTTCACGGTGCCGTAGGTGAGCCTCATCGTGAAGTTGGCGTCAGGGTACATTGCCTTCCCTTTCTGCCATTCCATCAGTCCTGCGGTGTAGGCCTTTGAGGCGACTTTTCTCCGGCTCTTGGCATCCTGGCTTTGTTCTCCGCGCAATTTCATGAAAACTTTCACGATTGAAGATGCCAGTGTGCTGGCAGGATCGTGCAATGTGGCAAGGTGGCCTTCCTTCGCGATGGCTTCGCTTGCCTTTTCATAAGAAGTGAACGCAGATGTCTTGAACAAGTTGTCGACATATCTGTCAATGTCCATAGTGGCGAAATCTTCGCCCAGATCTTCAAGGTAATTCTCCGGTCTTGCCTTCTCCCGGTAGAGCTTGAGGAGTGCTGCGGTCTCTTCCTTGTCCAGAGGTGCATAATAGTCCTCATAGACATCCTTCATCGCCTCCAGGCCCTTTTTGTCGGCTTCGGAAGTGTCGGAACCTTCCTTGAGGCTGTTGCTCCAGGCCATGTTGAACGCGCTGGTGAAATTCATCAGTTCAATCCGCCAGACAGTCTCACTCAAGAGTTTGACATCGAAATCAACCTGTTCGTTTGTCTTTATGCTGGCTGCGATTTCGGAAATCGAATTCCCGTACAGTTCGGAACGCTTCTTGTTCTTGTCCACCCATTTCTGGAAGTCAGCTTCTTTTTCGTGTTCCTTTTCAATGATGTTCAAATCCTTGAATGCTTTTTTCTCGCCGATCCACTTTTTCCATCCGTTAGCCGAGCCTGCGTACTTGTTGGCGTACTTCAGCCTGATGGATGGATCTTTCTCCATCCATTTCCACATTATGTCCTGCCGGAGGGTTCTTGCCTCTATCGCTATGTCGTTGAGGGCCATCATGTGGTTCAACTGCGCTTCGGTCTGGAATCTCTGGGTGCTGCCAGGATAGCCCATGATCATCGAATAATCGCCTTCATTGATGCCCTTGAGGGAAATCTTCAGCGATTGCTTCGGAACATAAGGCTTGTTGTCCTCCGAATATTCCGCCGGCTCGTTGTCCTTGCCGGCATACACCCTGAACATCGAGAAATCGCCCGTGTGGCGTGGCCACATCCAGTTGTCAGTCTCGCCTCCGAACTTTCCGATGGATGCAGGAGGTGCGCCTACGAACCTGATGTCGTTGAATATCTTGTAGACTATGACATAATGCACATTGTCGTTGTAGAAAGAGGAAACCATTGCTCTGCAGTTCGGATTCTGTTCCTCCGCCGCCTTCACCAGAGCGTCTTCTATTGCTTTCCTTTCCTCTTCGCTTCGGGCATCTTCAACCGCTTCGGTAACATCGCTCATGTTCACGAGGAAGGTCACTGAAAGTCCGGGAACGGGTATCTCCTCCCTGCTGTTCATTGCCCAGAATCCGTTCTCAAGGTAATTGTGCTCATCTGACGAAAGTTGCTGGATGCTGCTGTAGCCGCAGTGATGGTTGGTCACCAGCAGACCTTTGTCCGAAATCATCTCGCCGGTGCATCCGCCGCCGAAGATGACGATGGCATCCTTGAGCGATGAATGATTGACGCTGTAGATCTGGTCAGGCGTGAGCCTGCATCCAAGGTCTTTCATTGCATCTGCGTTGAGTTTCTGGAGAAGCGGAAGCATCCACATTCCCTCATCGGCCATGGCGCTGAATCCTACCGCAAGGGCAACGGCCATGGAACAAATCAATTTCCTCATGTCTGTATTTTTAATCTGTATATGTCACGCAAAGGTTTTCTGCCTGTGCAGACAACAAAAGTAGCCATTTCCTACCTAAACTCAAATTTCTGTTTATATTTGTCTCCTACTTTCGTCCTTGCGGGGTGCAAGGACAGGACATTTCCGGATATGCAGAAAGCAGTACATTTGTTGCCGTTCATGGAAGCGGGACGTCTTGAGGCTGGGTGCGATGAAGCAGGCAGAGGCCCTCTTGCCGGCCCGGTTTATGCCGCGGCCGTGATTCTTCCCGCAGATTTTCATCATCCGCTTCTGAATGATTCAAAGAAGATGAGCGAAAAGTCAAGGGATATTCTCAGGCCGATCATAGAGCGCGAAGCGGTCGCGTGGGCGGTTGAGGCCGTCAGCGCGGCGGAGATTGATGAGCTGAACATTCTATGGGCTTCGGTCATCGGGATGCAGCGTGCCGTGCGCTGTCTGGTCCCGAAACCGGACTTCCTGCTGATAGACGGCAACCGCTTCAGACCTTTTGATGAATATGGTCCCGGCACTTATGCCACCGTGGTGCATGGTGATGCGACATATTCATCAATCGCGGCAGCTTCAGTTCTTGCAAAAACATGGAGGGATGAGAAGATGAAGGAGCTGGCAAGGTCTTTCCCTGAATATGGTTGGGACAGGAACATGGGCTATCCGACAAAAGAGCACATTGAAGCTATCAGAAAGTTCGGGCTTACTCCATGGCACCGGCGGTCTTTTCACCCTAAGGAACTTGAACCTACCTTATTCTCCACGGACCTTTAGTCCGAGGTCTTCTTCATAGCGGCTGATGAGTCTGCGGCTTGTGCTGATGATCTCATCCTTGTCGCAGAGTTTGTCGTTGAGTCTGGCGATCTCGGCCTGCAGGACGGCGATTTCCTTCTGATAGCCGTCTTCAAGCACCTTGAGCTTTTTGTTGTAGTTCTCCTTTACGTCTTCAAGTCCGACCTGTATGGAACTTATCGGCTCGAAACCATTGACAAGTTCCGCTACTGAAACTCCGGCCTTTTCTGCGAACTTGCCGACATGTTCGTTCAGGATTCTTGTATTGCCTTTTTCAAGTTTTCGGTAAGAGTTCAGGGAGATTTCCAAACGACGCGCCATCTCCGTCTGTGAAAGACCGAGTTCGTTTCTTTTTCTCTCAATGTTATGCTTTATTGTCGCGTCGTCCATTTCCAATGATCAACCTATGATTTATGATCAGCAATGACCATGTCTGCTATGATATGGCTTCACGACAAAATTATCCAAAAGAAGATTCTCCGCCTTGCAACCATAAGTTGTAAAATACAGCCGCAGGTTATAAAAAACACATCGAAAAGATAAAAAACATAAATTCTCCGGTCGTTACCCCCTTTGTCCCGCCGCCCTGTTTGTTTTTCATGCAGGAAGTGCTGTCCTTTGCAGAAAACATCTTTACCATGAACAGAACAGACAGAGACTATGCCGCCTTCGAACGGGCGATGGATGAAGAGGGAATATTCAGTTACTTCAGTGATTTCCGTGAAATATGCTCGGTTATAGGTGCCGATCCGCTTTCCTTGGACCGTCGCCTTTATGAAGAATTGGGCTGGAGGGGACAGGCCCTGGTGGACTGTTACCGCAGTATCGGGAACATCCATTGACAAAGATTCGGACAGAGTGTTGCTATTGGAACAATTTTTTATTAGATTTGTCTCTTGGCGTACTTACGGAGCGCATCCGGGGCTAAATCGGTTTTTACCGAGGTCTCCCGCGTGATTTATTTTGATAACTAACGATTTCATAATTAATAACTAATAGTGATGAAAGAATATTCAACCAATGACATCCGCAATGTGGTTCTGATTGGTAGCACCAAGTCAGGTAAGACCACATTGTCTGAAGCCATGCTCTATGAGGGCAAGGTGATCGCCAGAAGGGGCACGGTCGAGGACAAGAACACCGTTTCGGACAACGAGGAAATTGAAAAACTGAACCAGAGGTCTATCTTTGCTACTCCGCTTTACGCCGAGTTCATGAACACGAAGTTCAACGTGATAGATGCTCCTGGTTCCGATGACTTCGTCGGAGGCGCAGTGTCCGCCTTCAAGGTCTGCGAGAACGGTATTCTTGTCATTAATGCCCAGCAGGGCGTGGAGGTCGGCACTGAGATCTTCGCGCGTTATGCCAACCAGTACAAACTTCCTCTCATCGTGGCCGTCAACCAGCTTGACTCGGAAAAGGCTGACTGGGAGAAAACTCTTGCCGAAATGAAGGAGACTTTCGGCCACAAGCCGATTGTGGTTCAGTTCCCTGTCAATCCTGGACCTTCTTTCGATGGCTTCATCGATGTCCTCAAGATGAAATATTATCATTTTACGGATGAAAACGGAACCCGTGAGGATCTTGATATTCCTGCCAACCTTGTTGACGAGGCTGAAACCCTTCGTCAGGAATTGATCGAGAAGGCCGCAGAATTCGATGACACCCTTATGGAGAGGTTCTTCGAGAAGGGTATGCTCACGGAAGACGAAATCAGGGAAGGACTCGGCAAAGGAATACGTCAGGGTGGCGTGCTTCCTGTCTTCTGCCTTTCCGCCAAGAAGGATATCGGCGTAAAGAGACTTATGGAATTCACGATAAAGACTGCCATACCTCCAACCGAGACGAAATCTGCGACCAAGGACGGCAATGAGATCTGCTGCAATGCCGGGAATCCTACGGCCGTATTCATCTATAAGACTGATGTTGAGGCGCATCTCGGTGAGGTTTCCTATTTTAAGGTAATGTCCGGGCATCTGACGGAAGGTATGGATCTTGAGAATCCGGAGACCGGAGACAAGGAAAGGCTCTCCACGATTTATGCTGTTGCCGGAGCAAAGAAGGAGAAAGTGACCGGACTTATGGCCGGTGAGATAGGATGTACCGTGAAACTGCGTTCCGGAAAGACGAACGTTACGCTTTCGCAGCCGGGATCCGGTATTGCTTTTGAGCACATTGTTTTCCCTGCGTCCAAGTACCGTTGCGCGATCAAGGCCGAGTCTCAGAATGATGAGACAAAGCTTGGAGAGGCTCTTTCAAAGATTTCCGCACAGGATCCTACCATCATAGTGGAATATTCGAAGGAACTCAAGCAGACCATTCTCTGCGGTCAGGGAGAGCAGCATATCAATGTCTGCAAGTGGCGGCTGGAGAACGAGTTCGGGGTCAAGGTCATCATGTTCGCTCCAAAGATTCCTTACCGTGAAACCATCACCAAGGTGGCAACGGCTACTTACCGCCACAAGAAACAATCCGGAGGTGCCGGCCAATTCGGCGAGGTTTCCATCCTCATCTGCCCTATAGTTGAAGGGGTTCCTTTCACGAATAAGTTCAAGATTGATGGCAAGGACGTTGTCCTCAATGTCAAGACAAAGGAAGAGTTCAACCTCGAATGGGGTGGAAAACTTGAGTTCTACAACTGTGTTGTGGGAGGAGCGATCGACGCCCGTTTCATGCCGGCCATTCTCAAGGGTCTGAACGACAAGATGACGGAGGGTCCTCTCACCGGTTCCTATGCACGTGACATCAGGGTATTCGTCTACGATGGAAAGATGCATCCGGTTGACTCAAATGAAATCTCCTTCATTCTTGCTGCACGGAATGCTTTCAAGGAAGCATTCCGCAATGCCGGACCGAAGATCATGGAACCTATTTACAATGTGGAGATTCTTACTCCTGCAGACTACATGGGAGCCTGCATGTCCGATCTTCAGAACAAGAGAGCGCTCATCGAGGGTATGAGTTCAGACAAAGGCTTCTCGGTTCTCAAGGCACGTGTTCCGCTGGCCGAACTTTACCGTTACTCCACCACTCTCAGTTCGCTGACTTCAGGGGCGGCTACTTTCACCATGACATTCGCTGACTACCAGCCTGTTCCTGGTGATGTTCAGACCAAGCTGCTTGCTGAATACGCTGCTCAGGACAAAGAGGATGAGTAACATTTACACCGGCCTGGCCGGTCACGGTATCACGAATCCATGAATATTTTGCCCTCCTTTCCGGATTTGTCTCCGGTGGAGGGCTAATTTTATGTTCGACAAAGGAAGAATATCCTCCGGATCTCGCTGACTAATGAAAGTTGAATAGTTTAAAGTATAATATTTATGAAAAAGACATTCTATCCGGCCTTGCTGTCGGTCCTGTTGCTGGTGTCATCATGCGAGGTACATCACTTCATGACGGACTCCTCCTATCGCAGACAAGTCGAAACTGATCTGCATCAAAGAATTCAGCCAGAACATCTTCATGCTTTTTTTGCAGTTGATGAAGAAAATAAATGCCTGACGGAATCCAATGGTTTTGTGGACGACCTCAGTCTTACCACCGAGGAGATGGAAGCCTTGGAGTTCCTCTATGCTTACATGCCTCTGGCGGATTTGACGGATTACAGTACGGACTACTATCTTCAGAATGTCCGTTCTTCGTTGAATGCCCGTAAAGAAATGGGATGGAATGTTCCGGAAAGGATATTCAGGCATTTTGTGCTGCCGATCAGAGCCAACAATGAGAATCTTGACACATCCAGAGTCGCCTTCTTCCGGGAACTTGGCCCGCGTGTGAAAGGAATGGACATGAAGGATGCTATTCTTGAGGTCAACCATTGGTGCCATGAGAAACTGACGTACAAGCCTTCAGATGCCAGGACTCTGTCTCCGCTTTCTTCGGAGAGAAGTTCACTTGGACGTTGCGGTGAAGAATCTACGTTTGCCGTGGCTGCCTTGAGATCTGTAGGAATCCCTGCCCGTCAGGTTTACACACCTCGCTGGGCGCACACTGACGACAATCATGCCTGGGTCGAAGCCTGGGCTGACGGTGAGTGGTATTTCTTCGGAGCCTGCGAGCCTGAACCGGTTCTGAATCTGGGCTGGTTCAATTCTCCTGCAAGCCGAGGTCTGTTGATGCATACGAGGGTCTTCGGCAATTATGATGGTCCGGAAGAAAAAGTGATGGTCGGACCTAATTTCACTGAAATCAATCTGATTGACAATTATGCGAAGACGGCTCGTGTGGATTTCACCGTAGTGGACGAGAATGGATCTCCGGTTGACAGCGCTTTGGTTGATTTCAAGATCTACAACTACGCCGAGTTCTATTCTGCTCTGTCCAAATACACTGATGCCCAAGGCCGCACATTCCTGACAGCCGGAAAGGGAGACATGATGGCCTGGGCTTCGAAGGATGGCAAGTATGGCTATTCTAAAGTTTCTTTCGGGAAGGACACCGAAATCAGAATCACCATTTCAGACAAGCATTCTTCCGAGCCTCAATCCATGATGATAGTTCCTCCACCGGAGACCGCCAATATCCCCGAAGTGACTCCGGAACAGAGAGCTGAGAATGACAGACGTTTCGCTCATGAAGACAGCCTGAGAAAAGCTTACATGGCCACATTCGCAATCTCTGACGGTACTGACAAGGGTGAACTTCTTGCCTTGTCGGCAGGCAATCATGAGGTGATCGCCGGTTTTTTGGAAGATCATCCGGACGCAAGGGCTTTAAACCTGCTCAAATCGCTGAGCCATAAAGATTTGATCGATGTGACGAGGGACATTCTTGATGACAGCTACGATGCTTCCGGGGCTGTTCTCTGTCCGAGGGTCGAGAACGAGTTCCTGAGTCCGTACAAATCTTTCTTTACGGAACTTTTCGGTAAGGAGCTTTCAAAGGAGTCGCTTTCTGTCCCAGCCAACTTGATCAAATGGGTGCAGGACAGCATTACCGTCCTGCATGATCCCAAGGCATGGAACATCCCGATGTCGCCGAAGGGCGTCTATCTGGCAAGGATGGCGGATTCGCGATCCAGAAACATATTCTTTGTCGCTCTGGCGCGCACGCTGGGGATAGATGCCCGCAGGGATCCTGTGACCGGGAAGATTCAGTACTCGGAAGATGGCCGGTGGGTGGATGTGGATTTTGAGGCATCGTCGCAGACGGTAGCTCCTGTCGGGACTCTGGTCCTGAATTATAAGCCAACGGAGATTCTTGCCGATCCGGGTTATTATTCTCACTTTACGATCAGCAGGATTGTCAATGGCCGCACCAAACTTCTGTCTTTCGATGAAGGTCAGGTGGACATGGGCGGAGGTGTCAGCTGGGCGAATGTGTTCAAGAAAGGGACTTCACTCGATGCAGGGGATTATGTGCTTGTCAGCGGGAATCGTCTCTCCGACGGAAGCGTACCTGTCACGATGCAGCAGTTTTCTGTCAGGAAAGATGAGACGACAATCGTCGATCTCGGCATTGCCATCCCGGACAGCAGGTTGGCCGTGACAGGGTCGTTCGATGCAGAAACCAGATACAGGCCGGATGCGGAGTCCGAACCAGTTTCCGTTCTCTCCACCACGGGCCGCGGATTTTATGTGATAGGCTTCCTGACACCACGGCAGGAACCGTCAGTTCACGCCATGAATGACCTTATCGCTGCAAAATCCGGTTTGGAGTCCTGGGGACGTCCTGTTCTGCTTCTGACTACAGCTGAAGGACTGGCGTGGCTTAAGGAATATTCCGCCTCGCTTCCGTCCAACGTTCGTTTCGGAATAATCCCTGACAGTCTTGACCTTGAAGGCCACAAGATGCCGTACTTCATGCTTGCCGACACTTTCAACAGAGTCTTTTTTACTTCGGAGGGCTACACGATCGGTCTTGGAGACCAGCTTGTCACGGCCGTTGCCAAGTTGTAGCAGTGGCAGAATCATGCTTCCTCAAGTTACTTTCCAAACAAAATCAAGACAGATTTCCGGACTTTTGCAGTATTTTTGCAATGCTTTTACGCAATGAACAAATCTCAAATATCATTACAAAATGAAAGTGCTAAAATTCTTTGCGGTCGCCGTTATGGCGATCATTCTTGCAGTTCCATGCCGTGCTAACGTGTCATCCGTTGCCGCTCCGGCCACCGGGACCACCACATCGACATCACTCACCAAGAACAATGGAACAGCTGCCGGGAAGGCTCTTCTTGCTCTCTACAGCCAGTACAAGAGCAACGGAAGTCTGGACTTGACCAATGCCACCAACATCGTGAACCTGGTCACATTGGCCAACAACATCAAAGGTCTCAAGTCTTCCTCCAACACCACCAACTTCCTCAAAGGTCTGATTTCCGGCTCAGGCAAACTTGTCAACACATCCAACTCCAAAACCGTGTTGAACAGCTTGACCAAGCTTGCAGGACTGGATCTTTCTTCCTTGCAGAGTTCAGCAAAAACCGCTGCGAGCAATGCTGCAAAATCTGCTGCAAAGGAGGCTGTTTCCCAGATACTGTCATCCAATGCCGGAACAAAGGCAAAGGAGGTTGCTTCAGCTGCTTCCACTCTTTCCACTCTTTTCAAGACATTGAAGAATTAGCTGCAGCTTGAGACAACCTGAAGGTTGTCAGCCTATGCAACAAGCGATGGCCTCATGCCGAATCCGGCGGGGGTCATCGCTTGTTTTGTCGGCAGTCCGTGCTTTGGCTGCCATGTTCCTGCTATCGATAATTCTCGTATTCAGGCATCCCGAGTCCGGAAATGAAATCCTTGAACTGTTTGTCGTCTTTCGGACAGATCAGAAGGACATCTCCGGTGTCGATTATGGCATAGTCGTTCAGGCCCTTGATCGCGTAAAGTTTCCGAGGATGTGAACTGACCAGAAGGCTGTCCTTGTTGCCTTCAGCCATAAGTTTGTCCGCAAAAACAACGTTGCCATCAGACGTTTTCCTGTCAATTTTCCTGAAGAGGGAATCCCATCCGTCAATGTCCGACCATCCGAAGTTCCCGCAGTACAGCCATGCTCTGTCCGTCTTTTCCATCACACCGTAGTCGATCGAAATTTTCGGGCAGTCTGAATAGACCTTCTCAAGGAACGATTGTTCATTGTCGCTTCCCAAAGCATCCTCCCAACCGGCGAACAGGGATGTCACATCGGGAATATATTTTTCCATCTCCTCCCTTATAACTGAGGCTTTCCATGCAAATATTCCTGAGTTCCAATAGAATTCGCCTGTCTTGCAGAACACTTCCGCGAGTTCCTTGTCCGGTTTCTCGGTAAAGGTCTTGACTTTCAAAGGAGCTCCGGATGCAGAGGCTTCCTTGCCTCCGGTGGCTTGAATGTAGCCGTAGCCGGTGTCCGGTTCGGTAGGATGAATCCCCAGTGTCATCAGGACAGGATTTTTCTCTGAATATTCCATCACTCTTAGCATTGCAGCCTTGAAATTCTCCTCGTCCTTGATGACATGGTCCGCAGGTGCCGCAATGACAGTCGCATCCGGGTTGCGTTTCAGAATGCTGTAGGTGGCGAAAGCTATGCAGGGAGCAGTGTTGCGTGCATAGGGTTCCAGAAGCAGGTTGCTTTCGGGCAGTTCCGGAATCTGGGCCCGAACGAGTCCTGAGAATCTGGACAGGGTGACTATGAGAATGTTTTCCGGTGGGACAATCCTGGCAAAGCGTTCATAAGTCATTCTGATGAAGGATTTGCCGGTGTCGGCAATGTCCAGAAACTGTTTTGGCTTGTTTTCTCTGCTTACAGGCCAGAAACGGTTCGATGTGCCTCCGGCCATTATCATGCAGTATCGGTTATCGTTGCTCATATCCTAGTGTTTATCAAGAATTTTCAGATAGCCCGGCTGTGGGATTCTTCCGGATGGCCGGTCAAAGGTACATCGGATAAAATGCGTTCGGGAACCATTCCACAATTTCCTTTCCTCTGTCAAAAGTAACTGCCACGACATCGAAATTTACATCCATATCGGAGGAAATCCTCTTGTCCCTGGCTGAGTTAAGGTATCTCAACGCGGCATCCGCAACCTTCCTCTGCTTGCTTTCAGTAACATTCTCCTCTGGAGAGATCATCACTGGTGCTACACGGCTCTTCACTTCCACAAAATGCACACCATTCCGGTCCAAAGAGATAATGTCGATTTCAAGATGGCCCGACCTGAAATTCCTCTCCACTATGGTATGCCCTTTACCGGAAAGAAATTCACTGGCGACATCCTCTCCTCTTCGTCCCAGTTCCATCCGTGGAGTGCCTTGCTTTTCCGTGGTTCTCATGGTTTTTGTCAAGCTCCTATCCCAGATTCACAATCGTTACACCGGAGCCGCCGAACTGCACTTGCTCATCGTGGACGGACGTTACACCTGGTATTGTTCTCAAATATTTCTGCAGTTCATCGCGCAGAGCTCCCGTGCCTTTCCCGTGGATGATTCTGACAGACCCGATGTTGAGCATGATAGCATCATCTATGTAGTGGACAACGATGTCCAATGCCTCGGAGACTCTTTCTCCGCGCACATCAAGTTCGGGCGAGAATTTAAGCCGGCGTTCCCTCAGGCCGGAATCGTCCTGCGTGGAACGTGGCTTGATGTTGACGCGCACCGCAGCTTTATATTCATTGGAAGAGATTCTCTCGACCTTGTCAAGAGGCATTTTGCTGGTGATGTTGCCGATTGCGACGGTCACGGCTTTGTTGGACACGCGGATGACTTCTCCGGCCATGCCGTTGTCTTTGACGCGTACCTTCTCGCCGACTTTAAGCACCCCTCCGCGGAATTGTTCAACCGTTTCGGACTGACTTTCGGGCTGGTTTTTCCCTTTGCGGGCGTTTCGACGCATCTTTCTTTCTTCCAGCTGCTTCAGCTTCTTCTCTATATAGTCGTCATGATTCTTCCGCTCGCTTTCCTTTTTCATCTGCAGGCTGGTTACGAAGTTTTGAAGCTCCTTCCTTGCATCAGATGTCTTTTCCTTGTCCGCCTGTGATTCCTTGATTGTCCGGATGGTGTTCTCCACTGTTTTGTTGGCACCCTGAACAATCTCCTGTGCTTCTTTTTTTGCTTGCTCCAGAATTTCCTTCTTGGTCTGTTTTAGGCCTTCGAGTTCTTTCTGGTAGCGTTCTGCGATGTTCTCCAGAGTTTTGTCCGTGTTCTTGATTCTCTGCAGCTTTTCGTCCAGGGCCCTGCGGTTGCGTACAATTTTCCTCAGATTCCTCTCCATCCCCACAAACTCCTCCCCTGCTCTGCTCTCAGCGTCCTTGACGATGTTCTCCGGAAGTCCCATCTTGCGGGCCAGCTCGAAAGCGAACGAGTTGCCGGGCATTCCGATGTCCAGTTTGAACAGCGGTTGAATCTTGGCGGCATCGAACTGCATCGCACCGTTGATGACACCTGTTTCGGATCCGGACGCATAAAGTTTGAGGTTGGTATAGTGCGTCGTGATGACGCCGTAGACTCCTCTGCGGTCCATCTCGCTGAGAATTGCCTCGGCGATCGCCCCTCCTGCCGCCGGCTCCGTGCCGGAGCCGAATTCGTCTATGAGGATCAAGGTCTTGTCGTCGGCCTTCCCGAGCATAGTCTTCATGTCATCCAGAAACGAACTGTAGGTGCTGAGGTCATTCTCAATGTTCTGATCATCACCGATGCTGACCATGATGCGGTCGAAAACGGGCAGTTCCGAAGTTTCGGATGTCGGAATCAACATCCCCCACTGGAACATGTACTGCAGAAGCCCGGTTGTCTTCAGGCAAGCGGATTTGCCGCCTGCGTTCGGTCCCGAAATCAGAAGAATATGCTTGGCTGGTGTAAGTCGGATGGAGACTGGCACTATCGCCTTCTTTTCCTTGTTGAGAGCCCTTTCCAGAAGCGGATGGCGGGCCTTGCGCAGGTTAAGTTCTCCGTTGTCGGAGATGATGGGCATCCCGGCCTTGAAATCAAGTGCAACTTGTGCCTTGGCTACAAGAAAATCAATCTCGCCGACATATTCGGCAGAATTGATCAGATCCGGGACGTAAGGCCTGACAAAGTCACTGAATGTTGCGAGGATATGCTGGATCTCCTGCGCCTCGTCAGCGTGTAGGGTCACAATTTCATTCTCAAGTTCGATAATCTCCGCCGGCTCCACAAATGCGGTCTTGCCGGTGGCGGATGTGTCATGGACAAATCCCTGGATCTTTCTCTTGCTTGAACTGTTGACCGGAATCAGCAGTTTGCCGTCGCGGACGGAAATGCCGGCATCTTCATCCACAAGGCCGTCTGCCTGGGCCTGCTTGAGAATTGCATTGGCTCTTTTGGAAATCGCGCTCTCTTTCGTTTTTATGGACCGTCTGATTTCCAGAAGCCTGTCGGATGCGGTGTCCTTGACATCTCCGAATTTGTCCAGAATGATTTCTATTCTTCTTTGTACTTCCGGAAAACTCATGACCGGAGCGCTCATCTTTTTCAGGCGGGGATAGACTCCGTCCTTTATCGAAAGGAAGAAGTTTGTCAGCTTGCGCACGGTCTCCGTCAAGGTGCGCAGCTTGCCGAGCGAAAGAAGGTCGATCGTGTAGCCGGAATTCTCCAGCGGCGTGAGGAAGTCGAGGCAATCAATGTAGCCGTTGGTCGGGAAATTCTCCTCGAACATGACAATCAGCCTCATTTCATCTGTCAGAGACAGCCTTTCTTCTATGATTCCCGGGACGTTGCTGAATTTCTCCTCCGCTACCCTTGTGACGGCATATTCGGTGGAGCATCTGTCGGCTACAAAGGTCCTGACCCTGTCGAATCCCAACTTGCTTTCCAGTCTGGCGTCAATCTCCGTTCCGTGTTCCTGCTCCTGCTCCATAGTCATTGAATATTACGGTTCCCCTCCTTTGTTGCGTGCTTCCCCTCTACGGATTCCTCGCCTGCACCGAGAAGAAGTTTAAGTTCATTGATGTTGTTGATGCTCTTGATGTTGCCGCTGCGGATGAAAGAGATGCCTCCGGTCTCTTCCGAAACCACCACCACATCGGCATCGGTTTCTTCCGAAATTCCTATTGCGGCCTTGTGCCTCATCCCGTAGTGCGCCGGTATGTCGGAACGTCCGGTTATGGGCAAGGTGCATCTGGCTGCCACTATTCTGTCTCCTCCGATGATCATGGCCCCGTCATGCAGAGGCGAATTCTTGAAGAATATGTTCATTATCAGCCTTCTTGTAACCTTCGCATCCACAACGTCTCCGGTCTCTATGATGAAATCGAGCGAATCCTTTCTCGGGAACACGATCAACGCTCCGGTTTTGTCCGCTGACATTGCTCTGCACGCCTCGGCTATTTCATTGACGGTCCCTCCTGCCATCTTCTGTTCCTGAATGCCCATCAGCTTGTTGAAAAAGTCGCGGCTCCTTCCGGCAACTCCGTAGCGGGATCCGAGTTTCATCAGAAAATGTCGTACTTCAGGTTGGAATATGACGATGAGCGCAATGACTCCCACATCGATGAAAGTTCCCAGCAGGGCGTTCATCAATTTCATGTTGAAAGCTGCCACAATCACCCGCAGGACGAAAAGCAGGATGACGGCAACGAAGATATTCATTGCTGCAGAACCTCTTATCCACCTGAACGCCAGGTAGATGAATATGGCTACCATCAATATGTCAAGGATGTCCGCAAACGAAATGTTGAGGAATCCGAAGATGTTCAGAAGCATCATTGTTCTTTTTCTGGTTACAAAGATAGTCAATCCTTGCTTCATTACCCAAGGCTTGGGGACGATTTCTCTGATTATTAAGCAGTAGGCTTGTGGAAAACTTTGTTAATTGAAAAAAAATGACTACCTTTGCAGTCCGCAAATTAGTGCGGAATAAGGTAAAATATTTATTTACAATTAATTAATCAAACCAATGCCTGGATTAATTGGAAAGAAAATCGGAATGACTTCCGTTTTCGGT
>CAZXVE010000023.1:0-14572 GCA_964644125.1 uncultured Muribaculaceae bacterium
TGTCGGCTTGTAAATACTCTGCCATTTTCGCAAAAAATTTTGTTGATGATTAAAACCTCTTCTTCTCCGCCCCTTGCGGAAAAGCATGCAAAGGTAGAGATAATTTTCAGATAATCAAAATATTTTCTGAATATTCAATTTTAATCCAAATCGTATGAAGAGTGTGCCACGGTTTCCGTCTGTTTGAATTTGCCTATCCTCCAGTAGAGAGTGGCAAAGATCATCCTGCCGGATCTCTGGATTCTTGATTCATGAAGAAAAGAGGATGAGAAGATGGTCGATTTGCGGTACGACCGTCCATGGAGAGCGTCTTCAATGCCGATTGATCCTCCCAAATGCACTTTCTCCCAGTATTTCGACAGTGACAAGTCCAGCCGTGGTTCAAGTTTCAGGTCTTTTGACTGGACGGTGATGCCGGCGGGGAATTTTGATGGCTCTCATGGAAATAAGGTTGGATCCGTAAAGGGTTTATTTTTGTAAATATAAAAAAAATAGCGATTTGCAGCATTGGATCCGGACTTGCGCCGTACTGGGATTCTTCCGGAAATCTGACATTTATTGCGGTGCTTTGCGGAAAACTGCGGCAATAATTGATTATCTTTGCGGAAAACCACAATAATCATGAAGAAGACAATAACAATGCTGTCTGTCGCCATGCTGCTTATGGCATGTGCGGCGGAGCGTCAGAATCCTCGGCAACTGTGGCCTGAGGAGGGGAAGGAACAGGCTCTTTACATCAACAATGGAAAGATTCAGCTGGGTGTTGACCCGGAGCGTGGCGGAGCCATATTCCATTTCTCCGAATCCGGGAAAAAGGCCAACATCCTGAATCACGCCGATGAAGGACGTTTCGTGCAGCAGTCCTATTATGGCGATCCTGACGGCAGCACCTGGTGGGATCAGGCATGGTACTGGAATCCTATTCAGGGAGGCGGCAGCAAAGGTCGCAAGGCGCGCATTCTGAGCAAGGAGCAGACTGCCACTCATCTTCACATCGTTACGGAGCCTGTGCTGTGGGCTTCGGATGAACCGGCCCCTGAATGCACGATGGAAGAAGACATCACTCTTGAAGGCTACATAGTACATATCAAGTACACGTTCCGCAACACGGGTGAGGGAGCGCATGATCACAGTGAACGCCATCAGGAAGTTCCGGCCGTGTTCATAGATTGGGACTATCCTAATTTCGTGCGCTACAGCGGCGACCGCCCTTGGACAGGCGACACCCTGACCCGCTATGTCCCTAAACTTCTGGCGGATGCCCTGTCCGGAGAGTCTGCTAAGCTCACCGAGTCCTGGGCGGCCTACGTGAATGGAGACGACTGGGGGGTCGGAGTGTACTCTCCGACGAGCGATTTCTGCACGCTCTACCGTTTTGGTACAGGTCCTGGCGGCCCTACCGCCGGTTCGTGCTCCTATTTCGCCCCGCTCAAGAAGATGGCTGTCCTCAAGGATATGGTCTTCACTTACGATGTCTACATGACCATCGGCACAGTGGATCAGATTCGCTCGCGCTTCTACAAAATACACAAAAAGACAGCCGCCGAATAGAAAGCCGGACAGTAGAAATGCCTTGTGCCGCTTGATATCACGCAAAGTGCAATGTCAAGCGGCACAAGTTTTTGTTTCAGTAGAGTCTGTAGTTGTGCAACGCTTTCTGTTTGCCAAGATGCCCCGGGCAGAGAGATTCCAGAAGCGCGTGGAATCCTGGACCATGGTCCGGATGCCTGAGATGACAGAGCTCGTGCAGGATGACATAGTCCCTCAAGTCGTCCGGCAGACGCACAAGATTGAGATTCAGATTGATGTTGCCTTTGCGGGAGCAACTGCCCCAATTGGAGGAGTTGTGCTTGATGCGGACGGAAGAATATTCAAACGAATATCTTTCCGCGAGTTGCTGAAGCCGTTCCGGAAGTACATTTTCAGCGACTTTCCGCAGAGCCTCGATTTCTTCCGGGGAAGGAATATGCCCGGCCCCGATTTGTTCCTTCTGTTTCGTCAGAATTTTCAGAACCCAATCTTTCTTGGCAAGGAAGAATTCAACCCCGCGGCTGTAGGGCAGAAAATAAGGCAGGGTGACAGTAATCCCTCTGCGTGGATTTACGCGAAGTGTCACCCTGCGTGATCGAATATTCTTCCGGATTGTTACGGTTCCGACATCCGGATCATCATACCGTTTCTCCATTTGCGGCATCGTCTGCGCTTGGAATCATGTCACAGTTGCCCTGGGGCGATCCCATCCGGATTCCTGAAACCACCTTGAGCGCCAGGGCCAGAACGGCGGCACTGGCAATGATGATGATCACATAGTACCTCATCGGTACGATGTCGGAAAGACTTGCATCCATCCCGAACTCCTTGAATGCCGGCAGTTTGGACGAGAGCACGGAAAGAGTGTTGTTGGTGCAGTGCATCAGCATTGTAAGCTTCAGCGAACCTGTCTTGTAGTAGACATAGCCGAAAAGGCTTCCGAGAATGAAAGCGGAAATGCCCTGCCAGAGATTGCCATGAATCGTAGCGAAGAAGATGGCGGAAATCGCGATGGCCAGAGTTGGATTCATTCCTCTCCGGCTTCCGTCTTCGCCCGGTTCACCTTTGCGGGAATAGTTCAGCAGACCTCTCAGTACAACACCCCTGCACATCCATTCTTCCAGAACCGGAGCAAGGATGCACATGCTCAACAGACTGACCCAAAGCGGACCATCCAGGAGTTTTTCCATGGTCTTTACCAAGTCGCCGTCCATGTCCGGCAAACAGGACATGAGCGGATCCAGGATGAATTCCAAAGCAATGGTGGCCATGGCGGCGAGAATTGCTGTAACTGCACCTCCGCTTTTGCTGAAGTGACTGCTGTCCAGTGCATAGCCCCTGTCGAACATGGAATTGTTCATGCTTTTTAGTCTCACGAACATCAGCACGGGGATGAACTGCACCGGGTAAACGATCAGCATGCTGTAGTAGAGCGGAAGTTCGGGCATGAAGAAAAGAAGGGCGATATTGATGAGGCCGCCCAGAATCATGCCGGCCAGAAACCATCCAAGGATGGCAAAAACACCGGCTACGCCCGGAGTGTACCAGGCGCAGCCGGAAAAAAGGTCGTAGTTCTTCTCGACCTTGCGGGGTCTGAGAAAAGACATTACTTTTTCCAGAGAGGGGTAGGATAGACTCCCTTGTCGGCGAGTTCCTGGAACTTGGCCACGACTCCAGGTCTGTCCTCCTTGTAAGTTACTCCGAACCAATGCGATTCCGTGGAGAGCACCTCGCACTTGTAGCCGTTTTCTTTCATAAGGATGTCAACGGCGTAAGGAATGTAGTACTCCTTCTTGAGTTCATTGATGTTCTGCTCGAGGAATTTGGTGAAGACCTCTTCGCTGAGCTGGAAGTAATCCGGAGTGAATCCCCACATGTTCATTGAGCAGAGGGCTTTGCCATCGAGCTCGATGTGCGTCTCTCCGTTTACCGAGTTGTCGCCGTAGACTTTGCCGTCCTCTTCCTTTCCGATGTTGAGATGCTCGGCGATGCCTGTTAGATGAAGATCCTTGTCGTAGTAGCAGATACCGCGTGAAACTTTGCCGTATTCGGAAAGAGTGTTGTCAAGCTCGAAGCCTACGATGCTGCACACTCCCTTGCTGCTCTCATGCGCCCTGAGCCAGTCTCCGAGAATTCTGAAGGAGTCCTTGCCGTAGTAGTCGTCTCCGTTGATGACCGCAAAAGGCTCCTTGATGACATTCTTTGCCATGAGCACTGCATGAGCGGTTCCCCAAGGCTTCTGCCTTTCAGGGTTGAGAGAGAACTGTGACGGGATCTTGTTCAGTTCCTGGATCACGAAATCGAATTCGAGCGGAGTCCCGTCAGGGCAGGTGATGCCGCTGTACTTCTCTTTCACGGTCTGCTCGAATTGCTCGCGGAAATATTCGCGGACAATGTAGACGACCTTGCCGAAACCGGCTTTTACAGCGTCATAGATTGAATAGTCGATGATAGTCTCGCCGTTCGGACCGAGGCCGTCCATCTGCTTCAGGCCACCGTAACGGCTGCCCATGCCTGCTGCAAGTACAAGAAGTGTAGGTTTCATATTTTTTGAATATTAATGATTTGAAAATCTGTCTTAATTCTACAAATTTAATTATTTTTGTACAATAATGTTCTAAAGCATTGGGAAAGTTCAAGGACATCTGGAACGGAAATTCGGGCGGGACGAACGCTGAAAAGCGCTCGTTTGTCCGTTATGCCATTTGTGCCACGGTCTTTTTCCTGATTATGGTGGGTTTTGTCAATCAGAACAATCTTGTCCGCTGGATCAGAGCCGGCTTTGAAATCCGTAACCAGGAAAAACTGATAGACAGGTACAGCGCAGAGATCAAGGACATGGACCGGAAGATCCACGGACTGACCCATAGCAAGGATTCATTGGAAATGTTCGCCCGAGAAAACTTCGGTTTCGCCGAACCGGGCGATGATGTGTACATCATAGAAAAATAAATTTACTTGAATATGGATTTTCATTCTCTTCTGGCAGTGTCTCCGATCGATGGCCGATATGCTGCCAAAACAGCCGCATTGAGACAGTATTTCAGCGAGTTCGCTCTCATCCGCAATCGCGTCAGGGTTGAGGTGGAATATTTCATAGCCCTGTGCGAAATTCCTCTGCCGCAGCTCTCGGATTTCGGAGAGGGAACGGGTCTGACCCGTGACGAGTTGTTTGCCCGCCTGCGTCAGCTCTACCAGACAATGACACCAGAGGATGCTCAGAAGGTGAAGGACATCGAAAAAATCACCAACCACGATGTCAAGGCTGTTGAATATTTCATAAAGGAGAATTTCAAGTCTTTGGGAATATCCCGCTGGCAGGAGTTCGTCCATTTCGGCCTCACTTCCCAGGACATCAACAACACGTCCCAACCTCTGATGCTGAAGGAAGCTCTGGAGAATGAATATGTCCCTGCATTGAAAGAGATAGTTTCAATACTTTCCGCCGATGTCGAGGCCTGGAAGGATGTCCCTATGCTCGCGAGGACCCATGGTCAGCCGGCAACTCCGACAAGGCTCGGAAAGGAGTTCCAGGTCTTTGTCTCAAGGCTTGAGGAGCAGCTCCGCCAGTTCGGTCAGCTCTCATGGCCTGCCAAGTTCGGCGGCGCTACCGGCAACATGAACGCGCACAAGGTGGCTTTTCCTGGCATTGACTGGCCGGCATTCGCTGACAGGTTCGTGGCATCTCTCGGTCTGAAAAGATCTTTCCCGACCACACAGATAGACCACTACGACAATCTGGCCGCCATCTTTGATTGCCTGCGCCGCATCAACACGATTCTCATTGACCTCTGCCGCGACATCTGGACCTACATCTCCATGGAATATTTCCACCAGCAGGTCGCTAAGAACGAGGTCGGCTCATCTGCCATGCCTCACAAGGTCAACCCGATAGATTTTGAGAACGCCGAGGGCAATCTCGGTATGGCGAACGCCGTGCTGACCTTCCTTTCGATGAAGCTCCCGATCTCGAGACTTCAGAGAGACCTTACGGATTCAACCGTCCAGCGTAACATGGGAGTCCCTGTGGCACATGGAATGATTGCCCTGGCATCGTTGAAGAAGGGACTCGGGAAACTCATCCTTAACCGTCCGGCAATTGACGCCGAACTTCACCGCAACTGGGCTGTGGTCGCCGAGGCCATCCAGACGATTCTCCGCCGGGAGAACTATCCGAATCCGTACGAAACGCTGAAGAACCTTACCCGCACGGGTGCGGCCATCGACGAGAAGACCATCGAGGACTTCATCTCTGGATTGGAAGTCAGCGAGAGCGTGAAGGCCGAGCTCAGAGCCATCACTCCTTGGAACTACACAGGATTCTAGCAGTCGCTATATTATCAGAAGAATAGCAAAGACATAAAGGAAGAGACCTTGGAAACGGAGGCGATTCTTGGTACTGTAGTGAAGCATGGCTTCAGTCGGGTCGTCTCCGGTCATTTTTAGGAGAGTCTCAGCTGACGGGATTTTCCTTTGTGGATATTTCCGTATAAGTTGTCCGTCATTGAACCAGGTCGCTCCACCGTTTGACCGGTTAAGCGCAACAAGAGTCTTCTTGTCGGCAAAATATGTCAGTGCCGAGAGGGCTGAATGAACTTCCGGAACGATTGCCGGCAGGTTGTCAAACGCTTCTTTTGTTGTCGAGACCAGCAGCATGGGTGTGAAACCGGCTGATTCCGCTTCGTTGAGGGCATTCGATATCTTTGTCCAAAGAGTCCCTTTCACCTTCGCCGGATCATAGACCGAAACGATAAGAACATTACCTTCCGTGGCCGCCTCATTCCGATAGATGCCGGTTGAGTCAGTGAATGAAAGATCCGGTTCATTGTCCTCCACAGATGCACGGTTGATGAGTATGGTTTCCGTGCGCACGTATGTCCATGTGGAATCTGGAAGGTGGTCCAGATCAAATGCACCTTCCTGGCCGTTCTTTTCATAGATTATTGTGGCCTTGTAGTTGTCGTCTGAATCTTCGTCCTCGCCGTCTTCCTCTGAAGCAAGCAGTTCGCTTCCCGGAGTGAAAGCGGTGAAATCCACCAGTGGAATCGATGCGAGAGAGTTGGCTGTGAACAGGACGATTGTAGCAGATGCAATGCCGAAAGAGAGGTACTTCCGTTTTCTGTTTTCCCCGAAATCCTTGAACGGAAAGAATGCTGCCATTGACAATGCCAGCAGAATCAGGTTCTTGAGGAAGGTCTGAAAATTGGTCAGATGGATGACCTCGCCGAAGCAACCGCAGTCTGTCAGGCTGACTGGATTGAATATGGCCAGAAACAATGTCAGGACAGTGAAGAAGATTATCATCGCAGAAGTGATGACCGCTACTTGCTTTCTCCAGACTCCGCTGATCATTGCTGCACCCAGAATGGCTTCTGTGAGTGCGAATGCAACTGCGATGACCTTCGCGGCGGAAAGAATGAATGTCAGACGGAAGAATTTAAGGTATCCCTCCATCACGAGCCCAGCTCCTACAGGATCAAGCAGTTTGAATATTCCGGCGGCCAGAAAGACCACCCCTATGATGAAAGCGCACAGCCTTCTTAATCTGTTGATGGGAACTTTGCTCATTTTGCTTCTGTATATTCGTCTACGATTGTCTTGATTTTTGTGAATATCTCGTCAGGCGGCAGCATTTCTCCGTCCTCATCCGAGCAGTCAATCCGTATGAGACCAGGATCAAGAGCGGCTTGCTGCCTGTAGATTGCCTGAACCTGCTTCTGGAATTCAATGTCGGCTTCGTGGATGTCCTGTGAGCCATGCAGATAGTTTCTGTCACTGCCGGTTCTGGCAGATTCGAGGCGGCTCTCTACAAAAGCGATAGGTACGTCCAGGAATATGTTAAGATCCGGCTTCGGCAAGCAGAAGTTTCCATATTCGGTGTCCATTATCCATTTGCGAAGGTTCTCCCGTTCGTCAGAACTTTTGAGCTTCGCGCACTGGTATGCGATGTTTGAATAGACGTACCTGTCAAGAAGTACAGTCCCGCCCTCTGCTATGGTTTTCTTTATTTCAGGTGCAGCACCGTGCCGGTCTTCAGCGAACAGCAGGGCGACAAGCTGAGGATGGACGGACTCGTTGCTCCCGAAGTCCCCGCGCAGGAAACGGCTGATCAGGTCCCCGTAGACTGGAGCGTCGTACCTTGGAAAGTGAATGTACTTCAAATCAGAGCACATCTTCTCGAGATATGCCTTCAACTTTTTGACTTGCGTGGACTTGCCTGCCCCATCCAGCCCTTCCAGAACGACCAGCATGACTATTGACCATTTAAAGGGGCTGTTGACGAACAGCCCATGTTGTTCTCTTGTACCGCAAATATATTCAATTTTTATCTATTTTTGTCTAAAATTCATGTCATTATGGGAAATGCAGCAAGCAGGGATATTCAGGTGATGGGCATTGTCAATCTTACTGACGATTCTTTTTTCGCCGGCAGCCGTATGCTTAGTCCCGACGGATCTTTCGATGCCGAACAATTCAGACGTCGCGTGACGGAAATGCTGGCCTCCGGGGCGGATATCCTTGATTTGGGAGCCTGCTCCACCCGCCCCGGCTCTGAATCCGTCGGTGAAGATGAAGAATGGAGGCGGCTCAAGCCGGCCTTGAATATTCTTGCATCTGAATATTCCGGTGTGAGTGTCTCGATAGATACTTTCAGGCCGGGAGTCGTGAGCCGGGCATTCGACTTGATCGGCCCATTCATCGTGAACGACGTCAGCGGAGGCTGTGATGAGATGTGGTCGCTGCTGGGCAAGCTTCAGCTGCCTTACGTAGCAATGCATTCGCGCGGAACCCCAAAGAACATGCAGAGCCTTGCAGACTATGTCAATGTCTCGGAGACTGTCCGTGAATTCTTTGCCGGTATTGCGGCACAGGCCGACAGGTACGGTGTGAAAGACTGGATTCTTGATCCCGGGTTCGGTTTTGCCAAGACCGTTGAACAGAACTGGCAGTTGCTCCGCGAGATGCCGGTCCTGCAAAAGTTCGGGAAGCCCATTCTGGTAGGACTTTCACGCAAGAGTTTTCTGTACAGACCCCTGGGTCTCACTCCCGCCGATGCTTTGACTGCCACCCAGGTTGCAGATTTTGCGGCTTTGCAGAATGGAGCCGACATCCTCCGCGTCCATGACGTCCCTGAAGCTGTCCGCACAATCAAACTCTACCGACTCTACCACGGCCTCGATTCATAGAATATGGAAGTATCAATGAAGTATTAATATTAAGAAGTATTAATATTATAATATTGATATGGAATATAATGCAAAGCAGAAGGTACCTCTGTTCTGAATTTTGTTAACGAGCAAAATTCAGGTTAGAGGTGCCTTCTGCTATAATATTGCCGAAGTAGCCTATGTTTTTGAATTTTGGTAACGAGCAAAAATTCAGGTTAGAGGCGCCCTATGCTATAATATTACCGAATTGCCGAAGGTGCTAGTTCAGCGTCTGCTTGATCTCGGTGATAACGAAAGCCTCGATCACATCCCCGGCCTTCACATCATTGAACTTGTCAATGCCAATTCCGCATTCCATACCGGCGGAAACTTCCTTGGCATCATCCTTACCCCTCTTCAAGGAAGCAAGCTCCCCGGTGTAAACTACAATGCCATCGCGGATAAGCCTGCACTGTGAAGTCTTCGAAATCTTACCGTCCTTGACAAGACAACCGGCGATAGTTCCGACCTTGGAAATCTTGAATGTCTGCTTGACCTCCGCAGTACCGGTAATCTCCTCCTTCTTGATCGGCTCAAGCATGCCCTCGATACCGTCTTTTACTTCGTTGATCGCATCATAGATGACAGAGTACAGACGAATCTCGATACCCTGCTCGTCAGCCAGTTTCCTCGCATCTGTCGAAGGACGTACCTGGAAACCGATGATGACCGCGTCCGAAGCCTCGGCGAGGATCACATCGGATTCGGAGATTGCTCCAACCGCCTTGTGGATAACATTCACGCGAACCTGCTCCGTTGAAAGCTTGATGAGGGAGTCCGAAAGAGCCTCGACTGAACCGTCCACATCTCCCTTCACGATTACGTTGAGCTCCTTGAAGTTGCCGATGGCAATCCTTCGCCCGATTTCCTCGAGCGTCATGTGTTTCTGAGTCTTGATGCCCTGGATTCTGAGGAGCTGTTCACGCTTGTTGGCAATTGCCTTCGCCTCCTTCTCATCATTCATCACATTGAACTTGTCTCCGGCACTTGGAGCCCCGTTCAGACCGAGTATGGAAACAGGCGTTGAAGGACCCGCTTCCTTGACTTTCTGACCACGCTCATTGAACATGGCCTTGACACGTCCGTAGTAACTGCCGCTCAGCACCATGTCGCCGGTCTTGAGGGTTCCGTCCTGCACGAGAACCGTGGCCAGGTAGCCGCGGCCCTTGTCCAGCGACGACTCAATGACTGCTCCGATTCCATTCTTGTCAGGATTCGCCTTGAGATCAAGAAGATCTGTTTCAAGGAGTACCTTTTCGAGAAGCTTGTCCACATTGAGACCCTTCTTCGCTGAAATCTCCTGACACTGGTATTTGCCTCCCCATGCTTCCGTCAGGATATTCATTTGAGACAATTGCTGGTAAATCTTCTCCGGCTGCGCTCCCGGCTTGTCGATCTTGTTGATTGCGAACACCATAGGTACACCGGCCGCCTGCGCATGGTTAATGGCTTCCACTGTCTGCGGCATGACTGCATCGTCAGCGGCGATGATGATGATTGCAAGGTCGGTCAATTGGGCTCCACGGGCACGCATAGCGGTGAACGCTTCGTGACCAGGTGTGTCCAGGAAGGTGATTCTCCTTCCGTCCGGCAATTTGACATTATAGGCACCGATGTGCTGCGTGATACCTCCGGCCTCTCCGGCAATGACGTTTGATTTGCGAATATAGTCGAGCAGCGATGTCTTACCATGGTCAACATGCCCCATCACGGTGATGATCGGCGGCCTTGGAACGAGATCCTCCTCGCGGTCTGCCTGCTCGTTGTTGCCTTCTATCTCCTCTGTAAGATCAGCAGTGACGAACTCGACCTTGTAGCCGAACTGCTCGGCCACAAGCACAAGCGCTTCCGCATCAAGTCTCTGGTTGATGGACACCATTAGACCGAGGTCCATGCAAGCCTTGATGACTTCGTTTACCGGAGTGCTGTTCATGAGGGTGGCAAGGTCGTTCACTGTCACGAATTCAGTGACTTTGAGAACCTTCTTCTCGGCTATCTCCTGAGCCATCTCCTCCTGTGTCTTGGCGGCGGCCTGCTCTCTCTTTTCTTTTCTGTACTTGGCTCCGAAGTTGTTCTTCTTGTTGTCGTTCATCCGGGCGTAGGTCTCTTTGACCTGCTTCTGGATTTCCTTCTGCATCGCCTCCTGCTCCTCTTCGGTCATGGCCGGCTTGAAGCGGTCTGCACCACGGTTGCGCTTCTTTCCGCCCTTGCCTTGATCCTGAGCCGGTTTTGCGTTTTTGTTCTTGTCCTTGTCCTTGCGGGAGTTGTTGTCAGCCTGCTTGCCTTCCTTCGCGACATCGACCTTCTGGCTTCCCTTGGCGATTCTTTCCCTCTTCTTGCCTCCCTTTTTCTGCTCGAACTGGGACAAATCTATCTTGCCAAGAACCTTAAGCCCCGGGGTCGAACTGGCTTCTTCAGGTTTTTCTTCCTTGACCGGTTGAGGTTCGGGCTGTGTTTTTACCGGATTAGGAGTCTGTTGCTGCTGTCCTGATCTGGCCTGTTCCTCTTTCTGTCTGGCGGCAAGTTTCCTTTCGTGCCTGCTCAACTGCCTCTCGCCGCCACGGGCATCATTCTCCTGAGCAGGGGTTGTCGGCTCGGGGATGACGTTCCGGGCAGGAACTTCCGTCTCGGCAGCAGGCTGAATCTGAGGCTCGGGTTCCTGCTCTGCCGCTGTACTTGTTTCAGACTCTTCTTCTGCGGTGGCAGCAGGGGCTTTCTCGACTTTTTCAGGCTCGGCCTCCGACTCCGGTTCCTCTGCCACGACAGGAGTTTCAGGTTCAGGAGCGGGTTCCGGCTGTGGTTGGGATTCCGGTTTCTCCTCAATTTCGGGTTCGGCCTTTTCCGGAGCGGCGGTTTGTGGCTCCGGCTTAGCCTCCACCGGTGTGAAGATGCTTGTCTTGATGACAGTTTCCCTTACCGGTTCCTCTTCTTCCTCCTTGACGTTTTCCTGCTGCTTCTTGGATGTTTTCTCAAGAATCTCGTTGAGCTTGATGTCCGCCTTTTCTGCGGCCTGCTTTGCCTCAAGATCCTTTGCGAACTGTTTTTCGATCGCAGGAAGAAGATCCTCCGAGACCTTCGCGTTCGGATCGGCTCCGATCTCCACTCCCTTGCTGTTAAGGAAATCAACAAGGCTCTGGAGTCCGATATTGTACTTTCTGATTATTCTGTTTAGTCTGATTTCTGCCATATTCAACCCCTTAAAATTAATGATTGCCTGCTGTCCGGTCAGGACTATTCTTCAAATTCGGCCTTCAGTATCCTGAATACCTCTGCAACTGTCTCGTCCTCAAGGTCGGCTCTCTTGGCGATGTCTTCAGGCGAGAATGCAAGCACACTCTTGGCCGTGTCACAGCCGATAGCCTCCAGGCGGTCAATGACCCACTGGTCGATTTCGTTGCTGAATTCGCTGAGCAGGACATCTTCCTCCTCCTGTGCTTCATCTTTTGGAAGCTCTCTCCATACTTCGATCTCCCTTCCGACAAGCATTCCGGCAAGTTTGATGTTGCAGCCTCCGCGGCCTATACCCTTCTTTACTTCGTCAGGCTGCATGTAAACCTTGATTTTGTCCTCGTCCGAGTTGCCAAGGTCGATGGATGAGACTCTGGCCGGGCTGAGGGCTCTCTGGATGAGAAGCTGGGTGTTGTTTGTCCATTGGAGCACATCGATGTTCTCGTTGCGGAGCTCGCGGACGATACCGATGATTCTTGAACCCTTTACGCCGATGCAGGCTCCGATAGGGTCAATTCTTTCGTCGTAGGATTCAACGGCCACCTTGGCGCGCTCGCCAGGTACACGGACAACCTTCTTGATGGTGATGAGTCCGTCAAATATCTCCGGAACCTCATGCTCGAAGAGTTTCTCGAGGAACTCGTCAGATGTCCTGGACAGGGTGATGTAAGGAGTTGTATTGTTCTTCATCTCCACTGTCTTGATGATGGCGCGGATGGTGTCTCCCTTCTTGAATCTCTCCCCGGGGATCTGCTCGGCCTTCGGCAGATGCAGTTCATTGTTGTCCTCGTCAAGTATGATGACTTCCTTGGTCCAGGTCTGATAGATTTCGCCGGTGAAGATCTCGCCGACTTTGTCGGAATAGGCCTTGAAGACATTCGCCTTGTCGATGTCCATGATGCGTCCCTGCAGGTTCTGCCGGATGTTCAGGATTCCTCTTCTTCCGAATGACGCGAGGGAGAGTTTCTTGGTGTAGACATCACCGATTTCATAGTCATCGTCCCCGGTCTCGGCCTTGATCTGGTCGAGGGTGATCTGGGTGTTGGGGTTCTCCACTTCTTCGACAACATCGAAATTCTGGTAGATCTCGCAGTCTCCCTTGTCGACATTGATGATGACGTCGAAGTTGTCCGCAGAGCCGTAGGTCTTCGCAATCTGGGTGAGGAACACGTCCTTGAGCACACCCATCATCACAGGTCTGTCGATGTTCTTCTCCTCCTTGAAGTCCTTGAAGGCATCAATGAGAGTGATTTCTTCTTTCTTTTCCATGATTATATTCTTTTGTCTTATTTCTTGAACACGATGTGCGGAGTGACGGAATTGATTTCCTCAAAGCCGATGCGGTCCTCATGCTCCACGATTTCTTTCTTCTTCTTGCCTTCCACCGCCTCTTTCTGAGAATATCTCAGGCATATTCCTGCCTCGTCTGCATTGGTGAGAACCCCGACAATCTTCCTGCCGCCTTTCATCTGAACCGCCACGGACGACCCCGTCGCCTTCTCGTATTGCCTGAGAACCTTGAACGGCTGGTCCAGACCGGCGGAAGTGACGGTCAGGGAATAGTCTTCCGCATCTTTGTCAAAGATGGCCAGAAATGCATCATTGACACTGACGCAGTCTTCAAGGTCCATGTCTCCGACCTCTTTCTCGATGGTGAGCACGACATCGTTGTCCTTGCTGACTGTGATGTCCACGATGAAGCATCCGCGGGAATGTACAGCATCTTCGATGCCGGTGAGTATCTGTTCTTTCTGCATCATAGCACTGGTCTTCTAAAACAAAAGATAGGAGACGCTTTCGTCCTCCTATCTCTCACAACGATGCAAAGATAAGGATATTTTGGCAAATATGGAAATAAATTGTTTACTTTGCGAACTATTTTTAAGGCGCGCTTTCGGGATACGATGATTTTCATGAGCGGCATTCTGGCGGCGGCACATCAAAACAGGAATGAATATGAAGATGGAATTCACAGCGAAGCAGCTGGCTCAGGTCCTCAGGGGGACCGTCGAGGGCGACCCTCAGGCCACTGTCACTTCATTCGCCAAGATTGAACACGGAAAACCGGGGCAGTTGTGCTTCTTCGCAAACCCGAAATACGAGAAATACGTCTATACCTGCAAGGCCAGCGTCCTGCTGGTCAACAAGGACTTCACCCCGAGAGAGGCTGTGACCCCGACCATGGTCAAGGTCGATGACGCCTACAAGGCTCTTGCCGACCTTCTGAAGTATGTCACCACCAAGAACCGTACTGACAAGAGGCACAGAGGTTTCCGTTCTTCGTGGTTCCTGACCACCAAGTTCGGCAAGAAAGTCTATCTCGGAAGCCATTCCTATGTCGGACATCATGCCAAGATCGGTGACTACACCAAGATCTACGAGAATGTCTACATCGGTGACAACACCGTGATCGGCTCGCACTGCATCATCTATCCGGGTGTGGTGATCTATCCTGGAATGGTGATCGGCGACAACGTCATCATCCATGCCAACGCGGTGATAGGTTCGGACGGATTCGGCAACGCCCCTCTTCCTGACGGCACCTGGGAGAAAATCGAGCACATCGGCAACGTCATCATCGGCAACAATGTCGAAATCGGGGCCGG
>CAZXVE010000024.1:0-13881 GCA_964644125.1 uncultured Muribaculaceae bacterium
TTTCTTCTGGCCTCCGCCTATGCGATGCTGATAACAAAGGGGCCGGTGTCTGAAAGAATCGACATATTCTCAAACGGGGCCGGCAACAAAAACGTCCTGCTGATGATCTGGATATTCGTAATGGCCGGAGCCTTCGCCACGACCGCCAAGGAGATAGGCAGCGTTGAAGCGACTGTCAATCTGACGCTTACGGTGCTTCCGGGGAAACTGATCCTTGCCGGACTCTTCATCGCCTCCTGTTTCATTTCGATGTCGATCGGGACCAGCGTCGGAACAATCGTCGCCCTCGTGCCGATAGCGTCCGGCATAGCGGAGCAGGCAGGAATATCCTTGCCGCTGGTCACGGGCCTGATTGTCGGAGGGGCCTTCTTCGGAGACAATCTGTCGTTCATCTCCGACACAACCATCGCTTCAACAACGACGCAAGGATGCTCCATGTCCGACAAGTTCAAAGCCAATGTCTGGATCTGCGCTCCTGCGGCACTGATTGTCACAGTCATCTACGTCATCATCGGATTCAACCATGGTGCGACCCCTGAAATAGGCGAGATTGAATATGTCAAGCTGATTCCCTATCTGTCCGTCATAATTCTGGCCCTGTGCGGAATGAATGTCCTTCTTGTCCTTGGAGTCGGGCTGTTTCTCTGCGCCGTCATCGGATTCCTTCACGGAATGACCTGGATAGGCTTCCTTGGAAGCATAGGAAGCGGAATCTCCGGCATGGGAGAACTGATCATAGTCACCATGCTCTCGGGCGGAATGCTGGAGCTGATCAGGAATAACGGCGGCATCGATTTCATAATCAAAGGGTTGACAAAAGGCATCAAAGGCAGGAGAGGAGCCGAATTCAGCATCGCAGGCCTGGTTGGGCTTTCGAATCTCTGTACTGCCAACAACACGATAGCCATTCTGACCACCGGTGACATAGCCAGAAACATAACCCGAAAGTTCGACCTTGATCCAAGAAAAACGGCCAGCCTTCTGGACACTTTCTCCTGCATTGTCCAAGGCATAATCCCCTACGGTGCACAGCTTCTCATGGCATCCGGGTTCTCAGGCATTTCCGCAGCATCGATAATACCTTGCCTTTTCTACCCGTTCGTGCTATTTGCCGTTTCATGTTTATCAATCATATTCAGGCTTCCCAAACGCTACTCTTGATGGACAGGACTGCAAAAATCACGTTTGTGACTCTGATCGGTTCCGTTGTCAATGTCATTCTGACCGTATTCAAGATCATCGCAGGAGTTCTTGGCAGGTCCACGGCAATGATAGCTGACGGAATACATTCTCTGTCGGATCTTTTGAGCGATATAGTCGTGCTGGTCTTCGTCAAGATTTCAGCCAAAGGAAGAGACAAGGACCATGACTACGGACACGGGAAGTTCGAGACTTTCGCCACATTGATCATCAGCCTGATGCTTATTGTAGTCGCTGCCAACCTCATGGGCACAGGAATAGGAAAAATCCGGCTGATACTTGATGGCGGACAAGTAAATTCTCCCGGAATGATAGCTCTTTGGGCAGCTGCCGCGTCAATAGTCCTCAAAGAGTTGCTCTACCGTTACACCATCATTCAAGGAAGAGCCTTGAACAGTCCGATGATGATTGCCAATGCATGGCATCATCGTTCCGATGCATTCTCTTCAGTCGGTTCCCTTGCCGGAATCGCAGGAGCAATATTCCTTGGAAAGAAGTTCACCATTCTTGATCCGGTTACCGGCTGCGCCATCAGCATAATCATTCTCGTCATGGCAGTGAGGATGTCCGTGCCTGCAGTCAAGGAACTGCTGGATGTTTCGCTTCCGGATGACGTGGAGGAGAAGATTCTGGCCACGGCAAAATCAATTGATGGAGTTGTGGACCTTCACGAGTTGAAGACACGCCGTGAGGGACCGGGAATCGTAATGGAAGGCCACCTTGTGCTGAACTCCGGCATTTCGCTCAAGGAAGCGCACAACATTTCCAAGAAAGTGGAAGAATCTCTGCGCAAAGAGTTCGGAAACGAGACTCAGATATCCCTGCATCTTGAGCCGGAGGACGATGCCGGCTGAATGGTCGGGAACTTATGCCTTCAGGGCACGCATGGCATTCATGACCGCGAGGACAGTGACTCCGACATCGGCAAAGACAGCCATCCACATAGTAGCGATACCCGCCGCGGCAAGACCGAGGACAACCAGTTTTATGAATATGGCAAAGAATATGTTCTCTCTTGCTATACGCAAGGTCTTGCGTGAAATTCTCACGCCCTGAACAATCTTTGACGGTTTGTCATCCATAAGCACGACATCCGCCGCTTCTATCGCGGCATCCGAACCCAGCCCGCCCATCGCTATTCCAAGATCCGCCCTTGCCAGCACAGGAGCATCGTTCATTCCGTCACCCACAAAGGCAAGAGTCTTTCCGTGAGGTTTTTCAGCCAGAAGCTTCTCAAGTTCAACAATTTTGTCAGAAGGAAGCAATTCTGCGCGAAAATCGTCAAGACCGATGGCAGAGGCGACGTGTTCAGCAACTTCACGTTTGTCTCCGGTCAGCATCACTGTCCTGGTGACCCCTTCCTCCTTGAGAGACCTGACCGCTTCTGCAGAATCGGCTTTAATTCTGTCTGAAACGACAATGTGGCCGGCATAGACACCATCCACGCTGACATGGACAACCGTTCCGCTGTTCTCGCACGGCTTCCATCTCGCTCCGGTCATGTCCATCATTCGGGTGTTGCCGACACAGACCGATCTGCCGTTCACCGATGCGCGGACTCCGTGGCCGGCAATCTCTTCAACATTCTCCACCAGGCATCCGTCATCCTCTCCGGGAAAAGCATTCTTCAACGATACTGCTATCGGATGCAAAGAGTATCTTTCCACGTGCGCCGCAAGGTGCAGCAGTTCGTTCGCGTCAATTTTTTCAGGATGTACTGCCGTGACATCAAACACACCTTCAGTCAAAGTCCCGGTCTTGTCAAAGACAACCGTACCCACCTTGGCCAATGCCTCAAGGTAATTTGAGCCCTTGATCAGAATTCCTTTTGATGAAGCTCCGCCTATGCCTCCGAAAAACGAAAGCGGGACGGAAATCACCAGAGCGCATGGGCAGGAAACTATCAGAAAGGTCAACGCCCTGTAGAGCCAGATGGAGAATGTACTTCCGAAATCACCGGAAAGAACCGGCGGGATGAACGCAAGGGCAAGGGCGGCAATTACCACGACCGGTGTGTAGATTCCGGCGAACCTTGAGATGAAGCTTTCGCTTTTGGACTTGCTCTCGGAAGCATTTTCCACAAGGTTCAGAATCCTGGTGGCGGTAGATTCACCGAAAACTTTTGTCACTTCAGCACGGATCACTCCGGTAAGATTGACACATCCGGAAATTATTCCGTCTCCCCTGGAGATGCTTCTCGGCACGCTTTCTCCGGTCAGAGCCACGGTATTAAGGCTGGATTCACCTTCGATGACGATTCCGTCCATCGGAACCTTCTCACCCGGCTTCACGACAATGATCTCCCCCACTTTGACCTCATTCGGATTCACAGTCAATATTCTGCCATCCCGTTCCACTTCGGCTATGTCCGGACGGATGTCCATCAGACCGGAGATTGATCTGCGGCTGCGGCCTTCGGCGATTTCCTCAAACAGTTCTCCGACCTGAAAGAAAAGCATCACGAAGACTGCTTCGGGGAACTGCGTTTCAGCCCCAGGGAGGAATCCTATGCATAGTGCACCGACAGTTGCGATGCTCATCAGGAAATCTTCATCGAGGAAGTCTCCCCTGACGATTTTCTCCCCCGCTTCAAGCAAAGTGTCATAACCGGCAATGAGGTAAGGTATAAGATAGACTGCAAGAAGCTGACCGACGCCAAGGTCAAGATTCTTTTCAATAAATATGGCAATGCAGAGAAACACTGCTGAAAGAATAATTCTGACCAATCTTGTTTTGCTTTCCTTTTCCATGAGTTTACTCTTGACTTTCAAACTTCACAAAGGTCGGAAAACAACACTGCAACTTGGTTGCAAAGTGAAATCATAAGCATAAAATAAGTAAATTTGCGGCACGGAATCATTTAAAAAAAGGGAAGTCAGACATGCCACACATGGAACTCACAGAACTGTTTGAACGGCACAATATCAAAACCACAGTCAACAGGCTGATAGTGGCCAGGGCTCTCCTTAACTGTGAACGGCCGCTGAGCCTGATGGAACTTGAGGAGAGAATCGGCACAATCGACAAATCCGGAATATTCAGATGCCTGTTACTGTTCAGAAAGTGCCATCTGGTGCATGCAATCGAGGATGGAAGCGACGGAACACGCTACGAACTCTGCATGAGCAACGACTCCTTACGCGATGAAGATGCTCATGTACATTTCTTCTGCGAGAAATGCCACCGGACCTTCTGCCTCGAAGACATCCACATTCCTCCGGTCACACTTCCGGAAGGATATTCCGGAATCACAACTAACTACCTTGTCAAAGGAATATGTCCAAAATGTTCAGACAATCATGGAAAACAATAAACTGAGAGGGCACTTGGCACTGCTGGCTGCCTACACGATCTTCGGAGTCAACATTGTGCTGACGAAAGACATCTCAAACTCAGGTGTCGTCTCACCGATAGCCTTGTTCACCTTGAGAGCAATAGGGGCCTCCGCTCTGTTCTGGCTGATTTCATTGTTCGCCCCCAAGGAGAGAGTCCCAGCCAAAGATCTGGCACAGATGGCTTTGGCATCCATCTTCGGCCTCTACATAACGCAATACACATTTTTGAAGGGAATCACGATGGCCACAACCATCGATACCTCAATAATCGGCACCCTGGGGCCGATCTTCACGATGTTCTTCGCTTTCATATTTGTCAAAGAGCCCATCACTGCAAAGAAAGCGGCAGGTGTCGGAATCAGTTTCATCGGAATCATATTCCTGATCCTCAATTCAGTGCACAGCCATAACGGAGTGGAAGCGACCAAGCCTCTTGGATTCGTTCTGCTGTTCTTGAACAGCATCAGCTTTTCATTGTACCTTGGAGCGTTCAGACCGCTTATCAGGAAATATTCAGTGATCACATTCATGAAATGGATGTTCCTTTTCTCGCTGCTGATGTCCCTGCCTCTTTCATTCCATGACCTTCTCACCACGGATTATGCAGCCATCAGACTGCCTCAAGCCCTTGAGATAGGGTATCTCATCTTCTTCGCGACCTTTGTGGCTTATTTCCTGATACCTGTCGGCCAAAAGGATGTCAGGCCGACAATCGTCGCCATGTACACCTATCTCCAACCGATTATCGCCTGCATTCTGAGTGTCATAGGTGGAATGGACACAATGACCTGGCAGAAAATCATTGCCATAATAATGGTATTCAGCGGTGTAGCCGTCGTCAATCAGAGCCGGTCAGCGTCGCACTGACTATTTCACCGACCCCCAAGGTACAATATCTTACTATTTTTACTAAATTAGCAGATTGTAAACTGAAGAAGAGATGGCAATTATCACCAAGGAAGTAACAAGCAGGAAGGAGCTGAGACAGTTTGTCAAATTTCCCAATGAATTGTACGCAAGCAACAAATACTATGTTCCCCAGATAGAATCAATGGAGATTGACACTCTGACACCGGGCAAAAACCGGGCATTCGAAGTGTGCGAAGGAAAGTACTGGCTGGCATACGACGGGAACGGGAATGTTGTCGGAAGAGTTGCCGGAATCATCAACTACAAGTACAACAAGAAAGTTGACAAAAAAATCTGCCGTTTCGGATGGATTGATTTTGTCGAGTCACAGGAAGTCGTTCATGCTTTGATGGAAAGGGTGAGACAGTTTGCAACGGAAAAGGGAATGCAAATCATCGAAGGTCCGGTCGGCTTTCTGGAATTTGACATCTCCGGTGTTCTTGTTGACGGTTTTGACCAACTTCCGACAGCCTACGGAAAATACAACGCCCCATACTACGAACCCATGCTTCTGAAAGAAGGTTTCACAAAAGAAACGGATTTCGTAGAATACCGTATTACGGTTCCTGACAACCTTGAAAGATACTTCCATTTCTCGGAAATGATAGGAGAACGCTACAATCTGAAGGAAGGAGAGTACAAAAACAAGAATGAACTTCTCCACAAATATGCCGACGGAATATTCAGCGTCATGAACGAGTGCTATTCCGTGCTTCACGGCTTTTCCGAACTCTCCCCTGCCCAATGCGAAGATCTCAAGAACCAGTTCTTCCCGAACCTGAATCTGGACTATGTGTCCGTCATTGTCGACAAGTACGACAAGGTCGTCGGATTCGGCATTACGCTTCCTTCTCTGTCAAAAGCTCTCCAGAAAGCGAAAGGGCACATGTTTCCTTTCGGCTTCATCCATATCCTTAAGGCATTGCGGCACAATGACACAATCGATGCCCTGCTGATAGCCATCTCCAACGAGTATAAGGACAAGGGTGTCAACGCGATGATAATTTCCAAAATCGGCAGAGGCATGCACAGGAACGGTATCAAATATGTCGAAAGCACCCGCGAGCTTGAAGAAAACCACAATGTGCAGAACCTGTGGGGCAAATTCGAACATCATCTGCACAAGAGAGCCAGAATCTACGTAAGGAACATCTAACACACAATTGAATATGGCAGATAAGAAAGCGGAAAGAATACAGACTTCAATTCTTAACGGAGTTGAGAAAAAAGCCCTTGCCTGGTTGGCGGAAAGGCAGCCGGACTGGATTGTATCAGACACACTCACGGCAATTGGCACGCTCGGCGCTATCATGGTCGGAGCAGGTTACGTTCTTTGCGGCATCAACATCAACTTTCTGTGGATCAGTTGCCTGGGCTTTATTGTAAATTGGTATGGGGATTCTCTCGACGGGACATTGGCAAGATTCCGTAAAACACAAAGACCGGTTTACGGCTATTATCTGGACCACACCGTAGATTGCATAAACGAAGCTTTCATGTTCATAGGACTTGGCCTGTCCTGCCTCATGCGTCTTGACTTGGCTTTGATGATATTCGTTGTCTATCTTTGTCTTACGGTAAACGTCAGCGTGAACGCCCATCTGAAGAGTGAATTCAAACTCACATACGCCAAACTCGGACCTACCGAATTCAGAGTGATAGCTATCGTACTGACCTCATTGTTCATATTCATCAAGCCTCTCAGGGAATTCCATACCGAGATTGACATATTCGGAAAGGGAATAGATCTGATGGCACTTGACATGGCAGGATTCTTCATTCTGGTCTTGCTGGTCATCATTTATCTGGTGACAATCATCAGCGATGCCAAAGGCTATGCCCAAATGGACCCGATGCCAAAAAGAAAAGACAAGTAATGCCCCTTCTTCCAATAGAACAGATCGAGCAGATTGCACCGGTATTCAAAGGAAGGTTCGGCAACATGGTTGCCGGTGCCCTTAGGAAAGTTCTTTCGATAAAGACCTTGTCAGACATTTATGACACCATAAGCGAACATCAGGGGGCTGATTTCGCCGGAGCACTTCTGGACAAACTGGGAATCAATTACCTGTTGGGCGGTTCGAAAAGACTCGGGAACCTGCCTGACGGACCCTTCATCACGATAAGCAACCATCCGTACGGAGGGATGGATGGAATCATACTGATTGATCTCATAGGGCATCTGAGATCTGAGTTCAAAGTTATGGTGACCGAATTTCTCGCCATAGTTGAAGCGCTCCGTCCCAGCCTGATAGTTGTAAATCCCAGAAACGACCTGAACAAAGGGATCACAGCGAAGAACATCCAAGGGGTTCGCGAGGTTATAGGAAGACTTCATGACGGCCATCCTGTGGGTTTTTTCCCATCAGGTGCAGTGTCAGACCTGAACCTCCGGGAAATGAGAATCAGGGACAGAGAATGGCAGGAGGCAGTTCTGCGGCTGATCCAGAAAGCAAAAGTTCCAATAGTTCCAGTACGGTTTTTCGATCATAATTCATTATGGTTCTACAACTTGGGATTAATTGACTGGAAAGTCCGCCTCCTGCAGCTGCCACACGAGCTTGTCAATAAAAAGTACAGAAGAATAAGGGTGGGAATTGGCGAAACACTAACCGTGGAACAACAGTCGGCACATGCTGACATCAAGGACTTCGGGGCATTTCTCCGAAGCAGTGTCTATGACATGCCGCTCCCCGATGATTTCATAAAGTATAAGAGTTACATAGCTTCAAGATAACAAGTTGAGCAGGTTCACAAACATTAAGTGGGCGGAATCAGGTTGGATTAATGAAGTTTTTTGTATCTTTGCAAACGCAACGGGGTATTAGCTCAGCTGGTAGAGCGCAAGGTTCGCAATCTTGAGGTCAGGAGTTCGATCCTCCTATGCTCCACAATGATGACGGTGAGACCTGAGAACAGACTCAGGTCTCACTTTTTCTTTTGTTTTATCATTGCAATTCTATATTTTTGCAGAAATCACATTGACACAAAAACCATAATAAATAATCACACAATGGGCAAGATCATCTATGGACTGGCAATTGCAGGCATCGCCGTTGCGATGACATCATGCAGCACTAAACCGAACACTCTGACATCGGCAGAAAAGGCAGAAGGTTGGACATTGTTGTTCAACGGCAAAAACCTTGACGGATGGCGCGACTACAATGGAGATTCACTGACCAATGGATGGACAGTCGTGGACGGATGCATTCAGGCATCAGGCAATGGTGCCGATGGATGCGGTTACATCGTAACAGACAAAAAGTACGAGAATTTCGAATTGTCATGGGACTGGAAACTCACTCACGGCGGCAACAGCGGAATGCTGTACCATGTTGTTGAGAATCCAAAATTCAATGTACCGTACGTTACAGGCCCTGAATACCAACTTATCGACAATGAAGGATGGGAAGAAGTGAACGCCCCGGCAAAACTTGAGGAATGGCAGAAACTCGGAGTTGACTATGCAATGCACCTTCCGGACAACAGCAAGATGGAGGTTAATCCTCAAGGCGAATGGAACAATTCAAGAATCGTCTTTGACAACGGACATGTGGAACACTGGCTCAACGGAGAAAAAATTCTCGAGTTCGAGGCCTGGACAGACGATTGGTTCGAGAAGAAAGCCAGCGGCAAATGGGGCAACGCCACCGAATACGGCCTTGCACACGAAGGCGTTATCTGCCTTCAGGACCACGGAGATCCGGCATCATTCAGAAACATCAAAATCAAGGAATTGCCTCACAAGGCAGGTCAGGAGTTTGAACTTTTCAACGGCAAGGATCTGCACGGATGGGAGTTGTTCGGCAGCATGCGCACAAGCGTGGATGAAGAAGGGAATCTTGTAACTGAGAACGGTGAGGACCTCCGCTACGGCTACCTCGGGACTCGTGAATACTACAAGGATTTCGACCTGACAGTAGAATTCAAACAGTGCTCAAACGGCAATTCCGGTCTTTTCTTCCACTCCTTCGTTGAAGGTGGCTACCAGAACAATATCGTAAACGGTTGGCAGTGCGAAGTCGCTCCGAAAGGCTGTGACACTGCTGGCATCTACGAATCATACGGCCGAGGATGGCTGGTTCAGATCCCGGACGAAAAAGAAGAAATCCTCAAGGAAGGAGAATGGAACACGCTGCGTCTTAGAGTTGAGGGAGACAACGTAAAGACCTGGCTGAACGGAGAGCCAATGATAGACATCAACGATGAGCTAATAGGTTCCAAGTCAGGAAGGATAATGCTGCAGATCCATGACGGCAACAACATCAAAGTTCTCTGGCGTAATTTCCACCTTACGACTCTCTGATCCGTCCGCATTCCATTAAATTTCAAAACCCTTGCAACTCATGTTTGACAATGAGTTGCAAGGGTTTTGCGGAGGATACAGGATTCGAACCTGTGGGGCCGTTAAGCCGACTTGTTTTCGAGACAAGCACCATAAACCACTCGGACAATCCTCCGGTTCAGTGCCGCAAAATTAATAAATTTCGGATGATTATCAATCATTCCAGGGGAGGAATTTAACTTTGGAGGCAATCCGATTCCTCCCCCGGAATTCAACTTGCTATCTGATGGTCGGAAGCCAAGTCTGAATATGCTTCCCCTTCCAACAGTCGACAGAAGAATAATCAACCATCTTGATGTCCCCCTCCGTTGTAGGAACAAGGAACTGCATTCTGGTTCCTGGACGCTCAGCATCAACAATCTTGACTTTCACCTCGCCATTGGCATCGGCAACAACCTTGACCGGCTTGTTGTAATCCGGATCGATGTTCTCGTCACGTGCCAGAACCAGCGGTCCCCACTGCACGGCCTGGAAATATTTTCCCTCCGGGTTACGTCCGTTCTCAGAAGCCTTGATGAGTTTCGCCTTCATGTCGAAGATGATGTAGATGCTGTCGCCGCTCTTCCACTTGCGGTCAAGAGAAAGATATTTTCCGGGATCCACTTTGCCGATGTATTTTCCGTTCACCTCCACATAAGTGTTCTCGCTCCATGAAGGAATATGCAGTTTCAAGGTGAATTTCTCTTTCGCCGAAGGATCGACTGATATTTTCACTTCATTAGAACGGGGATATTCAGTAACTATTTCAAGTTTGACTTCCTTTCCGGCAGCCGTTCTGGCGGTTATGGTTCCTGCATTGTAAAGATTGATGACAGGGCCCTCTTTTGATTGCATCGCCGCGATGTAAGGAAGGTATGACAGGCCGCATGGACCGCTGAGGTTGCAGCATGTCACAGGCTGGCCATCGATGTTGGTGCCCCAGCCGCTGTTGGTCACCTTCTCCCCGTTGAGGAGGTTGACATAACTGAAACTCTTTCCGTCAGGTTTCATGGCTCCAAGCAGTCCGTTGTAGGCATATTTCTCGATATAGTCAACAGCCACCGGATCTCCTGTCAGGCGAAGATACTGCGAGCAGTACTTCATCCAGGTCACACCGACACAAGTTTCCATCATTCTCTTGATGTCAGGATTGGTCTGCTCGACAGCAGTATTGCTCCAACCTTCACCGTTAAGCCTTGGCCAATAGATATCTGATCCGGCATTGCCGACAATGGTGATTTCGTTTTCTATGGCATCATGGAAGAAATTGTCCAGACATTTCTTCCACCTTGGATCACCGGTAATGCGATAGTACTCTGCAAGTCCTTCCCAAACAGAAGTCATCTCATAGGCCTTGGGGTAAGGCGTTCCAACTTCATAAAGATGGGCACCGTCATAAACCTGCTGGAATATGTTGCTGCCTTTGGATGCACCGGCCCTGACAATGTATTCAGCAAAATCAAGATAGTCCTTTTTGCCTGTAATTGAATACAATTTCACCATCGGTTCAAGGATTGACGAGGACTCAATGTTGGTGGAACTCCATCCAAGCTCCGTAATGCTCTTCTTGGGAGCTGGACCTACCTGGTCAATCACGCTTCTGGCCTCTTTCTCAAGGGCGTTGAGCACTCTTGGATCCTGTTCAACATCCGTGTAGTACTGAAGCAGGCCAAGCATCACGTACTTTCTTTCCCAAATGTCACCGTCACGGTCACCCGGCTGGTCCTCCACTGCAGTACAGCTGATGCTGCCGTTACTCTTCTCTGTGGCCATGAGTTTGTAGACAAGATCTTTGGTAAGCGCCTTGATCTGAGGATCACCGTTGTAACGGTAAAGGAGGGAATTGGTACGGATGCACTTGCCTATCATCTCACCAAGGGCGAATTGTGGGCGTCCCTTGACAAAATAGTCGATGACTTTGTCATATGGCATTACCCCATTGACCCAATGGTCGATGGAATTCTTGATGTCGTCATCGAAATAGCCGTTGAACTTGACACTCCCGGCAGGAAGAGGCTCAATCACATCATTAACCTTGTTCTGAACCGGCTGAGCAAAAGCTCCGGTAGAAAGCGCCAGAGCAATCGCAGAGGAAACCAATACTTTTTTCATTTCAATATAACTAGTTTATATATTTTCCAAGAAAACAAACAAAGTTAATCAATATTGGCAACTACTGAAAAAAAAATAAATCCCTTTCAACATGAAACGTTCCTTTCACCGGCAAGACTGCGTCAGAACGTTTTGTCATACTGGAATTTGTTAGTACCTTTGTTCTGATTCCATCATCTAACAGGAAATATGGTAACGATTCACTGCAAAAACACAGGCAGCTGCAAAAGCTTCCCGGAAGGGACATCTCTGCTGGACATCGCCCGCGAATTCGATTTTGACAAACCTTACGACATACTCGCAGCCAATGTCAACAATGTGGCGGAAGGGTTGAAATTCAAAGTGTTCCACAGTCTAGACGTAGAATTTCTGGACTACCGGACCTACATCGGACGAAGTTTCTACTGCCGCTCCCTGTGCTTCCTTCTCTGCAAGGCGGCAAGGGATGTTCTGCCTGAAAGCAAGGTGGTGATACACCGCCCGCTTTCAAAAGGCTACTTCTGCGCCGTATTCAATAAAGACAAATCGCCTCTGACAGAGCAGGACGTGCTGGCCATCGACAGGAGAATGAGAGAGATTGTAACCCAAGACCTGCCGTTCATACGCAAGGAAATCCAGACAGAGAAAGCGATAGAGATGTTCAAGGAATCGGGCGACCTTGACAAGGTCAAGTTGCTCCAGACGACCGGCGAAGTGTACATCAACTGCTACACTCTTGACGGTATGACGGACTACTACTATGATGAGCTTGTGCCAAGCACCGGCTACCTCAAAAACTTCAACATCTCCTTCTGCCATGATGGAATATTGCTCCGTGTCCCGAACCGCCACGCTCCTGAGGAGCTGGCCCCGCTGACGTCCCAGCCGAAGACTTTCGAAATCCTGGCCGAGTCCCACCGATGGAACTGGATCATGGGGCTGACCACCGTGGGAGATGTAAACAAGTCGATTCTTGACGGTAACGCATCTGACCTGATACAGATTTCCGAGGCACTTCAGGAGAAAAAGATTGTTCAGATTGCAGAGGAAATCGAAAGACGCTACAACGACCCTGAAAAGCCAGTGCGTCTTGTACTGATTACAGGTCCGAGCAGCAGCGGAAAGAGCACTGTCTGCAAGAGACTCAGCGTACAGCTGAAAGCCTGCGGACTGCATCCGGTCTCCTTCTCGACCGATGACTATTTCGTCAACAGGGTCGAGACCCCGAAGTTGCCCGACGGTTCCTACGACTTCGACAATTTTGATACGGTGGACCATGATTATCTCCAGAAAGACCTTGTGCGGCTCATAAGCGGAGAGGAAGTGGAGGTCCCGGAATTCAATTTCGTCACAGGGCTGAGGGAGTTCAACGGCAAAAAACTCAGGCTGAAGGACAGGTCCGTGCTGATCATCGAGGGACTGCACGCCCTTAATCCTCGTCTTACGGACCGGGTGGAAGATGACAAGAAATTCAAGATATTCATAAATACCATTACTTCCATTCCTCTGGACTGCCACAACTGCATTCCTACAAGCGACAACCGCCTGCTCCGAAGAATCGTGAGAGACTACAGGAAAGGAGCCTTCACTGCAAGGGAAACGATTGCAAACTGGCCCAATGTCCGTCATGCCGAGGTTAAATGGATCTACCCGTTTCAAGAGGATGCCGATGTGCTGTTCAATTCCGCCTACCTTGTCGAGTTTGCCGTTCTGCGCACGCATGCTGAAAGGATTCTCGCGACTGTGCCGAAGAACTGTCCGGAGTACAACGAGGCACACAGGCTGATGAAATTCCTGCACTATTTCGTACCAGTATCGGACAAGGAAGTGCCGTCCACATCGCTCATCCGCAGTTTCATCGGAGGCGGGAGCTACTAAAAGAGTATCCCTAAGTTTTTTCACAACCCCAACTTTCATAAGCGCTATAACAAAAATAAAACATAACATCTACCTCAGAAATGGCAGACGAAAAGATAATATTCTCGATGAACGGAGTGGGCAAGGTCCTTCCGAACAACA
>CAZXVE010000025.1:0-13718 GCA_964644125.1 uncultured Muribaculaceae bacterium
CTGACCATCTCGCGATGAGTCCGGGCTGCGCCGATATGGCCGGAGTCTTCATCACCACGAGGAAGGAGGATTTCGACAAGCTTGATTCCGGTCTGCTTTCCTCTGTCGTGGATGAAGTCACTGTCAGCAAGGAAGCCGAAGACGGAATAATCTGGCGTCTGACGAGGACGCAGACAAAGCTTGAGGTCGGCATAATGTCCGGTCAAGAAATCGAGTTCGAGGTGATCTCCGATGGAGCGGGTCGGCAAAGAGTGTCTTTCGAGGACGGTCGCATCTCCTACAACGGAGTCCTTTACGACGAACTGGTGTTCGAGGCTCAGACCGAAGCCACGATGTTCTCTGAGCCGTCTTTCATCCTCTACGGGGTGACGATCGGGGTGGATTTCCATTGGGAAAGGAAGGTGACGCTGAAGTTTGCCGGTACTCTGAAATTCATAGTGGACGGTGACAAGGTCACGGCAGTCGATGTGGTCGGGGTTGAGGACTATCTGCTCAGCGTTATCTCGTCCGAGATGAAGGCTTCTGCAGGGCTGGAGTTCCTTAAGGCCCACGCCGTCATCTCCCGGTCCTGGGTTCTCGCCCAGATCTCCCGCAGGAAGTCCGGCCTGTCAAGACCGGCTGACACTGCTGTGGAAACATCTGAAAATGAAGTGGTCAAATGGTTTGACCACGAAGACCACATTCTCTTCGATGTCTGTGCGGACGACCATTGCCAGCGCTATCAGGGAGTCTCGATGGCGGTTGGCGACACTGTACGCAAGGCTATCGACCAGACCTGGGGACTTGTTCTGACCTGCAGCGGAGAAATCTGCGATGCCCGTTTCTCGAAATGCTGCGGCGGAGTGACCGAACTCTTCAGTACCTGCTGGGAGGACAAGGACTTCCCTTACCTTCAATCGGTTCCGGACACTCCGGATGAGAATCCTTCCGGGAAAGCCTTCTGTGACACCGCCGACGAGACCGTCCTGTCCCAGGTACTGAATGACTATGACCTTGAGACGAAGGACTTCTACAGATGGCGGACTGAATATTCAAGGACAGAGGTCTCCGAACTTGTCCGTAGCCGCTCCGGCATTGACTTCGGTCTGATTCGTGACATTGTTCCAGTCGAGACAGGGCCTTCCGGCAGATTGAAGAAACTTCTGATTGTCGGTGAAAATAAGACGATGGCTGTAGGTAAGGAGCTGATGATCAGACGATGGCTTTCCGAGTCGCATCTGAAAAGTTCAGCTTTCACTGTGCGTTGGGAAGGCGACAAGCTCATCCTTGACGGTAAGGGCTGGGGGCACGGTGTCGGCCTCTGCCAGATCGGCGCGGCGGTGATGGCCTCGCAGGGCTATGACTTCAGTCAGATTCTCGAACATTACTATCCTGGCAGCGTCCTGGAAAAAAGATAAAACATCCTCTGATGATGACACATTGCAACACTGAACGTAACCCATGGCTCTGGATTCCCACTCTTTATTTTGTGGAGGGGATTCCGTATTTCCTTGTCAACAACATCTCCGTCCTTATGTTCGCCAGGATGGGCGTTCCCAACGGGCAGATGTCGTTGTTTACGTCGCTCCTGTACCTGCCGTGGACGCTCAAGTTCCTTTGGAGCCCGTTCGTGGACATCATCAAAACCAAAAGGTGGTGGATTCTGACGATGCAGACTTTGATGTCGGCAGCGTTCATCGTCCTGGCGTTGACGATGCCGCATCCTTCCGCCCAGACTATAGCATCGGGAACCACATCGATAGGTCTGTTCTCGTTCACCCTGCTGCTGTTCATTTTCGCCGCTTTCGCATCCGCAACGCATGACATTGCTGCTGACGGATTCTATATGCTCGCCCAGAGCCAGAGCAGCCAGGCGGCCTTCGTAGGAGTGCGCAGCACGTTCTACAGGCTTGCCAACGTGTTCGGCAACGGAGTGATCGTGGCCGTGGCCGGCATCCTGGAGACCCGCACTGGCGACATCCCGCTGGCCTGGCAGATCACTGTAGGAGGCTCGGGACTCCTGCTGACCGCCCTGACCCTCTACCACACCTGGGCTGTTCCGAGACCAGTGTCAGACTCGTCAGACCGCCCGAAGGGTTCCACCGCGACCGCCGGGGACATATTCAGAGATTTCAAGAACACGGTGGTGACCTATTTCAGAAAACCGGGAGTCTGGCTCGCTGTCGTGTTCATGCTTTGCTACCGTCTGCCGGAAGCCTTCCTGATCAAACTCTGCTCCCCGTTCCTCGTCGCGTCAAGGGACGCTGGGGGACTCGGAATGGCTACCGCCGAGGTTGGACTGGCCTACGGCACCCTCGGCGTGATATTCCTGCTTCTGGGAGGCATCCTAGGAGGTCTTATGGCCTCCCGCATCGGTCTGAAGAAGAGCATCTGGATAATGGCCGCCTTTATGACCCTGCCATGCTTTTCGTTTGTCTATCTGGCTGTAGCTCAGCCTGAAAGCTTCATTACAATCTGCACCTGCATCGCCATCGAACAGTTCGGCTACGGTTTCGGTTTCACGGCCTACATGCTCTACATGATGTATTTCTCCGAAGGGGAGTACAAGACCTCGCACTATGCCTTCTGCACTTGTTTCATGGCGCTCAGCATGATGATTCCGGGAATGTTTGCCGGCTATCTTCAGGAATGGTTCGGTTACCGCGGCTTCTTCTGGATGGTCATCGTCTGCTGCATTGCCACCGTTGCGGTCACTTTCCTGGCAGACCGCAGAATCGATTCTGAATATGGTAAAAAGTAATCGCCCCATGTCAGTTGTAAAAAGAATATTCTCAATTCTGGTTTCGGTTGCGGCTCTGACATTGTCCGCCGCGGCATCTGAAAAGCAGATGGTGCGGACAGGAGTGGAAGTCCTGGAAAGCCGTGGATTTGAAGGTCTTGTCGGCAAAAATGTAGGTCTTGTCACCAATCCGAGCGGAGTGGATCACAATCTCCGGTCCACAATAGACATCCTTTATGAAGCTCATGGAGTCAATCTCAAGGCTTTGTTCGCTCCTGAACACGGAGTCAGAGGCGATGCCTATGCCGGTTCCTATGTGTCTGATTCCAAAGATCCCAAGACAGGTTTGCCGGTGTATTCGATATATGGTCCGAACCGAAAGCCTGGCAAGAAGATGCTTGAGGGACTGGACGTAGTTGTCTATGACATCCAGGACATAGGAAGCCGCTCCTACACGTTCATCAGCACGCTCGGTCTTGTGATGCGGGCCTGCGCCGAGAATGACATTGAAGTCATGGTCCTTGACCGTCCCAACCCTCTGGGAGGCAATAAAGTGGAAGGATGTCTCGTTGAGCCGGGCTTCCATTCCTTCGTCAGTGAATTCAAGATCCCTTACATCTATGGACTTACGGTCGGCGAACTTGCCATCCTGCTCAATGAGGAAGGACTCAACTGCGGTGAAAAAGGTGATGAGGCTCCGCTCAAATGCAAACTTTCTGTCATTCCGATGGAAGGATGGCATAGGAATATGCTGTATTCAGACACCAATCTCCCATGGGTGCTTCCGTCTCCGAATATCCCTTATCCACAGTCAGCAGTGAATTACCCGTCATCAGGTATTGCAGGGGAATTCCAGGGCTATCTGAGCATCGGTATCGGCTACACATTGCCGTTTGAGGTATTCGCTGCAGAATGGTTGGACGCGGATGCATTGAAAGCACGGCTTGATTCTTACAATCTGCCTGGTGTCGCTTTCAGGACAATCCATTTCAAGCCGTTCTCCGGCAGCCTTCAGGGCAAGCTCCTCCATGGAGTTCAATTCCATTACACTGACTATGAAGCCGCCTGCTGTACGTTGACCCAATTCTACGTGATGCAGGCCGTAAATGAACTTTATCCTGAGAAGAATCCGTTCGCTCTTTCCAATGGACGCAACACCATGTTCGACAAGGTATGTGGTACAGATTATGTAAGAACGGCTTTCGGGAAACGTCTTAAAGTTGAGGATTTCGCTGATTACTGGTCAAAGGACGTCGAGACCTTCAAAAAGCTTTCTCGAAGATACTGGCTTTATAATTAATCACTTAACACTGAATCATCATGAAGAACATTCTGAACGTCACTCTTTTGTCGGCTATTGCGCTTGCTATGCTTGCTGCGCCGGTTGATTCATATTCACAGGAAAGACGCTCTTCAGGAGCGAGGAGCAGCACTACTGACTCCAGGACACGCTCGTCCTCAGGAAGCTCTTCATCGGCAAGAAGTTCGCAGGACAATAACCGCCGGAACTCTTCATCAACCGTCACAAGAAGTTCACAGGACAACAGCAGAAGGAATTCTTCCGGCTCAACTTCGGTCAGAAGTTCCTCTTCTGCCAGGTCCTCATCCTCTTCTTCCAGAAGTTCATCATCGGTTTCGTCCTCCCGCAACAATGACAGCGGCGTCACGCAAGACAACAACCGTCGCGGCTCATCTGCGAGTGTCACGAGAGGATCTCAGGACAACAACAGAAGCTCCGGATCAACTTCAGTAAGGGAAGGTTCCTCCACCTCAAGAAGTTCCTCGGCGCAGAGGTCCTCCTCTTCTGTTCGGAACTCCACGTCTTCGACAAGGAGCACTTCTTCGCAAGGAATATCTTCTTCAACAAGAAATTCCTCTTCTGTAAGAAGTTCCATCCCCGTCAGGGAATCCTCATCTTCTACAAGAAGTTCAGGTAGCAGGGTGGCGAGACAGATAAACGGATCAACCTCCGTCAGAAGCAGTTCTGCCAGAAGCTCAGTTTCAGACTCCAGAAGGGAACAGTCCCAGAGGGTCGGCAACGCCACCAGAGGAGGCCTTACCTCGTATGACAAGAATTCTTTCAGCGGAAAGGATGTGATGAAGGAAAGCCGTAGCGACTTCATCAGAATCGGAGAAGACAGGAATGTCCACAGAATTCCACCGCGCGACCGTGACTTCATGGAATATGACAAGCCGAGCCATTTCTGGGGACACGAACCTCACTACTTCGGCTACAGAGTCCACAGTCTTCCTCCGCGTTACCGCAGGGTGACCTACTGGGGCATAGATTACTGCGTCTATGACGGAATCTATTACCGTCCTTACGGCGACATATTCGTGGTCTGCCGTCCTCCGTTCGGAGTCTGCGTCGAGCGCGCCGTGACCGACCTCGTGTTCGCGTCTGTGCGGTTCGCCTACTACAACAACACTTACAGAATGTACCGGGCAATTGACGCCAACAACAGGACGATCGAGGAACAGAACAGGATCATTGCCCAGAACAACGCCACGATAGCGGCTCAGAACAGATCGTTCGCATTGAACTCGACAAGAGCCGACAATGCCTACACCCTTGCGGACAGGCTTGGCCTTGTTCAGAGTTACGCCTATGCGAACCAGCCGTACTACTATCAGGACGGAATCTTCTATATTGTCAACACCAACGGTCAGTATGAGGTGATTGTCCCACCTGCCGGTGCTTTGGTCGAGGAACTTCCTGATGACTATGACACGATCACTCTTGACGGTGCGGATTTTTACAAAGTGGATGACACTGTTTACAGGCTGACTCTCGTAGAGGGTAAACCATATCTTGAGGTGCTCGGACAGATGTACGGCAAACTTGCAAACCAATACAATTATTATTCAAACGGCACTGCTTCCTACAACAGTCTCTACTAACCAACGTTCAGTCATCAATGAATAGGCTCAAAGAATTATTTGAAAGTTACACAGGTCAGAAAGTGAGTGACATGGAGGAGCTAAACTCCTCCGGCAGCAACAGGAGATATTTCCGTTTGAAAGGCGGGAATATCTCCATTATAGGTGTCATAGGAACAAGCCGTGATGAAAACAATGCGTTTGTCAGTTTGAGCGCCCATTTCCTCGGCAAAGGCATCAATGTGCCAAAGGTCCTGGCCGTCAGTGAAGATGGAATGCGGTATGTTCAGGAAGACCTTGGTGACGATCAGCTTTACAAGGTTGTCAGTCAGGGGCGCGAGAGTGGGGAATACAGCTCCTATGAGTGCCGTCTCCTGTGCCGTGCGATGGAAATGCTTCCCAAACTTCAGTTCAGAGGGGCTGAAGGGCTTGACTGGTCTGTCTGCTATCCTGAGCCGGAATTCAACGAGAGGATGATTCTCTTCGATCTGAACTATTTCAAGTACTGCTTCCTTAAAGCCACAGGTCTGGAGTTCAACGAGGTCAAGCTTCAGGATGATTTCGAGAAACTCAAGACCGACTTGATGCAGGACATGGGTGAAACGTTCATGTATCGTGACTTTCAGGCAAGGAACGTGATGATGAAGGATGGCGAACCGTATTTTATTGATTTTCAGGGAGGCCGTAGGGGGCCGATTTACTATGATGTGGCTTCTTTCATCTGGCAGGCCCGCTCCCGCTATCCTGAGAATCTCCGAAAGGAAATGGTTCAGACATATTTACGAGCCTTGAAAGGCTACGTGGATGTGGATGAAGATCATTTCAATGAGAGATTGCGTCTCTTTGTCCTGTTCAGAACTCTTCAGGTGCTGGGTGCATACGGGTTCAGGGGATATTTCGAGAAAAAACCTCATTTCCTTGCCAGCGTGCCTTACGCCTTGGGTAATCTGCGCCGCCTTCTGCAGAAGCCTTTCGATGATTATCCTTATCTGAACCAGATACTTACAAAACTGACCACGATGTCTCAATTCAATAATATCGTAGAGGACAAACGGCTTGAAGTCAAGGTGTTCAGCTTTGCCTACAAGAAAGGCATACCGGTTGACACCACGGGAAATGGAGGTGGCTATGTCTTTGATTGCCGCGCAATCAACAATCCTGGCAAATACGAGCATTATCGTCAGTTCACAGGACTGGACAAGGAAGTCATCAAATTCCTGGAAGATGACGGAGGTGTCTCCGATTTCCTGAATAATGTCTATGCCTTGGTTGACAATCATGTCAAGTGCTTTATAGAAAGGAAATTCACTCATATGCAGGTTTGTTTCGGCTGTACCGGCGGTCAGCATCGTTCCGTTTACTGCGCCGAACATCTTGCACAGCATCTTGCGGACAAGTTTGACATCAAGATCACTGTTTCGCACAGGGAACTGGACATTGAGAAAATTCTGTAGATGAAAGCAATGATTTTTGCTGCCGGTCTCGGTACGAGACTGAAGCCGATCACAGACACTTTGCCAAAGGCCTTGGTTCCGGTTGCCGGGAAGCCTTTGCTGTACCGTGCCGTGTCCAAGCTTAAAGCTGCGGGAATCACCGATTTCGTGATCAATGTCCATCATTTTCCGGATTTGATCATGGGCTACACGCAGGAACAGGATGATTTCGGAGTGAATGTCAGATTCTCTGATGAGAGGGACTTCCTGCGTGAAACTGGGGGAGGAATCAAATTCGCACGCCATCTGCTTGAAGGAGGTTCTTTTCTCGTGCATAATGTGGACATCCTTTCCGACTTGGACATCCGCTGGTTCATTTCGCAGGCCGCTCCGGATGCTTTGGCCACCATCATAGTCAGCGAGAGAAAGACACAGCGCTATTTCCTGTTCGACGACTCTATGAGGATGGTCGGGTGGACGAACACCGCCACCGGAGAAGTCAGAAGTCCGTTCGGTGACATTGATCCTGAAAAGTACAGGAAACTGGCTTTCGCAGGCATCCACTGCATCTCCGGGGACATATTCAAGGTGTTTGATGAGGATGGCTGGGGTGACCGCTTCTCAATTACTGACTTTTACATAAGGGAGTGCGGCTGCCATCTGATCAGAGGTGTCGTGCCGCCTGACTTCCACCTTCTGGATGTAGGCAAGGTGGAAACGCTCTCGGTCGCGGAGGACTTTTTAAGGAATATTCGTTAACAATCATATTCATAAATCATTATGGCAAAAAGTAAATTTTGGTCCGAATTCAAGGAATTCGCGATGAAAGGCAACGTCATCGACATGGCGGTCGGCGTTGTGATCGGCGCAGCTTTCGGCAAGATCGTGACTTCGCTGGTGAACGACATCATCATGCCTTGCGTTGGCGTGCTGATTGGAGGTTTCGATTTTACAAGCCTCAAGATCGTCCTTCACAAGGCGGTTATGGACGGTGCGGAAATCGTCAAGCCGGAGGTTTCTCTCAACTATGGCAATTTCATCCAGGAGACAGTGAATTTCCTGATTATCGCATTCAGTATCTTCCTTGCCATCAAGGGTATGGCCAAACTGAAGAATCTGACGAAGAAAGAAGAGGAGACTCCGGCTCCTGCAGAACCTGCGGCCCCGGCTCCTAAGCCTGATGACGTGGCTCTTCTCGAGGAGATTCGTGACCTTCTGAAGAACAGCCGGAAGTAATCTTTTCCTTGTACATCTTTGGGGAGCATCCTACCGCTTCCTTGAAATACTTTCCGAAGAAGGACTGGTTCGCGAAATGCAAGGTCTCGCTGACTTCCTGAACGGTATAGTTGCCGCTCTTGAGCATGGCCTTGGCATCCTTGATGACAAAATCGCGGATCCAGTCTTTTGCGTGTTTGCCTGACTCCTTGTAGATCATCTGGGCGAAGTACTTCGGGGACAGGCACAGTTTCTTTGCATAGAACTGGATGCTTCTCTCGAAAGTGTAGTTCTGGCTGACTTCAATCAGGAAATGTCTCAACAGTTCATTGCTTCTCCATTTTGTGACCGGTTGGGCTATGTCGTTGTTCTTGATTGCGATTCTCCCTGAAAGATAGCTGGCCAGCATAACGACGGCACTTTCCAGCGCTTCTTCCTTGAACTGTTCACTTTCATAGATGATGAAGTTTTTCACGGTGCTGAAAAATGATATCATCCTTTTGCTTTCCTCCGGTTTAAGAGTCAGAACGCCAGGCTCGTACAGGAATTTTCTGAGGAATCTTGTACTTCTGTAAGTGAACTTCATCAGTTTGCTGTCCGGCAGGATTGAGGCGGAAATCGCTTTGAAATCATCACTTATGCTGATCATCTCGACAATGTTGCCGATGCTTATCATGAAGATATCATTTTCGTGAAGAAAATAATCATGGCCGGAGATTCTGGTATGCGCCTTGCCTCCGAGGCACAGGAATATGGCCGTGAAACGCATCTTGGCCGGCAGTTCAGGGAAATTTTTGATTTTCCTTGGCCATTCTTCGTCTATGGTATCATTCAGGAACAGTTGGTCGTCATATTCGGAAAGCCCAGGGAAATCTCTGAGTAGCTTTATGTCGAAGTTGTTTATTTTCTTGAATTTGTCCATCGTTCGGAAGAATCGTTTTGAAATCCGGGTTCAATCCCGGAGTGCGATGTTTTTCTACAGGTTGTTTTTCCTGAATATCTTGTATCCTATCATGGCTATCGTTATGCTCATGATCGGACTGATCAGGTTGAAGAAGCAATATGGCAGATAGGCCAGGGTGGGCACGCTCAGTATGGTGGCTTGTGTCATTCCGCAGCTGCTCCATGGGTAGAGAGGTGAGGTGACGGTGGCGGAGTCTTCCACAGACCGGCTGAGCAACCTGTTTTCGTAGCCTTCCTTCTCGTAGACATCCTTGAACAAGCTGGAAGTCAGGATAATGGCGAGGTACTGGTCTGACACGATACCATTGAGCGCAGTACCTGTCACAACGGTTGATGCCACCAGAGTGGTCCTGCGTTTTGTCATCGGAAGGATTATGGACGCAAGATGATGCAGCATTCCGCTGGCTTTCAGCGCTGCTCCGAAGCACATTGCACAGATGATGAGATAGACGGTGTTCAGCATTCCAAGCATACCTTTTGATGCTACAAGCTGGTTTACTTCCGGATTGCCTGTTTCCAGGGAAACTGAATTGTAGATGGATTCTATCGTTCCCGTGAACATGATTCTTGCATTTGACCCTTCTCCGAGGACCCCGGTGCCAATCTCACGGATTATGTCCGGCTGGAACAGAATCGCTGCTGCCGAGGCCATGGCAGTGGACAGGGCAAGCACAATCAGGGCCGGCATTCTTCGTGCTATCATCACAGCAGTCAGAGCCGGTACAATCAGCAACCATGGTGTGATGTTGAATTTCGAACTCAAGACAGAAGCATATTCTTCAATGGAAGAAGAATCGCTTCCCGAATGGGAAAATCCGAGTACCGTGAAGATGATGAGGGTGATTGCAATTGATGGGACCGTTGTGTACACCATGTAGCGTATGTGCTCGAACATTGGGACTTTGCTCATCGATGAGGCGAGAACGGTGGTGTCCGACAGGGGAGAAATCTTGTCCCCGAAATAGGCTCCGGAAATGATGGCTCCGGCAATCATCCCGTCACTGAATCCCAATGCCTTCCCGATGCCGAGCAGAGCGACACCGATTGTGGCTATCGTTGTCCAGGAACTGCCGATCATTACGGAAACGAGTGAACAGATTGCACAGGCTGTCAGAAGGAACACCTTTGGACTGATGATTTTGACTCCATAGTAGATGAAGGTCGGAATTATTCCGCTCATTGTCCATGTTCCGGAAATCGCACCGATCAGGAACAGAATCACGATGGCGGTCGTGACATCTCCGATGTTGCTTTTGATAGCTTCTTCAAAAGTCTGCCATGGAACCTTGAACAGCCACATGGCCAGCCAGATTGCAACGCCTGCGGAGAACAACAGGGCCACTTGGCTGGCTCCAAGTATGGCGTCGCTTCCGAAAATACTGATGTTCAATGCTAAAAGCACTATCAGAACAAGAACTGGGAAAACCGAAATTCCCGTTCTGTACATGGTGATCCGTTTCATTATGGCAAGTTCATTTCTACACGTTTTCCAAAAGGGTCGCAAGTTAAATTTTTTTTCGCATTTTTACGCAAGATTTAATGCAAGACGGATTTTGTTGACTGTAAAATAAATGAACTACATATGAAACAGGTGAAAAATTTCAGAATTACTTTGGCCATGGTCATCATGGCTGCATTTACACTGCCCTTATCATCTTGTTCAAAAGGTGATGACATGAGTGTGTATCCTGGGCCAAATGCCATAGTCACCGTCAAGACATCCGATTCCGGTTCATGCTATTTCCAACTTGACGAAAAGACTACTCTGGAACCGAAAGGGTGGACCAATCCTTACAAACGCGAAGTCAGAGCTTTGCTCAAATATTCAGAACTTCCGGCAGACGCCGGCAGCCTGTACTCCAAGACGGTGACGGTTGATTGGATTGATTCCGTGCGCACGAAGAGTGCCGTTCCTTATGACGATGATTTCAAGAAAGGCAACAATGTCGCGATAGCTTTGTACAATGATTGGGTGACTTGTTGTGAGGACGGTTATCTTACCATTCATTTCGCTGCTTGGTTCGGACAAGGCGGAAAGATTGTGCACAACATAGATTTGGGTGTGGATGCTCAGACTCTTGATCTCTACTTGCGGCATGACAACAATGGAGACAACGGCTATGGGGCTCCTGGAGAGGGCGTTATAGCATTCAAGATTGATGAATTGCTGAAGGATGTCAAGGATGGTCAGGAATTGACTCTGCACTGGAAAGATTCGGAGGGAGACAAATCCGCCAGGATCAAGTATTACTCCAGATTCAACCTGCCCAAGGAATAGCAATCTTTTGACATTCTAATGGGAGTTCTGTCTGGAGACATTGAAAAGAATCTTGTCGAACAGGCAAGGAAAGGTGACCGGACCGCGATGCGGCAGATTTATGAATGCTACGTCAGGTATCTATCGGCCACCTGCTCGCGTTATCTCCCTGACAGCAATGATTTGCGTGATGTCCTTCAGGATAGCTTTGTCAAGATATTCGGATCTTTAGGTAAATTTGACTACCGGGGAGAGGGGTCGTTGAAGGCATGGATGAGGCAGATCTCTGTCAATGAGGCCCTGAAACTGATCCGCAGGCGCAAAAGGTCTGGCACGATCGAGTACAAATGGGATTTGCCCGACAAGGAGGAGGAAAATCCGGATGTGGGAGGGATACCGCCGGATGAGATTCAAAAGATGATCAGGGCTCTGCCGGAAGGGTACAGGACTGTGCTGAACCTTTACGTCTTCGAAGAAAAGAGCCACAAGGAGATAGCAGCATTGCTCGGAATCACGGAAAGTACTTCTGCCTCGCAGCTTCACAGGGCAAGAGCTCTTCTTTCCCGGCAGATCAATGAATATAAAAAAAGAACGGAAACAATATGATGGAAGATAAGGATTGGCTGAAAAGCCTGCAGAACAAAATGGAAGGCTATGAAGAACCCGCCCCTGAAGGATTGTGGGAGGGTATTGAGTCTTCAGTCTTCCCAGAGAGGAAAGACCGTGTGCTCACGATTCCTTTGCTGTGGCGTTCCGTTGCCGTTGCGGCGATAGTGGCCCTCGGGGTCTTTGCCGGTCTTCGTCTTTCTGAATCCGGCGAAGTGGAACAGATGGACAAGCCGCGGGAGATTTTGGCCTCAGACCGGCCATCTTCAGTTGTTCCTGGCGGGAGTCGGGACTCTTCTGTGGGAATTGTTGCTTCCAGCGGAAAATCGGAACTTTTGGCTGATAATAGGCCGCAGTACAAACGCTCCGGCAGCCATTCAGACGTGAAAGGAGAAAAACATGATGAAACTGTCGTTGCCGAGCCGGCCGGAGTTGTTTCTGTCCCGGAACCTGATGAATCTTGCGAAGTTGTGAACGTTGTGGACCGTGAGCCCGATCCTGAGGGAAATGAAAATCGTCCGGAGAAGGACACCGAATCTGATTTGGAAGGTGAGGATTGGTCAGATTATCTTTCCGCTACCGATGATTCCGGAAAAAGCATGACCAAAGCCGCAGTCCTGGATGTTTCATTCTCGGGCGCATCTTCGGATGTCAGCAGTAAAAGTTTCTATGATCTTCAGATGTTCTATAGAGGCTCGAATCCATCTTCTGCAAATGATTTTATTACCGATGGCGGCAAAAACATGGGGAACGACTCTCAGATCCAAACCAGAGGACATGCTCTGATGCATCCCAAAAAGAACGCCTCGACCGTCATGTCCAGGTCCGAGCATAATCGTCCGGTCAGACTTGCTCTGATGGTGAATTATCCTTTAGGCAAGACTTTCGGCATGGAGACGGGCTTGTCATACACTTCCCTTCATAGTCGCTTTTCGAATGAATCCGGCAGAACTGTTTCCATCACTAACCAGACATTGAGATATCTGGGCATTCCGTTGAATGCTTCGGTATCAATCATTGATTCGAAATGGGTCTGCTTCTATGCCGGAGGAGGCGGCATGGTTGAAAAATGCCTGTCCGGTAAATCTGTGACGACGGCCCTGTTGGCAGGAGTGAAGCAGGGTGAATCGGTCAGCAAGAATCTGAAAGTAAAGCCGTTGTTGTGGTCTTTGAATGCTTCTGCCGGTATTCAGGCCAAACTGACCAGGCAGTTTGGAGTCTATGTCGAGCCGGGTCTGAGTTATCATTTCGATGACAAGTCGGATGTCCAGACAATCTACAAGGAACGTCCGCTTGATTTCGTGCTGACATTCGGAGCGAGGTTCTCCCTGCAATAACAGACATTCTTTCGGAGCGGCTTATTTTTTTTGCGGAACTGACCGTCCGGAAATATTCAAGAAATATGAAAAAGCTCATCATCTCAGCTATAATGCTGCTTTCCTCCGTCCTGGCGTTCTCGCAGACTACGGATGCGGACAAGATTCTCGGCACTTACTTTTCAGAGGACAAGACTTGCAAGATCCAGACTCCCATGTAATATCCATCTATAGCTGTAGCCTTCCCTAAAAGCGCCTCGTGCTGGCAAGCTCGCCGAGTTCCGACAGGTCCCAGTCCTTCGGGAAGATGAACTTCTGGCGCTCCTCGA
>CAZXVE010000026.1:0-13692 GCA_964644125.1 uncultured Muribaculaceae bacterium
CAAGCACGGCAAGGCTGACGAGGAAGAAGCCGAAAAAGACGAACGCAAGCTCTGGTTGGCCATCCTGATGGTTCTTCTGGGTCTCGGCGGCCTCGTCTTCGGAGGGAAGATTTTTGTGGGAAGCGCAACCCAGATTGCAAGAATGCTTCACATCAGCGATAAATTCATCGCTGTAACCATCCTGGCCGGAGGCACTTCGATGCCTGAACTCGTCACCTGCATAGTCGCGGCGGCGAAGAAGAAGGACCAGCTCGCCCTCGGAAACATCATCGGCTCGAACATCGGCAACATCCTGCTGATCCTCGGAGTCAGTTCCCTGGGCTACAAAGTCCTGCCGGGCAACCCGTCGGGGCTTTCCTTCGGAGGAATGACGATCGTGGATATGGGTGTGCTGATCGCTTCAGGTCTTCTCCTGCTGGGCAGCGCCTACACTGGCAAAGGCAGGAAGATCGACAGAGCTGACGGAGTCATATTCCTCCTCTGCTATGCGGCATATATGTACTGGCTGCTGCTGAATCTTTAGGAAATAATTTAAAACTGAATATAATCTGTCATGAAATTCAAAGGAACCGCTTACCAGCTTATGGATGTAGCCACGGGAAGAATCTTCCCGGACACAGGCTGGATGCTGGCCGACCCCGAGGCCAAGACCCCGTCGCTGGTCAGAGCCGTGTACGAAAATGAGAAGTTCACCCCGCGTGACGACCTGAAAGGTCTTTACCGATACGCTGAGTGGCTTCCAGTCAACAGAACGCTACGGAATTCGCATGCACCTGTAACATACAAGAGTAAAGGACTGGCCGAACTTCTGGGAATGGACAACCTGTACATCACCCTGTCAGGTTACGTTCCAAAACGCGGGGCCAAAATGGAGACCTGTTCGTTCAAAGAAACCGAGGCGTTCTCAGTCTGTGCAAGACTTCCTAAAAACGACAAACACATACTTGTGGTCCAGTCAGCCGGCAACACGGCAAGAGCATTCGCTCGTGTATGCTCTGACAATGACATCCCGATTGTAATCTGCATTCCCAACGACAACATAAACGATCTTTGGTTCGTCAAGAAGCTGAAATCGTGCGTAAAAGTCATCGCTACTCCAAATGGGACGGATTATTACGATGCAATTGCTCTTGGAGAAAAACTGTGCAAGGATCCGCGCTACCTTGCAGAAGGCGGTGCAAAGAACATCGCCCGAAGAGACGGAATGGGTACTACGCTTTTGAGTGCAGTGGAAACCATTGGACGTATTCCAGACGCATATTTCCAGGCTGTCGGCAGCGGAACAGGAGCAATCGCGGCATGGGAAAATGCATGCAGGCTTTCGAAGGACGGACGGTACGGGGAAAACAAGATGAGAGTCTATTGCGTTCAGAATTCCCCTTTTACACTCATGTACGATTCCTGGAAAGCCGGATCAAGAGATTTGGTTCCCATTACCCCAGAAGAATCCAGAAAGAATGCTGAAGTGATTCTCGCAAAGGTTCTGTCAAACAGGAAACCACCTTACAGTCTTTCCGGAGGCTTGTTTGATACCCTCAAAGAATCCAATGGAGACTTCTTCAAGGTTTCAAACGATGACATCGTCTATTGGATGCTGCAGTACTTCAACAAAGAAGGATATGACATCTTCCCGGCCTCCGCATCAGCAGTCGCCGCATTGAAGAAAGCCCTTGATGATGGTACCGTAAAAAAAGACGAAACCGTGATGCTGAACATAACCGGAGCCGGAATGCTGAACGCGACAAGCAAAGGTTTCGAGCTGAAGAAGCCGGATCTTATCCTAAGCACAGAACTTTCAGCTGAGGAAGTTATCGCCAGCGTAGACAGACTGTTTTAGACATAACGCAACCAATATGAAAAAGCAGAATCCAAATCATGGATTCTGCTTTTTTTATGCATCATTTAGTCTTGATTTTCGAGGTCAAGAGCCTATAACAAAAATGTTCAGTGGCGCAACAATCTTGTTTTAATCATTCTTGTCGAAGAGGTTCCCCGGAAACGAGACGTTCCTTCGATTCCACAGGGTTTGAGTAGATGCGCAGAAAGATATCACGGAGTTCAGCGCGATTCAGACGACGCTCAACCTTATCCAATTTGTGTTCGGTGTACTCTGTGAACTTCTCGACATCTTCCGGAGTGTACAACTCGGCATATTTGTAGCTATGGTTTACCAAATCATAAGCAATATAATTGGTCTTCCATAACTGATAACCCGCAATGATTCTTTTGTCCACGGCATGCCTTATCGCCTGATAACGGTCGTTCTTGTCACAACGGGACGCCATCTCAATTTCGTCATGAGTGAGCGGTAGCCCGAAATTAAGATGAACATTACCCTTCTGCTGGCGGATTCCTATCACAATACTGTGCATGTCTTCCGTATGCGACTTAACATATTTCTGCGTCCTTGAGATTAGAATCTCACGAGCTTTCCGCACATCGCATGGCTCATATTCATAAGAAATGCTCAAAGGAACGATACTTAATTCGGAAAAGTTTTCCTGAAAAGATTTTGTACCGCTCATGTCCAGCATCTTCAAAAGGCCCTGCTCGGTGGTGTCTATCCCGTCCTTTGTTCGTCCTTGCCTTTGTGCCAACCAGATAGAAGATTTACCGGAAGTGATGGTTTGACGAATATACTTTGACAGAATCTGAGAGGACAGATAGAGTTCCCTCGCGGATATCCCTCTGATAACGCGAATCATCCTGTTGGAACGGAGAAGATATTCGACAGTCTTGCTTTGTTTGATAAGGTTGTCACCAACACAAATCTCAGTCATTTGAATGCCGTTCTTGAACAGTACCTGCTGGGTGATTGCAGGGTCAAGAATGATATCCCTGTGATTGGACATGGCAAGGAATTTACCCTTCAATTCCTTGATGTAACTGATACCGTCATACGAGAAATTGTGGATGGTATTGTCCATTACCCAATTTACCGCCTTGTTCATCACAATTTCCTGGAACTCATCAATATTATGCACACTCTTAAGTGCGTTCCTCAGGAACGTGATCGGCTCGTCAGGGAAAAGGTATTCTGAAATAGCCAGTACAGCAGGATGGTTCGCGACCTTGTTCAGGGCCTCGACCGCCTCAGCATCATTGTAAGGACAGATGCTCTCAAATTCCGATGAATCAGCCATGGTAAGACATCATTTGTAATCTTTGCAAATGTAAGCAATTTACCAAACATAAGCAAAGGGTTGTAAATTTCAATCTATAAAGGTTTTAGGAATCGCGCCTGAAAAGAAGCGAACTGTCGCCGTAGCTGAGGAATCTGAAGTTATGAGTCAGGGCATAATCGTAGATTGTCTTCCAGTCACCGCCAACGAATGCCGAAATCAGCAGAATGAGAGTACTTTCCGGCTGATGAAAATTCGTTATCAGAAGGTCAACGAGCCTGAAGCGGAAGCCTGGTACAATGATGATTCTCGTTCCAGCCTTTATCTCGTCAAGACCATTGTTCTGCAAATAAGAGATTATGGCATCCAGCGACTCTTCCAAAGAATAGACATAGTCCCGTTCATACGGAACCCATTGGCCGACATCCTCCGGCTTCCCTTTCTCGATACAGCTTACGCCAAGATAGTACAGCGATTCCAAAGTACGGACAGAAGTGGTGCCTACTGCAATCAATTTGCCTTTATTGGCACGTATGCGCTTGAGAAGATCGAGCGAGACCACAAAGGGCTCTCTGTGCATGGGGTGTTCAGCGACATCCGAACTTTTGACAGGCAGGAACGTACCAGCACCCACATGAAGGCAGACGTTCTCGCAATCGATGCCCTTGGCAGCAATCTCATCCAAAACTGAACTTGTGAAATGAAGCCCGGCAGTAGGGGCGGCCACAGAACCACGCACATGAGCATATAGAGTCTGATAGCGCTCAGTGTCAATTGATTCCGTTTCTCTATTCAAGTAAGGGGGAATCGGAACAGTACCGCAAATTTCCAAAACGCGGGAGAAAGGGTTGCCATCCTGCCATGAAAACTCCACTATACCTGTCTCCCCATTGCGTTCCACAAGCCTGGCTTTCAGTCCCAATGACGCTACATCCTGATCATTGCCCGGATTATACAATGAAAGGACATCGTTCTTCCAACGTTTGGCATTTCCGATTACACATTTCCAGCGGCAACATCCTGTCGCAGCAAAAGCTATATTATACTCAGGTGGATTGACAGGCTCAAGACAAAAAACTTCCACATGAGCACCTGTTTCACGTTGGAAATGAAGTCTGGCAGGCACTACTTTGGTGTCATTGAATATCATAAGCGAGCCGGAAGGCAGGAGGGAAGGAAGATCTTTGAATATGTATTCGCTGACTTTTCCTTCTTCGTAACGCAGAAGTTTGGAAGCGTCACGCTCCGACAATGGATACTTGGCAATCTGTATGTCAGGAAGATTGTAATTATAGTCTTCTATTCTTATGGATGGAATCATCTCTGTGAGATTTTAAAATTCATCACAAAGTTAGCCTAAGTATAAGAAAAATCAAATTTCGAGCCGATTGCATTTCTAAACTTTTTAATGGCAAAATTGCGATTATATTTGTTAAATTATCGTTTATATTTGTAAACACCTCCTACTTTATAGTGCATCATAACATTTGTAACATAAGTATAATTTATCGATAGATTCATCAATTACTATATTCGTATATATCAGAATATTAACCTATTCATTTTACGATATACATAAAATAAATTCCGTAAACTTTCATAACTACTCTTCCAAGCATTTAATCAACAGATGAAATTAAGGTTTCGACTTATTCTTTATCAAAAAGTTATACCTTATCATTGAGACCAGAATTCATGTGCGTTATAGCTGACACCCCCTCATTATTTACATATGTAACCAATGCTTTTAAATTGCATTGTTTACAAATTCTTATTATTTTTGTAAACAAATCACATTTGTAATGGACAAAAGATTGCAAAGATTTCTGGAAGCCGAAAACATCACTCAGTCTCAGCTTGCCGAAAAGTTAGGTGTTGCCAAAGCCGGAATATCGCATATTCTTGCTGGAAGGAACAAACCAAGCTTCGAATTCATACTGAGCATGGCCAACAACTATCCCAACCTTAACCTCGATTGGCTGATCACCGGCAAAGGGAAAATGTACAATACAGTCATTACTGACTCCTCCGAGGAGCAGCAATTTTCCTCCCCAAATGGCAAAACCGCCGGAAAATCAGATTCTCAGGGACTGAATTTATTCCCAAATGAAACGGAAAATCCTGAAAATAAACAACTAACAGAATCGATCTCCCCTACTGTTTCCAAACAGGATCCGCCAAGAATCAGGAAAATTCTGATTTTTTATGACAACGGTACATTCAAAGAGGTGGATTAACAGGATCTTCGCGCTGAAAAGGCTTCCTGATTCTGCTGATTTTGCCTAAATTTGTGTTTGAAAAACACAATGAATATGTACAAACTGTTCATAAGGCCGCTTTTGTTCAAACTTTCCCCGGAAACGGCGCATAATCTCACTTTCAAATGTCTGGGACTTCTGCGGCGGATTCCTTTTGCAGGAAAGCTTGTCAAGTTGATTTACGGACACAAAAGCCGGTCTCTTTCCAGAAATGTGTTCGGCATAAATTTCCCATCGCCAGTCGGCCTGGCAGCCGGTCTGGACAAGAACGGAGAATTCTACAATGAACTTTCGTGGTTCGGGTTCTCGTTCATTGAAATAGGATCACTGACCCCGGAGGCTCAACCCGGCAACCCAAAACCTCGGCTTTTCCGGCTTCCGCTGGACAATGCCATCATCAACAGGATGGGAATCAACAATAAAGGGATTCAGAACGCTATACGTCACATCCAGAAGGATCCTCCAACGACAATCATAGCGGCAAGCATTGCAAAAAACAGCACCAGCGCATCAGATTCTGACACCATTGCCGACTACAAAAAAGCCTTCTCGTACCTGTACGACTTTGTGGACATGTTCACCATCAATGTTTCATGCCCCAATGTTCATGGACTGCAGAATCTGCAGGACGTCTCGTACCTTTCCGACTTACTCGATCCCCTGCTTGATCTGAGGATTTGCTATGATACCTACAAACCCATACTTGTCAAGGTCTCCCCTGACATCCCTGTAGAAGAACTGGATGAAATTCTGAAATACTGCATGCAATCAGGAATTGACGGAATAGTGGCCGGCAATACGACCAAATCCAGAGATGGGCTGAAAACCGACAAGGACAAAATTGACAAAATCGGTAACGGGGGGCTTTCCGGTGCGCCATTGTACAAGAAAAGTCTGGCCATGGTCAAACATATTCATCAATTCACGTCCGGAAGATTGCCGGTTGTAGGTGTCGGAGGCATAATGACTCCGGAACAGGCAAAGGAGATGCTTGATGCCGGTGCCAGTCTGATTGAAATCTACACCGGATTCATCTACGAAGGGCCATCGATCCTGAAAAAAATCAACAAATATCTTGAATCCAACAGTTTGACATAATAGAATCTGAACATGGTAAACGCATCAATATGCACTATCGGCGATGAAATACTGATCGGACAGATAATTGACACCAATTCCTCACACATTTCCGAAGCACTTGAAGAACTCGGCGTCAAAGTCACCAGAATGCTCTCAATTGGCGATGACCACGACGAAATAGTGAGCAATGTCCTGAACGAACTGACCAATAATGAAATAGTTATTACCACCGGTGGTCTCGGCCCGACAAAGGACGACATCACAAAAGCAGCCCTGGCGGAAATTTCCGGTAGTGAATCCTATATAGTCCATGAAGGCCAACTCAAAATGGTCCATGAGATTCTCCATGCCAGAGGACTTGATGTTCTTGACATCAACAAGGCTCAAGCTCTTGTTCCTGACACATGCGAAGTAATTGTCAATCATCTTGGAACGGCTCCGATTATGGTGTTCCGCTTCCCAAATGAAAGGTTTGGTCACCCCGCCACTCTTTACTCCCTGCCTGGAGTGCCGTTCGAGGCAATCGGCGCAGTTCCGGATGTCATGGCGGACATAAAAGAGCACAACAAACTTACTGACATATTCCATAAATGCGTTATGGTCTTCGGATTAGCCGAATCAGCCCTTTCAAAGGAGATCGAATCGTGGGAAAACGCGCTTCCGGAAGACATGCACCTGGCATACCTTCCCAATCCGCTGACAGGAGTCCGCTTGAGGCTTTCCATTTATGGTGGAGAAAAAGAGGAAGAAGAAAGACGTATTGATGATGAATTCGCGCTTCTGAAACCGATACTTGGAGACAAGATATATTCCTTTGCCGACGACACATTGGAGAACGCGATCGGGGCCCTGCTTCGAGACTCAGGAATGACACTCAGCGCAGCGGAATCCTGCACAGGCGGCAAAATCTCCTCGCTAATAACCTCTGTTCCAGGAGCATCCGAGTACTACCTCGGCTCAGTCACTTCATATGCTGCAGAAGTCAAGGAAAAAGTCCTCGGTGTACCTGAAGCCACCATCAATGAATATGGAGTCGTAAGTTCAGAAGTTGCCGCTGCAATGGCAGAAGGTGTCAAGAAACTGACAGGTAGCACCTATGCAGTCTCGACAACAGGTCTGGCAGGTCCTGGTGGCGACGAACACAATCCGGTAGGCACAGTCTGGATCGGCATTTCTGGTCCGAACGGAACCAAAACCGCAAGAAAGATATACAGGAATGACAGACGAAGGAATATTGAGAGATTCGCTGCCGCTGCGCTAGATGAACTTAGGCGTTTCATCCTTAACGATCGTAAATAATTAAAATTCAATAGTGGTAACAAAACTGTTTAATAGGTAAACAATTTTGTTACCACTATTATTCTTCAAAAAAAGGCTACCTGGCTGCAACAGAAGTCACGTCCTTGAACACTCTGAGGAAGTTCTGACCGGCAATCTTTTCAATCTCGTCGTCAGAATAACCCCTTCTGGACATTTCATCAAAGATAACTCCTATTTTTGAGACATTCTCAAGACCGACAGGCGTAACCTCGATTCCGTCAAAGTCACTTCCGATTCCGACACTTTCAATACCGGCCACTTTCACGGCATGATCTATATGATCCACAACATCCATATAGGAAGGCCGGGGCAATGCAGCCAATTCATCTTGAACAGCGTTCCATGCAGCAGCTTTCGCAGGATTCAACGGATCATCGATCCAATCCTGCTCTGTCCAGCTCTTGGACTCAAGACCGGAATCAGAAAGAATCTTGGCAAAAGCATCGGAAAGAAACACAGGGTAGAAATTTATTTGAATCACGCCTCCCTTGTCGGCAAGAGCCCTAAGCATCTCGTCCGACATATTCCTTCTATGGTGTGCCAATGCCCTGCAACAGGAATGAGTGGAAACAATCGGTGCTTGGGAATATTCAAGGACATCATAAAATGTCTTGTCTGATGCATGGGCGACATCGATGATCATCCCGAGTTTGTTCATTTCAGCAATTACTTCCCTGCCGAACGGACTCAATCCATGCCAGCGACGGCCTTGGGCTGCGGAATCCGCAATTTCATTGTCTCCGTTGTGGGTCAATGTCATATACCGGACCCCAAGCCGGAAAAACATCCGCAAAAGCTGCAATGATTTCTGAACAGGAGCACCGTTTTCCATTCCCATGTAAATGGAAATCAAACCTTTGTCCTTATTTCTCATCGCGTCTTCCGGAGATGTGGCCAACACTGCTACATCCGGATTGGCAGCAACCTGGTCATATATCCTGCCTATCATCTCCACGACATACCGCGTCGAAGCATCCGGTTCCATGCCAGCGGAAGTGTACAAAGCGAAGAAGGAGGCATCGACTCCCCCTGCCTTAAGCTTAGGCAAGTCCACATGCCCCCTTTCGTTGTCTTTTCCGATGTTCCGCCCCCGCATCATCATAGTCGGGGTATCACAATGAGAATCAAGAACAAACATTTATCGTTACTTGCGTGTTACCGTCGAGTTCTGAATCTTGACAATCTTGATTTTCGGATCTCCAGAATAGCAGACACTTGCTCCTTTACCCAGGTCAAGTGAGAGATTCTTCCCTGGAGTTACGGTCAGGTCCGCTCCATCAAGTGAAACCACAACATCGTCAACAGACATTGTAACAGCATCAACTTTGGATGAACCGCCCTTTCCGGTAACATTAAGACTTTCCGATTTACCGGAAAGCGAAAGCTTGGCACTTCCGGCCGTAGTGACCGAGGCATCTTCGGTCTGACCGTTCAACGCAAGTTCGGCGGAACCTGCATTATTGACTTTCAATGATTTGCAGGAATATTCAAGCACAGCGCTTGCATTTCCGTCACCATTGACTGTCACCTTGTCCGCCTTAACATTGAAAGAAGACAGTTTCGCCTTTTTACTGACTGAGATTACAGCAGACTCGGCATTCACATTAAGATTGGAAATGCTTGAAGTGCCTGACAGACTCAAACGAAAATCTTTTGCTGTCAAATTCTCTTTTGTGGTGAATGTACAGTCATCATTAAGAGTAATCGAGTTCAGCGATGGAACATATACTGTAGCTTCAAGTACTTGTCCGTCCGAATTCTTACCTTTAAGATCTTTTTTAACCTCTTTTGGAACGGCTTTGTCATCTATTTCTATGTAGAGTGTCTTGGCTTTCACATAGCACTGGACATAGCTCTCCAACGCATCGCTGACCTTGAGTTTGGCATTATAGCCATCCTGACCTACAAAAGTCACCTTGAAGCCATTGGAAACAGAAACGGCATCGAATTCTGAATATTCATGCTCGATCGTTCTGGTTTGTGCCGCCAAAGTGGCTGAACTTAAAGCGGTTGCAAAGATTAATGCGAATAATGTTCTTATTTTCATAGTATTACAAAATTAGTATTATGAATCTATTCATCTAATTTCTCCATCAACGACTCCCATTCGGCGGTCAGATGGTCAAGACTTCTCTTATCCTCCAGATACGTTCTGGTAAGTTCCATTATGTCATCACCGGATCCAGGATTGGACAAAACTTTCTCTATTTCTTTCATCTTAGCCTCCATTTTGCCAATCTCACTCTCCAGATAATCCACCCTGTGGCGGATCTTTCTGGTCTCCTTTGAATCACTCCTTCTCTGCTCGAAGACTTTCTGGGCCTTTTCTTTTTTTTCATTTGTGCTCACCGTGGCAGATTCCTGAACAGAGGATTGAGCAGCAGAGTGTGGTGCGAACCTCCGCTCAAGTTCCTGCAGGTTCTCAATCTTTCTTTCTTCCAGGAATTCCCTGACACTTCCGACATGTTCCTTGACTCGTCCATCGCGGAATTCATACATCTTATCGACCAGACCTTCAAGAAAATCACGGTCATGCGAGACAACAATGAGCGTGCCATCATAGGCTTTCAAGGCCTGTTTGAGAATATCCTTGGACTTGATGTCCATGTGATTGGTAGGCTCATCCAAAGCCAGGACATTGTACGGTTGAAGCATGAATTTAGCCATGCCGAGACGAGCACGCTCTCCCCCGGACAGGACACTGACTTTCTTGTCAATGTCTTCACCGCGAAAGAGGAACTGCGCCAGGATGTCACGGAGTTTGTTTCGTACATCTCCGACAGCAATGTTGTCAAGAGTTTCCCAGACAGTCATATTACGGTCTAGAATATCCTCCTGATTCTGAGCATAGTAACCTATAGACACATTATACCCGACCTTCGCTTCGCCGCTCATCGGTTCCAACTCTCCCATTATCACGCGCATAAGAGTTGTTTTTCCTTCACCGTTACGGCCTATCAAAGCGACTTTCTCCCCTCTTCTGATCTCAATTTCCGCATTACTGAACACGACTTTGCCAGTATAGCCAACAGTCAGATTCCTACCTTTGAAGACGATGTCACCTGAACGAGGCGCCGGGGGGAACTTGACCGTCAAAGAGACATTGTCAGTCTCGTCAATCTCAACTCTGTCAAGCTTTTCCAACTGTTTGATGCGAGATTGAACCTGATTCGACTTCGTCGGTTTATAGCGGAAACGATTGATGAAATCCTCTGTCTTTTCTATCAACTTCTGCTGGTTATCGTATGCTGCCTTCTGCTGGGAAAGCCTCTCCTTGCGCAGCTCAACATACTTGCTGTATGGTACTTTGTAGTCATGAATATGCCCGAGCATGATTTCAACGGTACGGTTTGTGACCGTGTCAAGAAACTTCCTGTCATGTGATACAAGGAGAAGGGAGCCACGACGCCCCCCAAGATAATCTTCCAGCCACTCGATAGACTCTATGTCAAGATGATTGGTAGGCTCATCCAAAAGCAGCACATCAGGTTCGGACAAAAGAATTTTTGCAAGTTCAATGCGCATGTTCCAGCCCTGGCTGAAAGTTTCGGTTTTCCTTCCGAAATCTTCATCCTTGAATCCCAGTCCCAGCAAAGTTTTCTGCGCAAGGACCTCGGGAGGCTCCGACTGGCTCATGGCCATGCTGTCAGTCAAGTCATTAAGTCTATTGATCAGAGAAATGTACTCCTCTGATTCATAGTCCGTTCTCTCTGCAAGCTGAATATTGACATTGTCCAGTTCAGACTGAATCTCAGCTATATGGTCAAAAGCCGTCAACGTCTCTTCCATCACGGTTTTGCCTTTATGGTGCTCCATGATTTGAGGAAGATAGCCGATGCGCAGATCGTTAGGTTTGTCAATGCTACCGGATGTCGGACTCTGAAGTCCGCAAATCAGTTTCATGATCGTCGACTTTCCGGCTCCGTTCTTGCCGACCAAGCCTATCTTGTCTTTCTCGCTGATGTGGAAATCGATGTTGTCAAGAAGTGTGTAGCCTCCATAGGCTACCGTAAGCCCATTTATAGAAATCATAGCAGTCAGGTTGTTGCCTCTTTTGTTTCTTCGTCATCTTCCAGTGAAGCCGGCTTGCAGCACATCACGCAGACCTCGTACAGAAGCAGAAGCGGAGCCGCAGCGATCAGCATCGACATCGGGTCGGCCGGAGTGATTATGGCCGCAATGCAGAGAATGACCACGATGGCATGACGTCTGTATTTTATCAAAGTTTCTTTCGTCACTATGCCAAGTTTCGAGAGGATGACAACAACGATAGGAAACTCAAACACAATGCCGAAAGCAAGCACAGTTGAAGTGAACATCGAAATGTAGGAATTCAGCGAGATAGTGTTTGACACCGCATCGCTGACCTTGTAGCCCATGAAAAAGTTGAGAGAAATCGGTACAATCAAATAGTAACCTATCAGCAAGCCCAGATAAAAAAGGAAAGAAGCCGCCAAGAATGATGTCCGAACGGTTTTCTTCTCATTCTTGTACAAAGCAGGAGCGATGAACTTCCATATTTCGTAGCAGACATATGGGAAAGCCAGAATGAAACCAAGTTCAAAAGCCACCTGAAGATGTACAAAGAACTGCGCGGAAATGTCCAGATTGACAATGGACATCTGCATGTCTCCCATCCTCATCCATCTGTAGACAAAGAAATCTCCTCTTGTCGGAGCCAGAATGATGCCATCAAAGACAAGTGACTTGAAGCAGAACACCACGACGCTGACAAGGGTAACAACAAGCAATGAGCGGAACAACGTTCCTCTCAAAACCTCCAGATGGTCCCAGAAGGACATCTCCGCTTCCTGGGCAGCCATTATTTCTTATCCTCGATCTTCTCGATTTTGTCCGGGGTCTTTGCAGTTGAATTCAGATCCTTGTCAATATCATTGATCTGATTTTCAACCTCGTTCATTCCCTCTTTGAAACTCTTTACTCCTTTGCCGAGACCTTTCATCAGTTCAGGTATCTTCTTACCACCGAAAAGGAGTACAATCACAAGGGCGATGATGACCACTTGCCAAGGTCCAACTACACCCAAAGGAACAATGAAAAACATATTAATAAATTTTTAAAGGTGTTGCAAATTCCTGATTATGCCGTTATTCTGAATCCGTCCTGTCATTGATGTGTGCCTCGATGGCTTTCACGAGCTTCTCAGGACATCTTGTAGGACGTCCTGTAGTCTTGTTCAGAAAGCCCAGGGTGACTTTCCCTTCCGCACATAGAACTCCGTCCTGATTGTAGACAGCCTGCCTAACACGAAGCTTGGCCATCGGGACCTCATCTATAATAGCCACGACCTTGACAACATCACCCATCCTTGCAGAGTAACGGTAACGGCATTCCACGGATACCAGCGGAATTGTCACACCGTCCTGCTCGCATTTTTCTATCGGATAGCCGCACTCCATCATCATGGTATTCCTCGCGCACTCGAAGTATCTGATGTAATTCGAGTGGTGAACAATGCCCATCTGGTCAGTTTCGTAGTATCTGACAGGCAAAATGGTCTCAGAATATAGCATAACAAAAAAAGTTAATCAATAAAACAACATTGTTTTATTTCCTTGTTTTCAGGGCTGAAAGAGCTTTTTCGTAGCTTTCTATCTTCGAAAGGCTGTCAGCCTCCTTTTTGCGTTCCAGAGCCACTACCTTTTCAGGGGCATGAGCCACGAAACTCTCGTTTCCGAGCTTTTTCCTGACCGATTCAAGGAATCCTCTCTGGTGTTCGAGTTCCACCTCTATCTTTCTGATCTCTTCCTCGGCATCGACAAGTCCCTCGATAGGGACAAAGATTTCAACCGTGCCGACCATCAGGGAAACTCCGGCGGCGTCGCCGAACGCGGAAACCTTCTCGACCGAAGTCACATTGGCCAGCTTTGAGACAAGCGCTACCATATTCA
>CAZXVE010000027.1:0-13304 GCA_964644125.1 uncultured Muribaculaceae bacterium
TTTCAGACACCGGCCCCTTTGTTATCAGCATCGCATAGGCGGAGGCCAGAAGAAACGCCGACGCGACCGGTACCTTGTAGAAGTCATGGGCCAACAGCGATGACAACAAATATGTCACAAGGAATACGGCCAGCGGACTAAGTGCCAGCCAACCGTTCATTTTCCGAACCTGTACATTCTCCTTCATATTCGGCGGCAAAGTTAGCAATCATAATCAGAATAATTTGCAATTCTGAAATTATTTAAGTTTCGCATGTGCGAAACACCTTATCTCCCGTCACGGCAGTGACGGAGCACGTCCCTCCCCCGAGGGGAGGGATTTAGGGAGAGGGTAACGTAAGCTGATTTTTATCGTGCGAGACCCTTCGAACGTGTGATAAGGTACTTCTGCCATATGCATTAAGTTACTTGCGAAAGTTGAATGAAATTATTCTTTATTCCTCCTGTGCGACAGCTTTTTGCGGATCGGTTCGTCGTAGAGTTTCAGGCAGAGGAATGCCAGAATCAGGCATGCAGCCATGGTTCCCGATGCCGCAATCCAAGTTTCGGAGAATGAATATTTCTCTGTCTTGATCAGCCAGGAGTAAAACAAGTACATCACCGGGTAGTGTACGGCATAGAGCGGAAACGAAATGTCCCCCAACAGTTTGCAGATTTTGCTTTCTCTCTGTCCTCCGGAAGCGCCGGCCATGACTATCAGCGGAAAGACCAGCATTATGCAGAACATCTCGAATATTCCGTTGATGCAAATCCCTCCTTTGGGTTGAATATAGGGGAATGACAGCAGCAGGAACAATACCAAGGAACCGACAAGAAGCGGCGATGCAACCTTGACGGGTTTGAATATTCTGGAAAGGAACATTCCCAAAGTGTACGGGAAAAGCATCCGCAGCATTCCGCCGCAGAAATTGACGGTGTCCAAAGTCCAGCCGACACCGATGCTTCCATAGCCGGACACATCGGTCACTGCGAACCAGAAAAGTCCTGCACCGGTCAGAGCTGCGGCTGCACCGATGGCTTTGGTAGGGAGCCTGTGCAGAAAGAAAGCGTATAGGATATTCCCTATATATTCAAAGAAAAGAGACCAGGAAGGACCGTTCAGCGGGAACATCTCGCCGTTGCCGCGTACATCATGGCAGCTTCCTGGATGGGTCGGAATCATGAATAGGGCACATAGCAGTGCAATCATGACAGAAGAAACAGCAATGTGTGTCCCGTCCCAGCGGACACTGCCTTGAAGCATGAAGGAAACAGCACCGATCACAGCTCCCATGACAACCATGGGATGAAGCCTTATCAGGCGGCGGCGGAAAAATTCTTTCATTGTGAACCCTTTCCGCCACCTGTCATCGTAGGCGTAACCGATGACGAACCCTGACAGAATGAAGAAGAAATCTACCGCAAGGTAGCCGTGGTTGAATGTTTTGATCAGTCCGTCGCCTGCACCGTTCACTGAAGATGCAAAAGCGAACCCTTCATTGATGTGGTACCAGATCACCAGCAGGGCGGCAACTCCACGCAGGCCGTCCAATATTTCGTAATGCGGTTTTGTGTCAGTAAATGCTGACGAGGAAGTCATTGGCATGTTTGAGTGTTATCGTTTCTTTCCCGAAAAAATTCTCTGCGGCAGTTCCATGGCTACAATTATCCCGAGAACTATGGCGATGGCAGCCTTGACGGCGGTGAAGCCTGCCGTGGCGGACAAGTAGAACTGGCTGGAGACAAGATAATAGGTGAACCAGAATATTCCGGCACCGGGCACGAGAGGGAATATTCCGCAAAGCAGATAGACCGTGCTCGGGCATTTGTCCTTGACGGCGGAGAATCTGGAGAGAATGCACACCAGCATGGTGGCCAGAATGATTGCTATGGTTGGCCCCGAGTTGCATGAACGTGTCAGCAGCAGATAGATGGCCCATCCTATTGCCCCGATTACACCGGCCGTGAGGTATTGCCTTCTTGGAGCTCCGAAAAGTATCGCAAATGCAAATGTTCCGATGAAGGCGGCTATGCATTGCCAGACAATCCCGGCTGTCTGAAGGTTGATTGTCATTCCGCTGAGCTTTATCATTCCACCGAATGCCAGGCCATCGGCAATGAAGCTGATGCTGACGCCCAGAGCTATGCAGATGAATCCGAGCATCGCGTCTGTAAGTCTTGTGATTCCGGCAATGTAGTCGGAATTCGCCAGATCACGGACTCCGTTTACGAAAGGGACTCCCGGAATCAGCGGCATGACTGCACCTATGATGATGTTGCTGAGGCTGTCACCGAAGCCCAATCTGTAGGAAGCAAGGCATAGGATGGTGGCTACAAGGGCATTGCTGATCCCCTCGACGATCTTTGAGAATGAGCAGCTTACATAAAGGCAGAAGACATAGAGAAGCGCACCGATAACCAGATCAGCGGCACAGTCCATGAACCCTCCTCCGAACACGGCGCAGAAACCTGCGGCACCGAAAGCGGACCCGGCAATCTGCTCCCAGGCAGGTTTGGCCGGGGAGTTTCTGATCGATTCCAATCTTTTCCTGGCTTCTGACAAGGTATGCTTGCCGGCAGCTATCTCGTAGCTCAGTTGGTTGACGGCTACGACTTTGGAAAGCTGGATGCTGTGTATGGGGATGAACTCGACGTTCGCATATCTGCCGAACGGGCCGGTAGTGAATATTCCGTTGCTGAGTACGAAAAAATGGCCCGAATCCACCCCGTAATGGGATGCGATGCGTTCCATTGTGTCCTCTACGCGGGAAATCTCCGCTCCATTCTCCAGCAGGATGTGACCTGCGATTGAAGCCGCTTCCAGAACGTCGGTTGTGTTATCAATTTCTGCCATGCCGCAAAAATACAATAAAAATGACAGATTATTCCAAAGTCGGAAACCAAGTGGCGAAAATGTCAAACAATGAATTGATCGGGGATTGATGTTCCGATTCTTTTCATTATTTTTGATTTTCTAATCTTCATTGGACATGATTAAGGAAGTCAAGGTGATAGCATTTGATGCGGATGACACCTTGTGGGACAATCAGTCGTATTTTGCTGAAGCTGAAGATGTGTTCACGCATGAACTTCGGGAATATGGAACGGCTGAAGAACTTGAAGAGATTCTCTACAGAACCGAATCTTCGAATATGCCGGTTCTGGGCTATGGCGCAAAGGCAGTCTGCATCTCGATGATGGAGGCCGCTCTTGCCGTGTCAGACTATAAAGTGCCCGGAGCTATCCTTTCGCGGATATTGTCGGCTGCCAAATCTTTGCTCAGCCTCCCGGCTGCACCGCTCCCCGGGGTGAAGACGACGTTGGACAGACTCTCCCGATCCAGACGTTACCGCCTGATTCTCATGACAAAGGGGGATATCCTCGATCAGGAGAACAAGCTTGCGCGTTCCGGACTTGGGGAATATTTCGACAAAGTCATCGTGGTCTCAGACAAAAACATCAAGGAATATCTTTCCATGTGCAGGGATGAGGGCGTCGCTCCTTCTGAAGTGGCGATGGTCGGGAATTCTTTCAAGTCGGACATAAAGCCCATGATTGAAATCGGTGGCTATGGCATACATATTCCTTTCCATACCGTGTGGCGTCATGAAGTTACGGAAGAGTTTGATCATCCTAACATAGTGCGGCTCGGCTCTTTCGATGAACTGGCTGAAATTTTCCTGAATACTCTTGCAATATGGTAAAAACACTCTACCTGAAGCATATAATGCTTGTTATATCATTGTTTGCGGCGGTGAGCAACGCTTCCGCTCAAGCTCCGACGCACCTGACAACGGATCTTCTGGAGTTCACCGATGTCGAGTTCCAGGGCCGCATTGCTTATGTCAGCAGTTCACATCCGCTTCTTGGTTGGGTGATGGAAAGCGGAATGCCGGACACAAAACAGACGGCATACCGAATCCTGGTGGCCAGTTCAGATGAATTGCTGGAAGACGGCAAGGCCGACATCTGGGATAGCGGCAAGGTCGAATCGAGCAGATCTTTCGCAGTGCAGTATGAGGGACCGGCGCTTCAGGGAGGCAAGGTGTACCATTGGGCGGTCAAAACATGGGATGACCATGGAATCGAGAGTCCATATTCCAAGCATAAAAGATTCTGTACCGATAATGCCATGGATGGCCATACCGAATCATATCCGCTTGAAATCCTCAATGAATACCCGTCTCAGGTTACCCGGTTCGGGGAAAACGGGACATTCGTCGCTTTCGAACGTGCAGCTTTCGGCAAGCTCAGCCTTACACTGTATTCAGAAACCGGAAATGACACTGTGACCGTGAGACTGGGTGAGAAAAATTCCGGTGGGCGTGTGTTCAAGTCGCCGAAGGGAAACAAATCCTCAATTCGCTACAGCGAATACAGAATTCCACTGCGTGCAGGCAGGCATACATACGATCTGAAATTCCGTAAGGATCCGCGTAACGCTGACACTACCCGGGCGAATGAGAGCGGAGTGCTTCCGCTCCTTATGCCTGATTATATCGGCGAGGTTTATCCTTTCAGGTTCTGCGAGCTTGACGGATACAGACACGAACTTAAGTTTCAGGATGTTCTGCGTCAGAATGTAACATATCCGTTCAATGACAACGCAGCAAGTTTTGATTGCTCTGATTCGGTGCTCTGCCGCGTTTGGGATCTTTGCAAGTACACCATCAAGGCAACTTCATTTGCCGGTATTTTTGTCGATGGTGACCGGGAAAGAATCGCTTATGAAGCCGATGCCATCATCGGCCAGCTCGGTCACTACTGCACTGATCGGGAATACAGTCTCTCTCGCCGCACTCACGAATATCTCCTGCATAACCCGACATGGCCGACCGAGTGGAATCTGCAGTCAGTGCTGATTGCATGGAATGACTATCTTTACACTGGAGACAAACGCTCATTGGAGAACAATTACGAAGTCCTGAAGGCTAAAACGCTGCTTGCTCTCAAAGAAGACAACGGGTTGATTTCCACCCGTACCGGCAAGATGGATCGGGAGTTCCTCAAGAGCGTCAATTTCCGAGGGAAGTGCCTTAGAGACATCGTGGACTGGCCGCAGGACGGTGTGGTGGGGAATGAAAAGGAACGAGCAGGCGAAGCCGATGGCTTTGAACTCGCAGACTACAATACCGTCGTGAACGCTTTCCATTATGAGGCCGTAAAACTGATGTCCCTGATTGCAAGTGCCATCGGCAATGCTTCCGACGCCCTCTACTACGATTCCGAAGCCAAGCGTATTTGCAAGCAGTTCAACAGTTTGCTGTTAAATGGCAAGACAGGGCATTACAGGGATGGTGTGGGCACTGACCACGAATCCCTTCATGGTAACATGTTTCCGCTTGCATTCGGACTGGTTCCGGCATCGCACAGGGCAGAAGTGCTGGACTATGTCAAATCCCGCAGGATGGCCTGCAGCGTCTATGGAGCACAGTTTCTGCTTGAAGCTTTGTATGCCGGAGGAGAAGGAGATTATGCTCTAAGCCTGCTCGCTTCCTGCGGAGAACGCAGCTGGTACAATATGCTGCGTGCCGGCTCAACCATCACTATGGAGGCATGGGATGAGAAATACAAGCCGAATCTGGATTGGAACCACGTTTGGGGAGCTGTACCGGCCAACATGATAACAAGAGGTCTTTTCGGAATTGTCCCGACAGAGCCTGGCTTTACCAGATTCAGAATCACGCCTCAGCCCGGAAGTCTGAAATGGGCGAAGATCCGCGTTCCGAGCATCAGCGGAGAAATCTCTGCTGATTTCATAAACGAAGCGGGCAAAAGTTTCTCCCTCAATGTCGAGATTCCTGCCAACACCGAATCTGAAATCTACCTGCCTGTCATTTCTAAGAGGCAAACCCTTATTGTTGACGGAGTTGAACGCAAACCTGCAATTGAAGACGGAAAGGTGAAACTTGTTGTGGGTTCAGGCAGGCATTGCATGGTGATCAAAACTCAGTAAACTGACAAACTGAAGATTAAGAAGATTCTTTGCCTGATGTCTGCTTTCCTTAGTCTGCGGTTTTTTCTACCTTTGCGGCCGATTATGGACAAAGAAAGGGTAAAATCATTCATCTGGCAGCATTTTCTGCTCGTCATCTCACTTCTCATCATGACGCTCGGCGTGGCGGTGTGCATCCGCAGCGGACTCGGCTCCAGCGTCATCTCCACACTGCCTTATGTCTTCGAAGCCGCCGGCGGCCAGGGTATAATGGTTCCGGCTCTTTCGGTAGGGCAGTACACGTTCTTCCTCAACGGGGTCCTGGTTCTCGGCCAGATTCTCGTCCTCAGGAGAAAATTCGAACCGGTGCAGCTGTTCCAGCTTCTTGTCGGGTTCGTTTTCGGATCTTTCATTGACCTGAATATGTTCCTGACCCGCTGGCTCGTTCCTTCCAATCTGGCACTGAAAGTCATAGCACAGGTGGCCGGATGCACTATACTCGGTACGGGAATAGCCTTCGAGGTCCGATGCGGATCCATTACGATGCCGGGGGAGGGCTTCCCGGTGGCGCTCAGCACGGTGACGGGAATCGAATTCCCCAAAATGAAAATCTGCGTGGACATCTCGCTGGTGGCTTGCGCGGTGGCCTTCTGCTACATATTCTTCGGAGCATGGCAGTGGTACATCGTGGGAGTCGGGACACTTTTCGCGATGGTCTATGTGGGGAATGTGGTCCGCATTGTCGGCAGACATCTTTCATGGTTCGACAAACTGCTTGCATCGCGTCCCGGATTCCGCCGTTTCGTCTACGGCCTTGCCAGGCACATATTCAAGTAACCTGACCTTCGCTTATAATAAATTACCTGTGACAAAAATACCTTGTTTCACGTTGAAAGGGTAGTGCCCGTGAACAAAACTCTCTTAATCCTAGATTCGGTTGAAAGATCGGGGCTTTTTTTAACTAAATGGACCGATTTCTGAATTTGGTTTAAAATGCGGGCGATTTTTGAACAAAAATCTTTGAGCTGCTATTCAGGGGTCTTGACCACGCGGGCGGGGTTGCCTACGGCGACCGAGTGTGCAGGAATATCCTTGGTCACCACACTGCCGGCACCGATTGTACATCCTTCGCCTATGGTCACGCCCGGCAGGATGGTCACGCTTCCGCCTATCCAGCAGTCATTACCGATGCTGACTGGCTTCGCCCATTCCCGGCCGCTGTTCCGCTCCTGCGGATCAGTGCTGTGGCATGCCGTATAGATGCTGACATTCGGACCGACGAAGCAGTTGTCGCCAAAGGTCACGTTAGCTTCGTCCAGGATGGTGAGTCCGAAATTGGAGAAGAAGTTGGCTCCGAGTCGGATCTGGCTTCCGTAATCGCAGCGGAACGGTTGCACGACCACGCTGCCGTCGCCGCAGGCTCCGAGGATCTCGCGGAGTTTGCTGTGCCGCTCTTCAAGCGAAGTCGGTCTGATGTTGTTGTATTCCCAGCATAAGTCGCTGACCTTGTTTCTTTTGTCCACAAGCTCCGGAGAGTTGGCGTCATAAACCTCTCCAGCGAGCATTTTATCATATTCTTTCAGAGGACACATCCTTCCACTATCCTTTTTCTGTTCCCCAAATGTCAGTTCCTGTCAATCCGTTTGGTTGCAGTGCCAATTGCTTTTGAAGGGCAGACAAGCCTGCAGAGGTGACATCCTACACATTTTTTTGCATTCAGGCGCGGGTGTCTGTTCTCAATGTCGAATTCAATGGCCTGATGGCCTCCGTCATAGCAGGAAATATAGCATCGGCCACAGCCTATGCACTTGTCATAGTTGAATTTAGGGAAAAGAACAGTATCACGTTCAAGCTTGTTGTGGGCGACGATACTTCCTACAGCGGCTCCGACCAATGATTGAATATTTTTGAATCCCTTGACTTTAAGATAGTATTCAAGGCCTTCCAGCAGGTCATCTATTATACGGTATCCATACTGCATAACCGCAGTGGTGATTTGAAGACTGCCGGCTCCGAGCGAGATGAATTCAAGAGCATCAACCCAGTTTTCTATGCCACCCATCCCGCTTATATGCATTCCGTTAAGTTCTTCACTTCTGGCAATGTCGGAAATGAATCGCAGGGCAATTGGCTTGACAGCCTGTCCGGAATAACCGCCTACGATTGAACTGCCGTGAACATCAGGCTCGGCAGTGAATGTGTCGATATTCACTCCGGTAATGCTGTTGATGGTGTTGATCGCTGAAATGCCGTCGGCACCGCCTCTCTTTGCTGCCGCTGCCATCGGCACCATATCCGTTATGTTCGGGGTCATTTTTGCAAGAACAGGCAGTTTGGTACCTTTGCGGACCGCACGTGTGAATTTCTCAACAAGGGCGGCATCCTGACCGATTGTCACGCCCAGAGATTCCGACTCCATGTTCGGACAGGAGAAATTGCACTCGATTACATCTGCACCGGCAAGTTCGCATTGATGCGCAAGGTCGGTCCATTCCTGTTCGTTCTGCCCCATAATCGAGGCAATGATCACTTTGGTGGGGAAGTCAGCCTTGAGACGGCGGAATACTTCCATGTTGTCTTCCACGCTATGGTCGGAAAGCTGCTCAATGTTCTTGAAACCGCAGAATGAATTGGAATGGTTCGTTATTGTTGAGAAACGCGGCGATGCTTCGTGCTGGGGGAAGGTGCAGATGGTCTTGAATGAAGCACCGGCCCAGCCGGCGCGGAAAGCTTTGGCGCACATCTCGTAGCTGCTGGCAACAACTGACGATGACAGCAAGAAAGGATTTTCAAGTTTGACACCGCAAATATCCATTGTGATATCAGGCTTCTGAGGTACATGGTATGCTCCGCGTATCTGCTTCTCGTTCACGATTCCGGAATCAATGACAGTCTGTGCACTCTCGTAAAGCGCCCCCATAATGTCTTTGATGCGTACCGGGGAACTCTTTTTCCCAAGCAGGCAGGAGTCTTCGCAAGGGGCATCACATTCAAGGCACTGAGCGCCTCCGGTTTTCGCAAGGGCACCCATTCCGTTGCGGAAATAGGCGGAACGGAGAATATCCCCCACAGGGAAACCTTTGCGGCATTGTTTCGTGCAAGGAGCATCACTGCATAGCAGGCACCTGTTCAATTCTGACATATCGACAAGCGGATATGCCGGTATTCTGTTATCTTCCATTTGGTTTCATGAATTGCAAGTGTTGCAAATTTAGCAATAATCCGGAGACTTCAGATCTTTTGCAATTTTATTGTTCAGCGGATCTCCTTTTCCAGATCGGAGATGAGACTGTCTATTGATTGTTTTGTGACATGCTGCATCACCACGACGTGCGACACTGCACCACCGAAAGCGTCATCTTTACCGCATGCAAGGTTGTATTTTCTCACTATGGCATCTGACGGACGACGGAACAGAACGGTGTTGCTGTGGTCGTTGTTCCAGTTTGGCCAGCCTATGCGTTTGAGCTCAGCTTTCAGGTATCCGGTGTTTTTCATGATGGCCTTTGCCTGCTTGGTCCAGCCATCGTCTCCCACAGTCTTGATGAGCCACCAGAACTTGAGGGGTTCGATGCCTGAGCGTGAGCAGTTTATCATCCTCATGTCGGCATTGAGGTAAGGAATGTCGAATGTGGCCTGATTGTCATAAATTGTGCGCGTAGTAATGAATAGACCGCACGGACTGTCGATGCCGAAGAATTTGTGGCCGCTTATGCTGATGGACTCGAAGTCCACTTTTCTGCGGTCCACCAGATTCCGATACCTTGTGAATGGAAGATACCCTCCGAAAAGTGCAGCGTCGACGTGGCGGTAGACCGCCATGTCCTTGTGGCGAGCCAGAACTGCGTTCAGTTCTTTCTGGTCATCTATGGCCCCCTTGAGAGTGGAACCCATCGCATAGATTATCAGGCAGGGCCGGGTAGTGTCCAGTACAGCCTCAAGTGAATCGGGTATCATGCGCCCCATAGGGTCGCTTTTTACGAGCTGCACGTCCAGGTGCTGCAGGTCGCAGAGACGGTAGTTGCTGTAATGGGCTTCATCGGACACGTAGACGACCGGCATTTTTCCTGTCGTTTTCTTCAGGTAGTTCACGCCGAAGTAGATGCCGTGGTTGTTGCCGTCTGTTCCGCTCATTGTGACAAGACCCCAGGTGTCATCCTTGGAGAAACCATATTTTGGTGCAAAGTATTCTATAACCTCACGTTCAAAATCGAGTGACGAAAGAGTGTGGTCACCGTCTGCGAACGGATCTCCGGCATTGTTGATGATCATCGCCTCTATGTTGTTGGCAGTATACCATTCGTAGAATTTCTGAAGCCTGATGTCGTTATTGCCAGGATAACCTAAAGAAAGGCAACGTTTCGCGAGGCAATCTTCCGTCCACTTGTCGAGTTCCGGGAAACCTGAAGATGTTATGGTCTGCGCCATGACATTAACTTCGAGAATCATTGCAATCCAGAGACAGATTATAAGTATTTTCTTCATAGAACCATGAAATTTTCGCGAAGATACTACAATTTGTCAACTAATAGTAAAATTATGATTATCTTCGCCGCCAATTTATAATTATGAAACCATGAGAAAAACAACTCTTTTCAAAGCGGCAATATCTTCTCTTCCGGTTTTGGTCATGGCATGTGCGATTCTTGTTTCCTGCAATAAGGACAGCAACGAGGAGATTCCTCTCCCGGAGGACTATGAGCAGAATGCTGTACTTCCTGTTTCCGATCAACTCGACAAAACTTACGGAGGCATGACCGTGATTCTGGGCAGCAACCGTTCTGAATTCAATGCTTCCGTTGTCAACCGCATGAATAATGTTTCGGATGTGATTTCGTCAGATTTGAAGGCTATGGTTTTTACCACGGCATGCACGATTGATCTCTCCGAGGAGGATACCAAGTCACTTCTTGAAGCATATTCAAAAGGAGCGAATTTCATTTTCATAAATCCAGTATTTCCTGACCTGGTAGCATACCGTGCTACTTTCAATTCAGCCGTAGAATCTCTTCTTGCGGAGAATAATGATTTCGATCTTACAATCGCCGAGAAATTCTACGACAAACTCTGTGAAGTGAAGTCTATGTGCAGTGACAAGCCTTACGGTTCCATGGAAGCTGCTGCCTTCCGTTACAATTCTTCCTATGTCGTTCCAAGCCTTAAGAATCAGGCGGAACTTTCAGATCTCAGCGCAAGCGGATTTTTCTCCAGTGACGATGACACTGAAGAAAAGAGTTGCGCAGCATCCGACTATATTCCTACAGCTTATGATTATGGTAAGGCGGCGGATATGCTTGTGGAATGGATGTCGGATGGCGATACTCCAAGTTTTAACAGCTCTGCAAGTGAAACAATCGACAAATACATGTCGGGTAACCGCACGGTGATTCAGCATCAGGTGGGACCGAGCCGTGCTCTGAACCGTACACTGACATATGAGATGGTCTATACTGTTTACAGCGCATACAGCTTTGATACCAACACCGACTATTATTTCATCAGGCTTGAACCCAAGTTCTACTGTTCAGGTCTCGGGTGCAAAAACGGTGACAGGAACTGGGTGGCAGCCAACAAGGTTGTTGTGTTTGATGACGGTTCCACTTCAGGTGAGTTCTGGTCCTCGAAGACCGATCTATGGTATGGTCCGTACATGAGCAAATTCGATTACACGGCAAAGATTGTGGATGGGAACGGCAATGCCGTCAGCGGTGTAACCCTTCTTCAGACGAGCCCGCACACTGATGTAAGCGGGACAAGCGGCTACACGACCGGTCTCAATTTCTCTCTCTCCGGCAACTCGGGTTTCAATTCGAACGGCCCTACCGGTGGCATCACCGCTGGTGTCACCTTCACGGAGAGCCACAGCCACAGCGAGAGCAGCCTCAAAGTCTATCACAGTGACAAGGACTGCACACCTAACTGGAGAATCGAAGGAATCGTTCCGCAGTGTCACATGGGGTGGATGAGCTATTACCACGACGAGGTCGCCACATTCCAGAAGAGCGACTGGCAGACTGAGTTTACCTGGGTGGTTTCAGTAGAGGATCCTCAGCCTGGAAAGCCATATTATGTCTTGGCATCCGATCTGGCAGAAATCACGGAACTTAACTATAACATCTATGATTATGAACTGAGAGTACATCCAACGCAGAGCGCAAAGATTCTGCTGGATGAACCTAACCGTAGCAATGAAAAGTACATTATGTACTGCTCCGACGAAAACGTTCAGAACCTCATCAAGGATCAATTTTCCCAGACTTGGCAGAATGAGTTCACCTACTACGCTCTGAACAAGGAACAGTCGGATCTTGGAGCCAAGTCGATGTTCGAGAAAGCCAAGGCCGCAGTCAAGGGTTACGCTTCCGTGCTTAAGGGAAAAGGATATACGGGAACCTACACTTTTACTCTCAGCAAGATTGACGGAACTCAGATGTCAAGTTTCACTCTTGAAAACGGTGAAGTGAAATAATAAAACGAATAGTCCGGCCAATTCTGATCAAAAAATATAATAGAAGAAGACCGCATGATGCTGGAGGCAGTGTCTGCGGTCTTCTTTTTTATGGACAGACGGCCTTGTAGAGGTTGACTAGGCCCTGCTGGTACTCAAGCCAGTCCGCGACCTGCGAGAGCTGGGCGCTGAGGTAGCTGCTCTGGGCGGTCAGGACTTCGAGATAGGTCGTCGACGAGTACTGCATCATTACGGAGCTGTTCTCCCAGGCTTTCCGGCTTGCTTCCACCTGCAAGTCGCGGGCGGCCTCCTTGGCCTTGCTGGTCCCACATTCGCCAAGGGCGTCGCGGACTTCGCCGCCGGCGGTCAGAAGCGCCTTCTCGAAAGCGACCCGTGCCTGCTCGCGCTGGGCACGGGCGACCTTGAGATTGGCACGCAGCGCCCCTTTCTGGAACAGAGGCTGGGCAAGAGAACCGACGGCATTGAGCAGGAGCTGAGCGGGATTCACGGCCTCACCTACAGCGTTGGTCCAGCCAGCGCTGCCGCTGATGTTCAGCGAAGGATAGAACTCCGACCGAGCTACCTTCTCGTTGCTGAATGCCGCTCTCAGAGCGTATTCGGCAGCCAACACATCCGGGCGGGACGAAAGCGACTCCAAAGTGACATGCATCGAGGGGTCAAGATTGATTCCGGCGACCTCGTTCCAAGATGAGCGCTCTATCCTGTCAGGAGTTCTATTCGTCAGCAGGCTGAGACTGGTCTCAGTCTTGACGATTTGCAGCTCAAGGTCTTTCAGGGAGTTCACGGTAGCCTGGAGCTGGGCCTGAGTCTGATTCACGGCGATTTCGTTCTCGTCTCCGGCCTCCTTGAGAGCCTTGACGGTCTCAAGCGATTCCTCCTGGTTCCTGACGCTTTCTTTAGTGATTTCCAGCTGGCGGTCGA
>CAZXVE010000028.1:0-13155 GCA_964644125.1 uncultured Muribaculaceae bacterium
AGCGGAACATAGGTTACAAATTTAATCAAATAATCGTTAACTTTGTGTTTTGACCATCACATACGGAATAAATTTATCATCATGAAATCCATACTCGGTATCGGCAACGCGCTGACGGACATTCTGGCCGTATTCCCTGACGACACCATGCTCAAGGAGTACCACCTCCCTCCCGGGAGCATGCAGCATGTGGATCTGGAGACCGGTGACAGAATCTGGTCCAAACTTAAAGAATTCGGTGTAAAGTACGTCCCTGGAGGATCGGCCGCCAACACCATCACATGCACATCAATATTCGGTATGCCGTCCGGCTTCATCGGCAAGGTCGGCAACGATGAGCTCGGCCACCTGTACAAGAGCACGCTTGAACAGTACGGAGTCAAGACAACTCTTCTGAACGGAACGAAAGGCTCGGGAAGGGCAATGTGCTTCATCACCGGAGCAAACGCGGAAAGAACCTTCGCCGACTACATGGGAGCCGCGCTTGAACTCGTTCCGGAGGATTTGAAACCGGAATATTTCCAGGGCTACGATTATTTCCACATCGAAGGCTATCTTGTGCAGAACCAGGATCTTATCCGAAGAGCCGTACAGATGGCCAAGGAAGCCGGCTGCAAAATTTCCATTGACATGGCCTCCTACAATGTCGTCGAGTCCAATGAAGCATTCTTCCACAATCTCGTGGACCGGTACGTGGACATTGTCTTTGCCAACGAGAGCGAGGCAAGGGCCTTCACGAAAATGGAGCCGAGGGAGGCAATCGATGCGCTGGCGAACCAGTGCGAAATCGCCATCGTGAAAGTAGGGAAAAACGGTTCCATGGTCAAGCAGGGCGATGAATATCACTTCATAGATGCCTGGCCTGCAGACACCATCGACGCCACAGGAGCGGGCGACACCTATGCCGCCGGATTCCTCTATGCGCACTCTCTGGGCATGCCTCTGAAAGTCTGCGGAGAAGTCGGCTCGATAATTGCTGCAAAAGTCGTCGAAGTTGTCGGCACCAAGATCGATGTCCCGAGATGGAAAGACGCAAAACTTGAGATCCGAGAACTGATAGCTTCCGTAAAACCATAGATCATGTTGGATTTCATAAAGGATTTTTTTAGAAGGAAAAGCCTCAGAAAGCATTCAAGCTCTGTTCCCACGGGGATCCTTCCACTCAGCAAGATACATTCCTACGTTGCCATCATCGATGTGGAGGATCAGTCCTTCGATGCCTGCAAAACAGCAATATTGAATTTTTTCCGGTCACACAACATCAAAGGTTGCGTGTTCTTTCAGGATTTCCGCAAGATAGGCAATGAAGACAGGCTGATCACAAGCATCCAGACAACAATCACCAAGAAGGACCTCGACTGGATCGGGAGACCTTCAAAGTACAAGTTGAATGTACTTGAGGAGCAGGCCCCGGATCTCTTCATCTCGCTGGTCAAAGACCCCGATTTCGCCATTGAATATATGGCCAGAACGTCCAAGGCCAGATTCAAGATAGGACGCAGACAAATGGAAGGGAACCTCTTCGACTTCGTCATCTGCGATCCGGATGGCAAGAACATCTCACAGCTTGACAGTTTCACGGCCATAAAAAGCTATCTCACAAAGATTCAGTAAAAATTTATGTCAAACATTGCCAAAAATGCCGTCGTAGCCCTCAAAGGATTCGCAATGGGCGCGGCAAATGTCATTCCGGGAGTATCCGGGGGCACAATAGCCCTTCTCACAGGAATATTCAATGAACTCATCGAGGCTCTTAATGCCGTACTTTCCCCAAGCTCATGGAAACTGGTTCTGCAAGGAAAATTCAAAGAGTTCTGGAAGACAATTCACGGGACATTTCTGATCTGGCTCGCCGCCGGTGTGCTGGTGAGCGTGTTCTCGCTCGCAAGGGTAATGGAATATGTGCTGGCCTACCATCCGATCCAGACCTGGGCGTTTTTCTTCGGACTGATCGTCGTGTCGGCCGTCTACATGCTTCATGACATCAAAAAATGGAAGTTCTCCGATTGCATCTGGCTTCTCTTCGGAATCGTGCTGGGTGCGGTGATCTGCCTTCTTTCTCCTACCCAGACCACAGATGCGACCTGGTTCATTCTCGTCTGCGGAGCCATTGCGATCTGCACGATGATTCTGCCGGGAATTTCGGGCAGTTTCATTCTTGTGCTTCTTGGCAAATACGAGTTCATCATGCGCGCCCTGAGCGAGCTGAACTGGCCGGTTCTTTTCATGTTCGCCATCGGATGTGTGCTGGGTCTGGCAGCTTTCTCGAAATTCCTGCACTGGCTGATAGGGCACTACGAAAGACCTACACTGATTACACTGATCGGATTCACGCTCGGTTCTCTTGTAAAAGTCTGGCCATGGAGTGACAAGGCAAGCCTGCTGACGGCCCAGCTGATGCGCGGAGGACAGACAGCGGAACAGGCCGAAGCCGGAGTCAAGGCTCTTACCGGCACCGGCATGGATCTTTCATCCATAATCCTCCCGCAAACCGCATCCGCCATCATCTGGATGGCCATCGGAGCGGTTCTGGTCATTGTCCTCGAATGGTTGGGCCACAGAAATCAAAAAAAGGACTGAAAAAATCCAAGATCCCAATAAACGCAAAAGAGGGGAAGACTGAAAAGTCAACCCCTCTTTTGTGATTCCGTAGGGATTCGAACCCTAGACCCACAGATTAGAAATCTGTTGCTCTATCCAGCTGAGCTACGGAACCGTTCCACGTTCCAGACAAAACAAGTTGGAATGGATTGCAAATATACGAATTTTCCATCGAAAACAAATATTTCCAGCTGATATTTTATCCGTCGGGAACCGGCCTGACTGAAGCACTAAAGAAAACTGAACGTGACGCTGACATCTCCGAAACGGTGCGGAGAACCATTGTTCTTTTCGAAATAGCTGCTTGAAAGTTTGCCGCGCCAGACAAGGTCATCATTGCGGTTGAGAGGAAGTTCCACCTCAAATCCATAGGATTTTGACTTGATCTTCACCACGCCGGTTGCCTTCCAGGACGTACGTTTTCCCCCATCGTCTTCGGTCATCAGGAAAACGCATTCATCCAGCTGCGATGTCCATTCTGACACAAGTAAAGTGTTGAAGCGCAAAGTTCTTCCGATCTGTTTCCGTTTCACGTTGATCATCAGATCCGTAACAGACGGGCTGAAGAGTTTCAGCTCATCCTCAGTCTTGGCCGTAAATCCCTCCAGGGAACCGCATTTTACAAAGAATTCCGAGCCTCCGGCAAGCCACGAGTCGTAATTTCTGTGAGCCTTGAATTCTTTCAGAACCAACGTACGGAAATCTTCGCAAGACCGTGTTGCGACAGACGGCGACTGCTCAGGATAAAGTGCTTCCACCATTTGTGGAGTCATGTACCCTGAATCCTCGTTCCTGTTGATTACCCAAACCGGATGATTTTTTGCATATTCTTCATCGACAATCACTTCCTTTACGATCCATGAGCCATCAGGATGGGTCTCGCGAAGGAAACCCACATTGGATCCGACTTCATCCGCCATGTCTGAATATCCTCCAGCGTCCTCAGGGTTGAATGTAATCACCGGCAATGAAGTTCCGTCCCAGTCTTCAGAATACGGCCAGTAAATCTGCAGGCCGGAGTCTGACAGCGCTTCCAGGAAAGAAGATTCGCTACGTGTCGCCGGATTGTCAGAGACAGCGGTCAGAATCATATCCCGCAGAGGTTCGGAACATTCAGGAGCAGATTTCGTCTGGAGCATTTCGTCCCCCACCCCGGAGCCTGGACAGGAGACAAGATTCGAAAACGGATATTCCTCATCGTAACCGTTGGAAGAAGAGGAGCTTACCCCGTTGAAGACCTCCTTGACCTGCAAGACCGAAAGAGGCAGCTCCGCAAGCATTCTGGCAATGCTCTCCGTGGAGATTCCAGGGATTTCCATGTTCACTGTCGCAGGTTCAAGCAGTGCTGTTGCAGGCTGCTCTACCCTGCCGCAAGCGGATGACAACAGAGCGGCAATGGCCGCAAGGGCCGGCACCACCGGTGCCGGAAACCTTTTTCTTGTACCGAAATTTTTCATTTCCAATGAGTTTATAGTTATATTCCGATACAAAGGGACACAAAAAAAGCCGTAGAAGAAAAAATTCCACGGCTAATTGTAAAAATCAGGCGCGCACACGCGTCTAAGTCCTATTTCGAGTAAAAAACGAAGCGGTTTTTGTCATAAAAATCCTTGACTACCTCAGTTTTCGGGAAACCGGCTCCAACAAAAACCTTCGAAGTCTCAGACCCGAAGATTTCGTTTATCTCAGCCATTCCCTTGCCCTCCGGTGCCAGACACTTTCTGGAGATTCCGGCAATTGCACGGTAGAACACAAGAGGATCCTCGTCTTTTACAAACAAAGCCGTTGAAGGTTCGTAGTTGAGAACATTGGTACGCATATGAGCCTTCTGGGATTCCATAATGTAAGGCGGATTGCTGAGAATCAGGTCGAAATCACCTTCAGCGAACGCCGGCGACTCTGAAAACACATCCCCCACGACGAACTTCGGAGCCAGCGCTCCCGTCTCTTTGAGTCTGGCGGCGAAGTCCTGGCCGGAAGCCACCGCAACCGCCCCTTCAGAGATGTCAACTCCCGTCACCTCGGCACCCGGAATGTTCAGGGCCACCGTCCAGGCTATGCATCCGGAACCTGTGCAGAGATCGAGCACACGGACAGGCCTGGCCGATTTTCCATAAGCCTTTCTCATTCTCTGCATCCTGGATCCGACTTTGATTGCCTCGCGGCAAAGCAGTTCTGTCTCAGGCCGCGGAATGAGGACATCACGCGTGACCTTGAATCTCAAGTCACAGAAATCCGCGAATCCGATCACATACTGAACGGGCTCTCCGGAAGCCAGCCTCTCCAGATCGGCCGCAAGGCCATCAAGCGACTTGTCCTTTATCTGGTAGTCTGGTTCAACGATGTGAGTATAGCTTTTGGTACCGATTCTGCTCTCGCAGAGCATCAGCATGATGTTTCTTGCCTCCTTGGTCGGATAGAGGGACTCAAGACGAGCCACTCCTTCATTAAGAAAATCCCTCAATAGCATAAGTGTTCGATTTAAGTTCAGTGCCGATTACCGGTTCTCAATTATACCTGTCAGAAAATCAGTGATGTCAAGACCGGCCGTCCGAAGCATCTTGGGCACGAGCGAAGCACTTGTCATTCCCGGTATTGTGTTGACCTCCAGGAAATAAAGACCATCATCAGCAAGAATGTAGTCAATCCTCACGATGCCGGAGCATCCAAGATGGGAATATATTTTTTTGCTTGCTTCCTGAATATGTCCGCTCAAAGTCTCGTCAATCGGAGCAGGACAGATTTCCTGGCTGTGGCCGTTGTACTTGGCATCGTAGTCGAAATAGTCATTTTCCGTGACAATCTGGATTACAGGCAGGGACTTGACTCCTTCCGCATCGGAATACGCCGCACAGGTGAACTCGCGCCCCTGAATGCCTTGTTCGACGATCAGAGTCGGGCCTTCAGAGAAAGCGAATTCGATGGCTTCGCGCAGTCCCGACGGTTCATGAACCTTTGTGATTCCGAAACTTGACCCGCCGTCGGTAGGCTTGACAAAGACCGGGAAAGTCAGTTCCTTCTCCACTTTGGCCGTCACCTTGTCCAGATCCATCCCGCTGCGTACGAAGACTGAAGGAGCAAGTTTTACGAAATCAACATCCCTGAGATAGCTTTTGCATGCGAACTTGTCGAAGGCCATTGCCGAGACAAAGGCGCTGCATGAACTGAACGGTACTCCGAGCATCTCAAGGTAACCCTGAAGCAGGCCATTTTCTCCAGGTGTGCCGTGCTGCACTATGTAGGCATAATCGAACTTGACCTTCTCCCCGAAAACGTTAACGGAAAAGTCTGTCTTGTCTATTTCAGGTCTGGCACCCTCCGCGAAAGGGACTCTCATGGCATCCCGTTTCTTCATGGCCACTAGAGACCATTTCCCGAAACGTGCGAAAATCTCATAGACATCGTACTTCGTCCCGTCTATGCGGGAAGCGACAAACTCCCCGCTGCGGCATGCGACCTCCCACTCTGAAGAGTCGCTTCCATAAATCACTGCAATCCTCTGGTACTTGCCCATATGAATATTCTCCTATATCATTCAAAATAATAATCTTCCGTCTTCTGCTGCACATCGGCGGACGCATCTTCATCACCCCCCGTACAGTTCAGATTGAGGCTCACTCCGGCCGGAGCGATGAAACGGTCATTCTCCGAAACGCCCAACGTGCCGTCAGCTATTACCTTCTGCATGAATATGCCCCAGGTCGGAAGGGACATGTGCGCGCCTTGACCGTAGGTTATTGACTGGAAGTGCACCTGACGGTCTTCCGCACCGGTCCATATTCCAGCCACAAGAGTTGGCGTGTAGCCTATGAACCAACCGTCCGCATTGTCGTTGGTAGTTCCGGTCTTTCCGGCAATCTCCCCCATCAGTTTGTAGCGGTAGCGGAGCCTTGAAGCCGTTCCTCCCTGGACGACGCCCTCCATCAGATTGACCATCAGGTAGGCAGTGTTCTCACCTATGGCCTCACGCTTACGGTTCGTGAACTCACTGATGACATTGCCCTGGTTATCCTCGATTCTTGTTACGAAAAGAGGTTCGATGTACACACCTCTGGACGGGAATGTGTTGTAAGCTGCGACCATTTCCCAGAGAGACAGGTCGGCAGGCCCGACACAAAGTGCCGGCACCTCGTCAATATGGCTGTGGATGCCCATCCGGTGCATCATGTCAGCCATAGCCTCCGGCCCGAACTGTTTCATCAGGTAAGCCGAGATGTTGTTGGAACTGTTCGTCAGACCCCACTTCAGGGTGACCGTCTTGCCTATCCACTGTTCCTTGTCCGTACTTCGCGGAGTCCAGGTGTTGCCGTCAGGAAGCACAAACGTCTGAGGCAGATTCACGACCTTGTCACATGGAGTCATGCCCTCCTGCATTGCCAGAGTGTAGAGGAACGGCTTGATTGTAGAACCGACCTGACGCTTGCCCTGACGCACGTTGTCATACTTGAAATAGCGGTAGTTGGGACCTCCGACATAGGCTTTCACATGCCCGGTTCCCGGCTCCATAGCCACGAATGCAGTACGGAGTATGGACTTGTAGTAACGGATCGAATCGTCAGGAGTCATCGTGGTGTCCGCATAGCCCTTCTTGTTGTAGGCGAAAACCCGCATGCGCACCGGCTGCGAGAATGTGGCGAGAATCTGCGACTCGCTCTTGCCCTCTTTCTTGAGCGTTCTGTAACGATCGCTCCAACGCCTCGCCTGACGCATTACCCTGTCCCTTGTCTCCTCATCGATATCATTGGAGAAAGGTTTGTTGGTCTTGCTGCGCAAATCCCTGCGGAAATCCGCCTGAAGATCCTTTATCCTCTCAGCCACGGCCTCTTCGGCATATTTCTGCATCTTGTAGTTGATGGTAGTGTAGATTCGCAGACCATCCCTGTCAAGATCATATTTCGAGCCATCGGCCTTCCTGTTTTTCTCAAGCCAGCCGTACAGGTCATCGGAAGCCCAGGCAAGGGAATCGGTGGAGAAGTCCTCAGCTACGGTATAGTCCGACCGACGGGGCTTTCTCGCGTTCATAACGCGGCGCACCATATCTCTGAAATAAGGGGCCAGGCCTGCGTTGTGATCCTGAACCTCATAGTTCAAATCTATAGGTATCAGACGTATGGAATCTCTCTGCGCCTTGTCGATGTAGCCGGCCTTTTCCATCTGTCCTATGACGAAGTTCCTTCTGACCAGGGCTTTGTCCGGATTGATGGCCGGATTGTACCTTGTCGGCTTGTTGACCATTCCCACAAGCATGGCACTCTCCTCAACTGTAAGTTCGGACGGCAGTTTCCCGAAGAATGTCTCGGAAGCCGAACGCACACCATAGGCGCCGCTGCCGAAGAATATGGAGTTGAGGTACATCGTCATGATCTCATCCTTGGTGTAGTCTCTCTCCAGCTTGACGGCCGTGATCCACTCCTTCAGTTTGATCCAGACCATCCTGACGTGGTATATTCCCGGAATCTTCCTGCGCATCTCGGCACGAGGGTAGAGCGTTTTGGCAAGCTGCTGGGTGATCGTACTGCCGCCTCCCTGACTGGAATTGTGCAGCAGAATGGTCTTGACAAGCACACGGCCGAGACCTTTGAAATCAATTCCGGAATGTTTGTAGAAACGGATGTCCTCCGTAGCGACGGCCGCATGGACTATGTTCGGAGAAATTTCTTCGTAGGAGACATAGGTTCTGTTTTCGATGTGGAATGTCGTAAGGATTTCACCGTCCTCAGCGATGACCTGCGTGGCCAACTTGTTGTCAGGGTTTTCCAAGTCCTTGAAAGAAGGGATGTCAGCGAACGCCCAGACAAGGATAATCATTAGGATGAGAAGCAGCACCGGAAACGTTATCAGTATCCAGAACCACTTTGTGATTTTCTTTTGAGTCGATGCGGTCATAATAAGGACAAATTTATAACAAAATTTGGAAAATTGCCCAGTTTGTGGTTTACTTTGCAGATTGAAATGGCAAACTATCTATGAAATGCTTGTAAAATAGTACAGTATGGCAGACAATCTAGTTATCGTCGAGTCTCCGGCCAAAGCCAAGACTATACAGAAATTTCTAGGCAGCGACTACGTTGTAAAATCCAGTTTCGGACACATCAGGGATCTTCAGGACAAGAAGTTGAGCGTGGATGTCGAAAGGAATTTCACTCCTGAATATGTGATTCCCACCGACAAGAAGAAGGTCGTGGCAGAACTCAAGAAAGCAGCTGAAAGCGCTTCCACAGTATGGCTTGCATCCGATGAGGACCGGGAGGGAGAAGCCATCTCCTGGCATCTCTTCGAAACTCTCGGACTTAAGGAGGAACAGACAAGGAGAATCGTCTTCCACGAAATAACAAAGGATGCGATAGTCGGAGCGGTGCAGAATCCGCGGTCAATCGACATGAACCTCGTCAATGCCCAGCAGGCACGCAGAGTCCTGGACAGACTTGTAGGATTCGAGCTTTCACCTGTTCTCTGGAGGAAAATACAGCCAAAACTTTCAGCTGGACGCGTACAGTCTGTAGCCCTCAGGCTTGTTGTCGAAAGGGAAAAGGAAATCATGGCGTTCGAGAACGAGGCGTATTACAAGATTGAGGCGTTCTTCCATCCTGCCGGCCTGCCGGCATCCGTGAAGGTCAAGGCCGTACTGGACACGAAATTCAAGACCATCGAAGAAGCACACGCATTCCTCCAGGACTGCATCGGGGCCGGTTTCGCGGTCTCGGATGTCGAGAAGAAAGAGGCGAACAGGTACCCTGCCGCCCCATTTACGACATCCACTCTCCAGCAGGAAGCGGCAAGAAAGCTCCATTCCCCTGTCAGCGTTACGATGAGGGTGGCGCAAAGCCTGTACGAACGCGGTCTCATCACCTACATGAGAACCGACTCCACGAATCTTTCCACACTGGCTCTCGGCACGGCAAAGAAGTTCATCTCCGAGAATTTCGGTCCTGAATATTCCAAGACACGCCAGTACAAGACTCACAGCAAGGGAGCACAGGAAGCCCATGAGGCCATCCGTCCGACATTCATTGAGAACACAGAAATCGAGGGAACGGCTCAGGAGCAGAAACTTTACAATCTGATCTGGAAAAGGACTGTAGCCTCACAGATGGCAGATGCAAAAGTACTCAACACCACGCTTAAGGTGTCCTCCGACAAAAGGGCGGAAAAATTCAATGCGCAGGCCACACAGGTTCTGTTCGACGGGTTCCTGAAACTGTACATGGAAAGTTCCGACAATCCGGAGGGTGAGGACGAAGAGGTCATGCTGCCGGATCTTCAGGCCGGCACATTGATGGAAGACAAAGGAATATGCGCGGAATGCAAGTTCACTGCAGCCCCGATGAGATATTCAGAGGCCACTCTGGTCAAGAAACTTGAGGAGCTTGGGATAGGGCGTCCTTCAACCTACGCCCCTACCATCGCCACCCTGACAACCGGAAGAGGCTACATCGTCAAGGGGGACAAGGAAGGAAAGAAAGTCACCGTCAATGACCTGGAGCTGAAGGACGGAGTCATCACCGAGACGTCCAAGGTAGAGACAATCGGAGCAGAAAGAGGCAAACTGCTTCCTCAGGAGATCGGAATGATCGTGACGGACTACCTTGAGAAGAATTTCACTGACATCATGGACTATGACTTCACGGCAAATGTCGAGAAAGAGTTCGACCAGATAGCCGACGGGAAGCTTGTCTGGAACGATGTTATCGGAACCTTCTACTCTCCTTTCCACAAGAAGGTCGACGAGGTGCTGCATGACGGCAACTACAGCCATGTTTCCAAGGACCTCGGGACAGACCCGGAAGGCAACAGGATTTTCGCGAAATTCGGAAAATTCGGACCGTACATTCAGAAAGGCGAAGGTGAGAAAGTCCAGTACGCCTCTCTCGGAAAGGACCAGCTGATCGAGAACCTCACCCTGGAGGATGCCCTGAAGTTGTTCCAGCTGCCACGTACAGTCGGAGAATACAACGGCATCGCCGTAATCGCCTTGAAGGGCCGTTTCGGACCGTACATCAAATACGGAGAGAAGAATTTTTCAATCCCCCGCGGCAAAGACCCCCTCAAAATCACTCTCGAAGAGTGCTCAGCGATAATCGAAAGCGGCCTTGACAAAACCACGGCCAATCAGGTAATGGCTGAATATAAAGACAATGACATTCAGGTTATCAACGGACGCTACGGACCGTACATCAAACACGCCGGATCCAACTACAGAATCCCGAAAGGGACTGATGCCGCCGACCTGACGGAAGCAGCTTGCCTGGAGATCATCAACAATTCAAAACCTACCGAAAAAGGTCACCGGCGTTTCAGGAAATCTTGACTTTTTAGTTTTTTTTATATAATTTAGCGGCCATTCAGTTATAAATCGAAAGCAATGGCAACTTATCACATCGATCAGATTGACCAGAAAATCCTCTCATTCTTGGTCAACAACGCCAGGATGCCTTTCCTGGAAATCGCACGTGAGTGCGGTGTTTCCGGAGCCGCAATCCACCAGAGAGTAAAGCGGTTGGAAGTCAATGGAGTAATCACAGGATCAAGACTTCTGGTGAAGCCTCAGGCCTTGGGTCTGAATGTGTGTGCTTTCATAAGCGTGACGCTTTCTGAAGCCAACAAATATTCTGAGGTGGTCGCAAATCTCAAGAAGATCGCTGAAATCGTCGAGTGCCATTTCGTAACCGGTAAAGCCGCCCTTCTCCTTAAAGCATATTGCTTTGACAATGACCATCTGATGGAGATTCTCATCAACACGATCCAGAATATTCCTTACATCCAGTCAACTGAAACGATGATTTCTCTCGACCAGGCCATCGAACGCCAGGTCTGGGTCAAGGACTACAAAAGTACAAGCTACCAGTCTAACGACCACGAAAAGAAGACGAAATAATCAGTCTTGCAAGAGCAAGATCCTCAGGGGTTGTCAATTTGAAATTATATCTCTCTCCTTCACAGAACGAGAGGGGTATTCTTTTTTTTGCGGCAACCGATGCGTCATCGGTGAAAGCGGTGTCGAATGGTTGTGAATATGCGCCCTTGATGTCTTCGGACAGAAACATCTGCGGAGTCTGAGCTCCGAAAATACGGCTTCTGTCAACGGCCTCCCCTTCCGGCGAGACAAGGATTTCCGAACCACCCTCATCCTTTATCCTGTCAATGACTTTGAGGGTATCGACCGACGGGACCACCGGGATCAGAGCCCTGACATCGCCGCTGTCCATCAGCGCGAACATTCTCTTGATCAAATCAGTTGACAGAAGCGGCCTCACGCCATCGTGAATGGCCACCACGGCATTGTCGGGGACCTTTTGCAATGCGTTTCTTACAGAATGAAACCGGGTGAATCCTCCGGCAACCAGAGTCTGCGGGCAGTTGAAACCAGAGGACAGGCAATAGCCCTTCCAGAAAGAAAGATGCTCTTCCGGAAGAACGGTAATCACCTTGATGCCGGGCTCTGCGGAAAGGAAAGTCTCGATTGTTCTGCGGAGGACAGGCACGCCGCCAAGATCCAGAAACTGCTTCGGAACCGAAGCACCCATTCTCACCCCGCTTCCGGCAGCCATAACGATTAAAATTTTATTTCTGCTCATAATATTCTCGCAAATATAACTTTTTTTGTATATTTACAAATTGTATAGTACACAACAAAATTTATCAAAGAATTTGGATCAAGTACAGTTATGGCATTTTCGTTTCTGACTCAAGAAATAGCGATGGATCTCGGAACAGCCAACACGGTCATTTTCAGGAATGACGAGATTGTGATGGATGCGCCGAGCATCGTCGCGATAGACAATAATACCGGCAAATGCATAGCTATCGGCCGTCAGGCCAAACTCATGCATGAGCACACCAATCCGGGGATCAAGACCGTACGCCCTCTGAGGAACGGCGTGATTGCGGACTTCAATGCTGCGGAGATGATGATCAAAGGGTTCATCAAGCAGGTTAACAACAAGAAGAAGTCTTTCTTCACCCCGAACCTCAAGATTGTGGTCGGCATTCCTTCAGGAAGTACCCAGGTGGAAATCAGGGCCGTCCGCGACTCCTGCGAACATGCAGGCGGAAGGGATGTCTACCTGATTTACGAACCTATGGCAGCTGCGCTCGGTATCGGCCTTGACGTGGAAGCGCCTAGAGGCAACATGGTCGTCGACATAGGCGGTGGAACTGCCGAAATCGCTGTAATATCCCTTGGCGGCATCGTTGTGCAGGAGAGCATCAACACTGCCGGAGATGTTTTCAACAGCGACATCCAGTACTACATGCGCCAGCAGCACAACATCAAGATTGGAGAAACGACAGCTGAAGAGATCAAGATCGCCGTCGGAGCCGTGATTCCGGATCTTGACGAGGAACCGGAACCGCACATTGTCAGAGGACCTAACCTTATGACGGCCCACCCGGTAGAGGCCGCAGTCACATACCAGGAGATTGCACATTGTCTTGACAAGTCAATCGCAAAGCTGGAGTCTTCCATTCTGCATGTGCTTGAACTGACACCTCCGGAATTATATTCAGACATCGTTGAAAACGGAATATTCCTTTCCGGCGGCGGTGCCTTGCTGC
>CAZXVE010000029.1:0-13009 GCA_964644125.1 uncultured Muribaculaceae bacterium
AAAACAGCATCCTATTGACCCCGGTGCAAGTCAGGTGAACGGGATAAAGGATGAGGATGTTGCCGGAGAGAAAAAGTTCATCGAGATTGCGGCTGAGGTTGTCGGATGGTTGAGAGACAGCGATCTTGCCGGCTACAACTCCACAAAATTCGACTTGCCCATGCTAGCGGAGGAAATCGAAAGAGTGCGGGCCTACTGCAAATGCAGACTTGCCGATCCGAAGAACACCCCGGAGAACAAGTCGAAGGCTATGGCGACGCTCGAAGCTACGGACATCGACCTGCATGCCAAACAGATGGTCGATGTTCAGACCATCTACCACTACATGGAGCCGCGCAACCTGAAGGCCGCTTACCGCTTCTACTGCGGAGGGGAGGATTTCGAGAATGCGCATTCCGCCGAGGCTGACACAATGGCTACCTACGAGGTTCTCAAAGGGCAGTTGGACATGTATCAGAATCCAAGCAAATACCACGAGCAAGTGCTGAAGAACGATGTAGCGTTTCTGTCAGGAGTGGCCGGTCGTCCCCGCACCGTTGACTATGCAGGAAGACTCATACTTGGCAAAAACGACGAGCCGACAATCAGTTTCGGCAAACATAAGGGGAAAACGGCACGGGAAATCTACGAAACCGAGCCCACCTATTTCGCTTGGATAGAGAACGGAGAGTTCACAATGGACACCAAATGTCAGTTCTCCCGCTTGAAAGAGCAATTCGACAGGGAAAAGAAAGAAGCGGACAAGGCTCGCGAAGCAAAAATGAAAAAGCCGTTGGAAGGGAAAGACTTCGACAATGCTGTCGCCGGGCTCAAGGACAAATTCGGAGGCGGGAAATTGTTCTGACCCTATACTTTATCATAAGCCGGATCATAAGCCGGCTATCGCCGGAATTGCAACACTTTCAAGCCATAGGGTCAACAATGAACATTATAGTAAAAACAAGATCAGGCCACATCATTGTGCGTCCTGACACGACATGGGAGAAAGACAACGAAGATTTCTACCCTCCGGAGTTTGTTGATGAATTGACATATTCTCCGGTTCTATTCGCGCACGTACTCAAGCCTGGCCGCAGCATAAGCAAGAAATTCGCTTCAAGATACTACGACAGCATAGGCTTCGGAATGCTCATCTGGCCGGAAAACATGATTGACGGAACGGCGGAAAGTTTCGCACAAGCCATATGCCTGGACCACACATCATTTCTTCCATACCCGATGTATCCGCAACATAGGCTGGACAATTGCGAAGATTTCCGCCTGAACTGCAATGGAGAAGAACTGTTCTCATTTGGCACGGCTTCGCTTGAGATGATCGAAGACGCTCTGGTACAGGCGACACGCATGATCTACATCCGTACCGGAGACCTGGTCACCATCGAGCTTGCTGGAAGGAACCGGCTCATGACACGGCAGAACGGTTCCGCCCATGTAAGCGGAACCATAGGTCAGGACAAAGTACTTGATTTCAAGGTTATTTTCTAGAAAGCAGCCGCCGGAATCCTTTGGCAATGCGTTCAAGCCCCTGCTGGAGACGAGCCCGAGGACAAGCGATGTTGATACGCACAAAGCCGTCCAAACCGTACATGACTCCTGAATTGATCCAAACCTTATCGTTGATCAACAAGTTGTTTTCGATTTCGTCAGCAGACATGTTCAAAGCACGGACATCCACCCATACCAGGTAAGTACCCTCAAGTTTGCTGACCGGAAACTCAGGGAGATTCTCCTCAAAGAACGACAGCAGAGTGCGGTAATTACCGTAAAGATATTCATTAAGTTCCTTAAGCCAAGGTTCACCGTCATTGTAGGCAGCCTGTAGAGCCAGTACTCCGAAAGGATTGACATCACAAAGTTCATTGATGTTGATGACTCTGTCTATCATCTTCCTCCAGTCCGGATTGTTGGTGATGATGTTCGAGATTCCGAGTCCTGCGATATTGAATGATTTGCTCGGAGAGTTCATTGTGACAGTGTTGTCCTGAGAAGCCTTGGAAATGGACGCCATCGGGGTGAAATGATACCCGGGCATCTCAAGTTCACAATGAATCTCATCACTGATGACAATCACACCGTTCCTGCGGCAGATGTCAGCCACTCTTTCAAGATCCTCGCGCGGCCAGACACGGCCGCAAGGATTGTGAGGGTTGCAGAAGAGGAGAACCCTCGCCATAGGGTCGGCCGCACGCTTTTCAAGGTCTTCAAAATCAATGTACCATGTTGCCTGATCTCCCTCGGTGTCATAAATCAGCTTGTTGACGGACAAATCACACAGGTTGTTCTTTGCCGTTGAAAAGAAACAATTGTAGGCAGGGCTCTGAATGATCATCTTGGGCAGTTCCCCGTGAGGACCCCGTCCACGGTCCGGTCTTTCAACGACCTCGCCGTTGATGAGCTCGTACTGAGTCAAAGCCTTTACGACCACCGACATGGCAGGAACGACTCCAGCAATGTAAAGATACCAGTCCTTTTCAGTGTGCCAGCCTCTGCGGCGCTGCCACCAGTTGATGGCGGACTCATAGTATGAATCAGGGACATGGGTGTAGCCGAAAATTTTCTGGTCCACTCTGTTTCTCAACGCTTCGACTATTTCCGGTGCCACCTTGAAATCCATGTCCGCCACCCATAGCGGAATCACATCCTCGGAAATCGGCCCGACCGGACTGTCGGCATCCCATTTGACACAATCAGTACCACGCCTGACCGTCATCTCATCAAAGTCATATTTTCCCATATCATACCAATAAGTCCTCGAAGATAGCAAAAAACAATTAAATTTGCGGCAAAATCAAGTCAAACGATGAAATTCCATAAAAGCATAGCACTGACTCTTGCACTCGCGACCATCACCGCAGCTTGCGCAAGAAAAGAGGCGGCAGAAACTCCCGAGAATGCACATGAGCCTGCTTATGCCAAAATCGAAGAGCGAGCGGATGGCGGTTACTGTGCGATTTCGATATCTCCTTTCGATGGAAGCCGCGACACATTGATTGTCAGCAAACCACTTGAAAGGTTGATAGTAATGAGCACCTCCCACGTCGGATTCTTGAGTGCAATCAAAGCCGATTCCGCAATCGTCGGAGTTTCGGGCGGCGAATATGTCTGCGAACCGGAAGTCATGAAAAAGATTGCCGACGGTGCCATAACTGACATCGGCTATGATGCCAACCCGGACTACGAAAAGATCCTGGATCTGAAACCGGACCTGGTACTGACATATACTGTTTCTCCGGCCAAACCGCAGTTTATAGCAAAGCTGGAATCGTTGGGGATCAAGACATTCACCATAAACGAGCATCTGGAAACGCATCCGCTGGCAAGAGCTGCGTACATACGCCTGTTCGGAGCCTTGACCGGAAAAATGGAGATAGCGGACTCTGTGTTGAAAACCGTGTCAGGGAACTACATGAGCCTGAGGGATTCAATTCAGATTAAACAGCTGGCTGCTGGAAAAGGACATCATAATGCTGACCGGAATCAGGAGCAGAAAGAGGATAATCCGCAACATGGCAGGAGAAAAATACTTGTCAACATTCCGTACAAAGACCAATGGTTCATTCCGGGCCAGCTGAATTACCTGACGAATCTGTTCTGCGATGCCGGCGGCGAAATTCTTGGAACCGTACCAGGAAGTTCAGTTTCAGGTCAGATTACAGTGGAAGCCGCATATTCATTGTCAAAGCAAGCCGATCTCTGGATGAATGTCGGATGGTGTCAGACTCTGGACCAATTGTTGTCCGTCAATCCTTTATTCGAGGATTTTCTGATGAATATTCAGAAAAATTCCGCTGCGGCAGGCTACTCTCCCGAACGAGTTGTCTGGAACGACAACCGTCGCCTGAATTCCAAAGGCGGCAACGATTTCTGGGAAAGCGGCGTGGTCCGCCCGGATCTGATCCTGCGCGATCTGATAGGAATATTCAGCGATGACACAAGCCATACTCCGGTCTACTACAAGGAGATTTCAGGAATGGCATCACCACTATCTGCAGGCAGGACTACAGAGTAAAAAACGATGAGGCATGAGTGCGGGGAAGAGTCTGGAGATTTGTAACTTCCTTTGCGGTCAGGCCACCGTCCAAACTTATTGATCTGAGCACTTCGGCAGAAGATTCGAACGCAAGCGAAGGAGTGTTGTTGTTCTCGCTGAGATGGCAGAGAAAAACATTCTTCAGGCCAGGATGCCACACGCGTCTGAGAGCCGATGCACACTCATCGTTGCTCAAGTGGCCATTGCCCTGACAAATCCGCATCTTGAGTTCATGGGTATACGGGCCGCCAATCAGCATTCCCGAATCGTAATTTGACTCGATGACAACTGTATCTGCCCGCCTTGCATATTCGATTGCTTCGTCCGTAACTCTGCCGGCATCAGTCATCAGAAAGAATTTCGCCCCTGCCCATTCTATGAAGTAGCCGACAGTCTGGGTCGCATCATGAGGAACGACGAAATGGCTTACCAGAGGAAGGGAATCTTCAGGGACATCCATTCGCAACTTGACCCGGAGCGGACCGGAATCCGGCAATTCGCATCGGAAACCGGAAATGTAATCTTTCGTGAAAGTGTGACGCGACAGTGCATCATGAAGAGTGCCTGTTGCGAAAACCGGCTTCTTCAGATGCTTGCAATATGACCCGAGATGCCTTATGTGGTCAAGATGGTCATGAGTCACGAATACCGCCTGGAACGAGTCAGTGCTCAAGCCATGTTCCATAAGAGTTTTTTTCAGACGGCGCACACTCACGCCTGCATCTATAAGCAGTCCGGACTGGCCGTCAGTAAGATAATAGCAGTTGCCGCAGCTGCCGCTGGAAAGACTCAGAAACCCAAGCATCAGTTCTTGTCCTCCTCACAGTATTTCGAAATCACACTGTACGCATCTCCGACCCCAAGTTCTCCTGCACGGGACAGGTCAATGCACCCTTTTTCCTTATCCTTAAGATAAATCAGAACAAGACCTCTGTTATAGTAGGCATCTCCCATGTAAGGATAAAGATCGATAGCTTTTGTGTAGCTGTCAACGGATTCAACGAATTTCGACGAAAGACAGTAAAGGTTGCCGAGATTGAAATGCACATAAGGAATTCCTGGAAGAATCCTGTCGGCAGCCAGCATGTCTTCTATAGCTTCGGAATAATCATATGTTCTGCTGACCTGATCGCGCACGCGCGCTCTTGTCGTGCCTTTGTCATCCATTGTCAAAGTCTGAACATTGTTCTCGATTGAAGATATGAAATCGATCATCTCCGCCCTCAGCACACCGCGGTTAAGGTGATAGAAAGCCTTGTAATATGCCGAATATTTTCCGGAATCCTCCGCATTTGCAGCGGCGTCAAAATGGTTGAGCGCGGAAGTGTACTGCTTGGACTGGACAGCATACAGTCCGCGGATAAAGGATCTGTCAGCATCGGACAACGAGTTGGGATTGCCTGCGGAAAGATAAGTGTCACCATAAAGCGATGCATCTATTCCATTGGCGAACACCGGCTTCGCAAGCGAATCAGAGTTCGAGACCGCCATCGCCACAGGAGAATCAGCGATGAACTTGTCAATGAGAGGGTTTTCATAGCGGTGCCGAAGAGCGAAATTCTGATTGTCGCGCTGAGCTGACAGACTGAATTTGTACAACGGCTTCAGACGAATGTTTATGTCCCTGTTCTGCAGCAGTTCGTTATCGAAATCTTTCTTGGCGAAATCAGCATCCAGAGCAATCAGGGAACTGTATTTCTTGGTGGTGTCGGCGAAAGACCCTTCAGCGGAGGCATTTTTTGCCCGGTATTCCTCAACCTTCTTCTGCGCGATGTCATAGTCCTGCTTTGATGACTTGGTCTTTCCAAGCATATTCTTTACATAGGACCTGTTCAGGTAGGCTTTGGCAAAGTCAGGATAGAGTTCTATGGCCTTGTCATAATCATCCAGCGCATCATCCCATCTTCCCATACGCACGAAATATGAAGCACGATTGTAATAGGCAAGCACATTTTCAGGATTGATGTTTATGACATGGTCCATGTCGGCAAGAGCGTTATCCATGTTGCCGACCTGCGCGTTGATGAGGCTTCGGTTGTAAAGTGTAAGTGCATTGCCCGGTTCATCCCTGAGCACACGGTTCAGATCGTTCATCGCCGCATTGTAGTTGTTCTGATCGTAGTACATCAGGGCTCTGTTGAAATAGGCCAGCGTGTTGGTTGAGTCAAGTTCAATGGCCTTGTCCATGTCGGCTATCGCATCCTTGTAGTTTTTTTTCAAGGCATGGACACGTCCTCTCCGGATGTAGCCTTCCGGATCGAAACGATCCAGTTTGATGGCCCGGTTGTAGTCATCAAGAGCCTTGGTTGTGTCATTCAGGAACAGATAGGACGCTCCTCGGTTAAGATAGGCGGAAGGATCCTTCGGTTCCTTGCGGATGTACCGGTCAAAATCTTCAACCGCCTTGTCGAACTGCTGGGCAAGGAAATAGGTCACTCCCCTGCTGAAGTAAAGGCCGTCAAGTCCTGGTCGCAGTTCCATCGCCCTGTCAAGATCCTTCAGTGCCTCGTCATATTTTCCGAAACGGCTGAGAGTGATTGCCCTGAAATGGTAGCCGTTGGTAAATACCGGATTCAGGCGGACTGAAGTGTTGAAGTCGGTTTGCGCTCCGCGCAAGTCTCCCAGATTGTACTTCGCGATACCCCTGTAGAAAAATGTCCAGCAATCAGTCGAGTCAAGACGCGCAAGGACGTTGAAATGTCCAATGGCTTCCGAATACCGTCCTGATGCCAAGGCCTGACGTCCCCTGAAATTGAACACATCCTTATCGTACTGCGCATTGGAAACCAATGCCAGGCACAACAGGAAAAACAGTGTCAGTGCAGACCTTTTCATAGAAATATTATTTTACTTTAAGCCTTAAAATTCCTAATTTTGCAGTTTGCAAAGATAAACATTTATCGTGCCTTGAAGACGCTTTTAAGTAATTTTTTCGCTATGATTCTCCTCGTAATGAACGCAGGGGAAATTTTGGCACAGCAAGAGGGGGTCAAAATGGTGCCTTCAGGTCGCAATGCCGAAAAAATCATCAACGCCGATGACCTCAGAATGCAGGTGGAGTTTCTCACTGACACCATATTCAAGGGACGGGCTACAGGCACAAGGGGTGCCGCCGAGGTTGCACTCTGGCTGTCAAGACGATTCGAAAATGCCGGGCTGACTCCTTTCGACGGAAGCTGGAGCCGTTCCTTTAACGTGGACGATGCCGTCGGGCGCAACATCATCGGATTCCTCCCGGGAAACAGAGAGAATGCCAAACAGATGTACACAATAGTCTCTGCTCATTATGACAGCCATGGAATCATCGAAGGAAATTTCTATCCTGGGGCTGACAGCAATGCATCCGGAGTCGCGGCAATGATCAGCATTGCAGAAATGTTCAGCAAAATGAAGCAGTTGGGACGGTCCTACGGAAAGAACATCATCTTTGTAGCAACAGATGCAAAGGAAAGGAATTCGGCAGGCGCAGAAGCCTTGATGAAAGACATCCGAGAAGGCAAGCTGAAAGACCCGGTCAACGGGGAAACCATAACACTGGAAAAAATCCACTCCACCGTAGTCCTGGACATTCTTGGAAGCACGCTGGAACCCCTGCACAAGGAAAGGAAGGATTTTCTGATCATGCTCAGCGGAGGGCAGTACACGTTCGACCTGACACGGGCCAATGAGGGCCAAGGTCTCGGTCTGGACATCGCGACCAGCTACTACGGCAGCAAAAGTTTTACGGAAATGTTCCACAGCCGGTTCGGAGACCAGAAGGTTTTTGTAGGCGCAGGTCTTGTCTGTGCAGTCTTCACCTCGGGAATTACAATGAAAACCAACAAGGTGACCGACACGGCAGACACTTTGGACTATGATATCTTGCTCAAAAGAATATTCCTGATATTCCACTGGTTGGAGAAAATACTCTGAAAATGAAAGATTTTTTATCAATGATGAAGCGCTACATCGCTCCATTCAAGAAATTCATATGCAGCGCAGTAGTGCTGAACATCCTTTCAGCGGTGTTCAACATATTTTCATTCGCTTTGATAGTTCCGATGCTCCGCATACTCTTCAACATCAGCAACAAAGTGTACACGTTCACCCCATGGGATGAAGTCTGGAGCCTTCCGTTCAAGGATATGGGGGACGTCGCCACGACAAATGTCTACTACATGCTGGAGCAATGGATTGCCACATACGGCCCATCCACGGTTCTTCTCATCCTATGCCTGTTTCTTGTCGTGATGACCGGACTCAAGACGGCCTGCTACTTTGGTTCGGCGGCAGTCATGGTACCGATCAGGACTGGAGTCGTGAAGGACATAAGGCTTGACATCTACAAGAAAATCCTCTCTCTGCCGCTGGGCTTCTTCTCGGAGGAGAAGAAAGGCGACATCATAGCCAGGATGAGCGGTGACGTGATGGAAGTCGAAAATTCCATCACCGGATCTCTGGAAATGCTCATCAAGAACCCTATCCTGATCATCTTCTACTTTGCTGCACTGATCGTTATAAGCTGGAAGATGACTGCCTTCACCATTTTGTTCGCTCCACTGATGATGTGGATTATGGGAGTGGTAGGAAGAACGCTCAAGAAAAGGTCAACAGAAATGCAGCAGGTTTGGAGCGAGGTCATGTCTCAGGTCGAGGAAACACTCGGAGGGCTCCGCATCATCAAGGCCTTTCTGGCTGAGAAGAAAATGACGGACCGCTTCGACACGGCCACCGATTCGATGCGCAGAAAGACCAACAAGGTAGTGATCCGCCAGTCTCTTGCACATCCTGTAAGCGAATTCCTCGGCACTGTCCTCATCGTGATTGTTCTCTGGTTCGGAGGCACCTTGATTCTCGGGGACAAGGGTGGTATCGACGCTCCGATGTTCATTTATTATATGGTCATCCTCTACAGCATCATCAACCCGATCAAGGACTTTGCGAAAGCCGGCTATGCCATCCCGAAAGGCATGGCTTCAATGGACAGAATCAACAAGATTCTCAATGCAGAGAACGACATCGTGGAAGCAGAGGAGCCTGAGCAGCTTGACACCTTCAAAGAAAAACTTTCTTTTGAACACGTCACATTCCGCTACCCTGCCGGGCACAAGGATGTCCTTAGCGATGTCAGCTTTGACATACCAAAGGGAAAGACAATCGCCATTGTCGGAGCGTCAGGGGCGGGGAAATCCACCCTGGTGGACTTGATTCCGCGTTTCTACGATGTGACAGGCGGCAGGATCACCATTGACGGAACAGACATTAAAGATGTGAGCATCAACGGATTGAGAAGCCTTATCGGGAACGTGAACCAGGAGTCCATTCTCTTCAACGACACAATTTTCAACAATATAGCTTTCGGCGTAGAGAATGCAACCATGGAAAGTGTAATGGAAGCTGCCAAGATAGCCAATGCCCATGATTTCATCATGGAAAAAGATGGGGGCTACAATTTCAACATCGGAGACAGGGGTGTGAAACTTTCAGGCGGACAGCGGCAGAGGATCAGCATCGCGAGGGCAATTCTGAAGAACCCTCCAATCCTGATTCTGGACGAAGCGACGGCTTCCCTTGACACCGAATCGGAGAAAATCGTACAGGAAGCCCTTGACAGACTGATGTCCACAAGAACCACAATCGCCATCGCCCACAGGCTCTCTACAATCAGAAACGCCGACGAAATCATCGTAATGGACGAGGGACACGTTGTTGAGTGCGGCAAACACGAAGAATTGCTCGCGCTGAACGGCTACTACAGGAAACTCAATGACATGCAGGCCCTTTAGAAAAAAGGAATATATACACGAATCATCATGAACAACTCAGTCAAACAGATCAAGGTCCCTTTCCTGGAAGGACTTGAAAGAATGAATCTTCAGGAACTGGATCTCGCAATGGAAGCCGGCGCGGCAAAATTCGCGGTATGCGAGCGGAACTGGCCAAAGGTTGCACAATATGCCCCTGACTGCAACGGTTCCATCGCCCGCACTGCTGACCATCTTGCCGTTATGTTCCATGTCAGGGGCCTGGACCTTCGCGCAACTGTGCTTGAGGACAACGGCAACAGCTGGGAAGACAGCTGCTGCGAGTTTTTCGTAACGGACCCGTTTGACGGAACCTATTATAATTTCGAGCTTACCTGCATCGGATCGCTGCTTGCATCAAAAAGAACCAGCAGAACAGACAAGACTATGATTCCTCCATCCATGCTATCAAGCGTCATACGTTACAGTTCACTTGACAGAAAACCGGTAACAGTCAAAGACAGGATCTTCGGATGGACCGTAGCAATGCTGATTCCATTCGAACTGATAGGAATAGACAAAGACAACCTGCCGGTCAGCCTCAGAGGCAATTTCTACAAATGCGGCGACTTGACAGCACACCCTCACTTTCTGAGCTGGAATCCGATCAAGACTCCAAACCCGGATTTCCACAGACCGGAATTCTTCGGAGAAATCATTCTTAGATAGCACCATGACCATGAAGAAAGCGAAAGCCTGCGCGCTGATTCTGTTCATTATCTACCTTGTAGCCGTGGCCTACTGCTGTTTCGGCCATTTCTCCGACATTCCTGATGTCGGGAACGACACATTGTTCGGAATCCCCATGGACAAGGTCGTTCATTTCATCATGTTCTTTCCCTTTCCCCTTCTCTGCCATCTGGCATTCTTCCAACGCGGGAGGAAATTATCCGGTGTGATGTTCTCCATTCTGATGATATTCATGATCGGATGCATGATAGCCGCAGGAACTGAAATCGGACAATCATTCACCGAATACAGAAGTTGCGATGCACTGGACTTCGCAGCTGATTGCATGTCGCTGGCAATTTCTTCGATAATTACGCTGGCCATCGAACTGTACATGACAAAACGCCTCAAAAACATATGTTCAAAAGAATCCTGACTGCCATCGCCACCGGCTTCATCATGTCTTCAGGCCTTGGAGCACAAACAGTAAAAGATTTCAAGGATGCGGTTGACTCGCTTCAGAATCTGATGGTCAAAAGAACCAATGTATCATCTCAGGTCAAGGCAAACAAAGTCGTGAGGAGAGGTTACAATCTGGATTTCTACTTCACGTCCTCAATGGGCGATTTTCCATGGAGGAAACAGGACTTGGAATGGCTGAAGGAGACTTTGACTGAAATGCTGCCGGAATCTTGCTCAAAATACAGCATCGGCAACCTTTATGTAGGCAAGAACAATCTGGAATCCTACGTCATGCCGCAAACAGGGAATGACGGGAAACCCATAGACGACAAGTTCAGGACCAAAGACATGCGCAATGTTCACCCGTTCATCGTCAGGGAAGGTCAAATGAATTTCGTCAAGGGCCTTAGCGGACGCAACATAGCGCTGTGGCAGAGTCACGGACGCTATTTTGAAGAGAAGACAGACCGGTGGGAGTGGCAGAGAGCACCGATTTTCCAGACCGTTGAGGACATGTACACACAAAGCTATGTTCTTCCATTCCTTATCCCGATGCTTGAAAACGCAGGAGCCTATGTTATGACACCCCGAGAAAGGGATATCCAGACAAACGAGATTATTGCAGACAACGACCCTGCATTTGAAGAAGGACGCGGCACAGGGGTCAGAACGGAGGGAAAATACTCGGAAACAGGCACATGGTCAAATGCCGGAACAGGATTTGCCGATGTCAGGCAGACATATTCAGGTGATGAAAATCCATTCCTGATGGGAACGGCACGACAGGCGGAATGCCACGAGAAAGGCAAAGGCAGGACAGCAGAAGCGCGCTGGATTCCTGAAATACCCGAGAGGGGGGAATATTCAGTCTACATTTCCTACAAGAGTCTCCCGCGAAGTACAAGGAGCGCACACTACACGGTCAGGCATCTTGGGGGCGAAAACGAATTCCTGGTTAACCAGAAGATGGGCGGAGGCACTTGGATCTATCTTGGAACGTTCGAATTCGACAAAGGGACAGAAGGGTGCGTGATTCTGGACAACGTTCTGCAAAAAGGTAACGAGTCCGACCGAAACTCTGTAATCACCGCCGATGCAGTGCGCTTCGGCGGCGGCATGGGAAAAATCGCGCGCGGACGTAAAGACCAGCCGGCAAGTGAATATACCACCTCCGGTCTTCCTTCTTTCGCGGAAGGAGCATTGTACTGGATGCAATGGGCTGGAGCCGACTCAACAATACTGGGCAAATACGAGGATGACTATACTTCAGACTACGGAGACCGCGGTGCATGGGTCGGTTGGATGACTGGCGGTTCCCGGACAAATCCGAAGGCAGACGGATTGAAAATCCCGATAGATCTTTCGTTTGCTTTCCACACCGATGCCGGAACCACAGTGAATGACTCGATCGTCGGAACCTTGTCCATCTACACACTGCTGTGCGACGGCAGCGACAAGTTCGCAAACGGAGAAGACAGGCTTCAGCAAAGGATGTACGCAGACTTCGTGCAGACAGAAATAGTCAATGATTTGCGCAAGGAGTTCTGTCCAGACTGGAGCCGAAGGGGACTTTGGGACCGTTCCTACAGTGAATCAAGGACTGCGACTGTACCGGCCATGCTGCTGGAACTGCTTTCTCACCAGAATTTCGCTGACATGAAGTTCGGGCTTGATCCCTCGTTCAGATTCACGGTCAGCCGTGCAATATACAAGGGAATGCTGAAATACCTCAGTGCAAGATACGGATGCGACTACGCCGTCCAGCCACTGCCTGTGAATTCGTTTGCATCCACTTTTTCCGGAGCCCCGTCCGACGGCAAGGTCAGACTCTCCTGGAAAGCCACCGTCGATTCTCTCGAAGCCACTTCCGCCCCGACAGGCTACATTCTCCAGACCCGCATGGATGACGGAGCATTCGACTCCGGAAAGATACTGAAAAATCTGAAAACAAACGGCAATGAAGTCTCAACCGACCTTGAAATCGTCCCAGGTCACATTTACAGCTACCGCATAATAGCATTCAACGAGGGAGGAAAGAGTTTCCCGTCCGAAACATTGAGCATAG
>CAZXVE010000030.1:0-12467 GCA_964644125.1 uncultured Muribaculaceae bacterium
TGCCGCTTCCGAGGTATCCCGTCAGAAGCAGTACCGGTATTTCCCTGTTTTCCACTGTTATTGTCATGGTAATGTTGTTATTGGCATGCTGGCGCAAAATTATAACTTTTGCTTAAGTTAAGCAAATCATCTTGTGGCCGCATCTGGACGTGAAAAAGTATTCGGGATGTCCGCCGAGACAGATTCGTCGAGTCCGGTTGAGAGAGCTATTTGAAGTACTTGTGCAAATGAAGATATTTTACTAAATTTGCGCTCAGGCAGGTAAAAACAGGCCGGAAGAATGCTTGAAGGTATAAAAACGGATATCGAAAAGTTGATTGCGCTGTACGAGGCGGAAAAGTCTGAGCGGGAAAGGCTTCAGGCTGAGCTTGCGCGGAGCGAGGCCGAAAATGAGTCCTGCAGGAAGCGGATTGAAGATTTGGAACAACAGATTGACAACCTTCATCTGTCTGAAGCTTTCGGGGCCGGCGGAGACACTTCCGCCGCTAAGGAAAAGATTGAGAAACTGATCAGGGAGATTGACAAATGTGTCGCCTTGCTTGAGAATTAGGAATGGGACAGAACATAAAGATAAAGATCGCGAGCAATGAATATCCACTCGTCGCCTCTTCGCCTGAAATGGAAAGGATGATGAGGCTCGCGGCTGACGCCATCAATCAGAAACTGACGGCGTACGATGCCAAGTACCCTAACAAGACTCTCTCTGACAAACTTTCCTTTGTCGCCCTGAACGAGGCGGTCGGCAGGTTGGCCTACCAGAAGAGACTCGCTGATGCTGAAGCTGAGGCGAAAAAACTTCAGGAGGATGTTGAGTCCTATATAAAAAATGTTGAAAAAGTCGGCCGTTAGTCCCACGTGCTCAAATCAACAAGTTCTTCGGAACCGAGTTTGCTCGAGCCGGCTATGACGGGCCAAGGTTACCTTCGGGGATTGCGCCTTCGGCGTGACGGTGGATTTCTGAACCGGTGCGGATCTCAAATCTTATCATTAAGATTTCTGACAAGCGACTAACGGCTTTTTTTTGATTTTTCAAGCGATCGATCTGTTTCCTTTCCGGACACTCGGTCGCTTTTTGCCTGTGTCCGTCCGGGATCGTGGACCGCATGTCGGGGACAGGGCAGTCCATAGCCGCGAATAGTTAAGGATTAGAACAATTAAATATTTATTGATATTATGTTGCAGTTTTTTATAGGAGTCCTGATCGGCGCTGTTGTCGCGCTGGTGGCTTACATAATCATTCAGAGGATAGTTCTGAAAGGAAGGAAGAATGAGATAATCGCCAAGGCTGAGATTGAAGCGGAAGGTATCAAGAAGGACAAGATTCATCAGGCGAAGGAGAAGTTCCTTCAGCTCAAGAGTGAGCATGAGCAGTACATTAATGAGAAGAACGGCCAGATCAAGGAGGCCGAGAACCGAATCAAGCAGAAAGAGAATTCGCTGAACCAGCAGAACTCCGAACTGCAGAGGAAGATGCGCGACACTGACAACGCCAAGGCCGGATTCCAGGCTCAGCAGGAAATCCTTGCAAAGAAAACTGAAGAATATGAAAGACTGAGCGCTCAGGCCAACAAGCAGCTTGAGACGATTGCAGGAATGAGTGCTCAGGAAGCCAAGAATGTTCTTATCGAGAACATGAAGGCTGAAGCGAGGACAGAGGCTCAGGCCTACATAAACGACACGATGGACGAAGCACGGCTGAATGCGGCCAAGGAAGCCAAGAGGATTGTCATAAACACAATCCAGAGGACTGCAACCGAAACTGCCATAGAAAATGCAGTGACCACGTTCCCGATCGAGAACGATGAGATCAAGGGAAGAATCATAGGACGTGAAGGCCGTAACATCAGAGCGCTCGAAGCTGCGACAGGTGTTGAGATTGTCGTCGATGACACTCCGGATGCAATCCTTCTTTCGGCTTTCGATCCGGTCCGCAGGGAAGTGGCAAGGCTGGCACTCCATCAGCTTGTCGTTGACGGACGAATTCATCCGGCGCGTATCGAAGAGGTTGTCGGCAAGGTTCAGAAACAGCTCGAGGACGAAATTCTTGAGACTGGAAAGAGAACCTGCATTGACCTCGGAATCCACGGACTGAACATAGAACTTGTAAAGATGGTCGGCAGAATGAAGTACCGTTCGTCCTATGGGCAGAACCTGCTTCAGCACTCAAGGGAGGTTGCCAACATTTGTGCCATCATGGCCGCAGAGCTTGGTCTGAATCCGAAGATTGCCAAAAGAGCCGGTCTGTTGCATGACATCGGTAAGGTTTCCGAGGAGGAGCCTGAACTTCCTCATGCTTTGCTCGGTATGAAACTGGCGGAGCAGTACAAGGAAAAACCGGAAATCTGCAACGCCATCGGAGCTCACCATGAGGAGATTGAGATGACATCCATCATCTCTCCTATCGTGATGATCGGTGATGCCATCTCAGGAGCCCGTCCGGGAGCCCGCCGTGAGGTTATCGAGTCCTACATCAAGAGACTCAAGGGGATGGAAGACCTTGCCGCCGCCTATCCTGGAGTTACCAAGAGCTACGCCATCCAGGCCGGTCGCGAACTGCGTGTGATTGTCGGAGCCGAGGAGGTCAGCGATGACCAGGCTTCAAGGCTTTCAGCTGACATCGCCCAGAAGATCCAGGAAGAGATGACATATCCGGGACAGGTCAAGATCACCGTCATCAGGGAGACCCGTTCCGTGGCCTACGCCAAATAGTCAGCTCAGGAACATCAAACTAATCCGCTCCGGCGGTACCGTTATGAGAAATATTTTCAAAAAAACTTTAGCCTTGTCGGCCGCGCTCCTGCTATGGTGCGTGGCCGCTTTGGCGCAGGCCCCGCAGGCCACCGCGCAGTGGAAGGTCTCGGCCCAGGCCGTGTCGGACGATGTCTATGAGATAACCTTCAAGGCCTCCATCATAGACGGCTGGCACATCTACACCGTCGACCACAAGTACAACCCTATCGTGATCGACTTCGAGGATCCGGCAGGATATTCATTGGAAGGCGATCTGGTCCAGGTGACGGAACCATCTGATTTCAAGGGAGAAAAGGTGTTCTTTGACAGGGCGGTCCTGACCCGCAGGGTGCGTCTTTCCGCCGCTTCCGCCACCGTCAAAGGCGAGATAGGCTGGAGCGGTTGCAACGACACCTACTGCGCCGCCCCGGAGACCTACGAGTTCTCCGTGCAGATCGGTGACGCGGCCGCTGCAGAAGAGCCTCAGACCTCGGTGGCGGCCACGGAGGCGGCCACAGAGGAGACGAAAGACAGCGGCTCTCTGTGGGGACTCATAATCGAGGCCATTCTCTGGGGACTCGCGATGCTGATGACGCCTTGCGTCTTCCCTATGGTGCCGATGACCGTCTCCTTCTTCATGAAACAGTCGTCCACCCCTGCCGAGGGGCGCTTCAAGGCCTTCATCTACGGCCTTTTCATCGTCCTTCTGTACACCGTCCCGATCAGCGTCATCATCGGCCTGACCTGGATCATCGGAGGCAACGCGGTCACGGCCGACATCTTCAATTGGCTCGCCACGCATTGGCTGCCTAACCTCATCTTCTTCATCGTCTTCATGATCTTCGCGGCCTCCTTCTTCGGAGCGTTCGAGATCGAACTTCCTTCCAGCCTCGCCAACAAAAGCGACGCGAAGAGCGGAGGCAAAGGCCTTGGAGGAATATTCTTCATGGCCCTCACCCTTGTGCTGGTGTCCTTCTCCTGCACGGGTCCTATCGTGGGCACTGTCCTGATCAAATCCACCCAGGGAGAGTTCTGGACCCCTATGGTCACGATGCTGGCCTTCTCCGTGGCGTTCGCCCTGCCGTTCACCATCCTTGCGATGTTCCCTTCTCTCCTGAAGAAGATGAAGGGCAAATCCGGTTCCTGGCTCAACAGCGTCAAGGTCGTCCTGGGCTTCATTGAGGTCGCGCTCGGATTCAAGTTTCTGAGCGTAGCGGACCAGACCTACCATTGGGGCCTTCTCGACAGGGAAGTCTATTTGGGAATATGGATCGTCACATTCTCGCTTCTGGGATTCTACCTTCTCGGCAAGCTGCGTTTCAAGAATGACGATTCTGTCGAGCATATTTCCGTCACAAGGCTCGGTCTCGCCATCGCCGTCTTCACCTTCGTCGTGTATATGATCCCTGGAATGTGGGGTGCTCCTCTGAAGGCCCTGTCCGGCTATCTCCCTCCGCTGGAGACCCAAGATTTCGTGGTATGGAACTATGCCGACACCCCTGCAGGCTCAGTCGCAGTGCAGAGCGGGGCTGACACTGATGCTGGACGTCAGGCTCAGACTGCCGCCGCCGATGGTGTTTCCGCCTACGGTCAGAAGTACGACCTCAAGATGCCTCTCGGTCTGACCGGCTATTTCACTCTGGAGGAAGGCCTGGCGGCCGCCAAGGAGCAGGGCAAGCCTGTCTTCGTGGACATCACCGGCCACGGCTGCGTCAACTGCCGCGAGATGGAGCAGAGGGTCTGGAGCGACCCACGTGTCCTCGAGATACTCAAGAACGACTATGTGATCGTGGCCCTTTATGTCGACGACAAGACAAAACTTGACGAGGCCGACTGGATGACGACTCCGGAAGGCAAGGTCCTGAAAGAGATCGGCCGCGTGAACTCCTACATAGCCCGCACGAGGTTCAATGTGAACGCCCAGCCGAACTACGCTCTACTGGATGCAGACGGCAACCTCCTCGCTCCGGTAAGGGGCTACAACCTCTCAGTGGAAGACTTCATCAAGTTTTTGAAGCGGTAGGGAACGTGGCGCTTAACGTGCTGTGAATGAGTTGAAAAATAAAAGTCCTGGTGCTGATTTCAGCACCAGGACTTTTACTTATTATCTGGTTGTCTGCAGTTTACCTGCCACGGACTACCTCTTCGATGTAACCTCTGCTTCGTACTTTTCGATTGCAGGGATGAACTCTTCTCCTACAGGAACACCGTTCTTGAGGTTGAAGTAGTCGTAAACTGCTCCGAAAGGAAGTGACTTTGCCTCCTCGAGAAGGGCGAGACGCTGGAAGTACTTTCCTTCGTCCTCGAACTTGCGCAGGGTCTCAAGCGGCTCAAGGAATGCCTGAAGCATGCATTTCTGCGTAGAACGTGTGCCGATGATGTAGGCTCCGATGCGGTTGATGGAAGCATCGAAGTAGTCCAGGCCGATGTGTGTGCGGCCAAGAGCGCCTGCACGTACGACTTCCTTGAACAAGTCGAGGGTCTGGTCGTTCATCGTAACCACGTGGTCTGAATCCCAACGTACAGGACGGCTGGTGTGGAGCATCAGTTCAGGTACGAAGAGAAGCAGGGAAGCAACCATGTCGCTGATGTTCTCTGTCTGCTCGTAGTGGCCGGTGTCGAGGGTGTACATGAGTTTGCGGGTTGAGCAGTATCCGGTCACAAAATCGTGTGAGCCGACAGTGTAGCTTTCGAGACCGATACCGAAGAGTTTAGCCTCCAGGCAAGTCTTCATTCCAGGAAGATTCTCCGCGAGAATTTCATCCAGAGACTGAGCCATGATTTCACGGTAGTGGAGGCGCTCAACAGTCTGATCCTTTGATCCGTCGTGAACCCAGATGTTCATGATACATGGATCGTTCTGGTACTTGCCCATTGCATCTGCAACCTTGCGGCAGCGTTTTGTGTGCTCAATCCAGAAGTCGCGGATGCTCTTGTCAGGATTTGCAAGGGAGAGGTTGCCGCTCTTTGGATGAGAGAAGGAAGTGGAGTTGAAGTCAAGTTTCATCCCATTCTCTTTTCCCCATTCCATCCAACTCTGGAAATGGGCCGGCTCAACTTCGTCACGGTCAACGTGCTTGCCCTGGAAATCTCCATAGATTTCATGCAGGTTGAGACGGTAGGTTCCTGCAAGAAGACTCTTTACAAACTTGACGTCAGCACGGAGCTCCTCGATGTTGCGGGCACGGCCGGGATAGTTTCCGGTTGCCTGGATTCCACCTGTGAGGGCGGTGTCGTTCTCGAAACCCATTACATCGTCTGCCTGCCAGCACTGGAGGGAGATAGGGGTTTTCTCAAGAAGTTCGATTGCCTTGTCTGTGTCGACGCCGATGGCGGCGTAACGTTCTTTGGCCATTTCGTAGGCCTTGATTATAAGATTCTCGTTCATATTGTTGTTTGTTGTTTTTGGAATATTGTCAAAATATCTTGTCTGACGGCATGTGAGCATGTCTCTACCGGTTGCGTGTCAGACTTCTGCAATCATCCGGCTTAATTCTTCGGCTCGTAAGTCGTTGTCTGTATTGAGTTGCCGATGATTCTCCGCATGTCCCATCTGTCACTTACAAGACCGGCTACCTTGGCCTGAAGCATTATGTTGCCGATTGCCGTGCCTTCTGTAGGACCGGCAATTACCGGGATTCCGAGAGCGTTTGCCGTCAACTGGCTCATCAGCTTGTTTGCTGAACCGCCACCGATGACATGCAGCTTTTCAATCTTGAATGATGCGAATCCCTGCAGCATCTCAATGACTTCCTTGTACCTGTTCGTCAGGCTGTGGTAGATGCAGCTGATCATTTCACCATCATTCTCCGGAACTCTCTGGCCTGATTCCCTGAGAGCTGCCTTGATTTCGGCATCCATGTCCTTCGGAGCTGCAAAGCGCGGATCGTCAGGATTGATGGTGGACGGGAAGTCTACAGCTTCGCCTGCCATGGCCTCGATTTCGGCATAGGAATATTTACGGCCTTCTTTCTCCCAGGTCTTGCGGCTCTGCTCCAGCAGCCACATTCCTGTGATGTTCTTCAGGAATCTTGTCGTGCCTTCTATTCCGCCCTCGTTCGTGAGGTTGTACTCATAGGACTTTTCATCTATGATCGGGGTCTCGGACTCGATGCCCATGAGGCTCCATGTCCCGCTGCTGAGATAAGCGAAATGCTCGTCGGAAGCAGGTACGGCTGCGATGGCGGATGCGGTGTCGTGCCCGGCAATCGCGATTACCGGAATCGGCTCGATACCGGTCTCATCGCAGATTTCTTTCTTGAGGACACCGACCTTGGCCCCCGGCTGTGTAACGTCGAGCAGAATGGAAGGATTGATTCCAAGACGCTCCAGAAGATCCTTCTGGAAATTCCTTGTACGTGGATTGATGAGGCCTGATGTGGAGGCATCGGTGTACTCGCATACCATCTTTCCGGTCAGCATGTAAGCCAGCAGATCCGGCATGAACAGAATCTTGTCAGTCTGTGGAAGCCTTGAATCAGCCTCCTTGCTTTGTGCATAAATCTGGAAGATGGTGTTGAAGTTCATTATCTGAACTCCCGTTGCCGAGTAAAGCTCCTCCCGTGGAATGATTTCGAAGACTTCCTCGGGAATCCCGTCGGTGTAGGGATCTCTGTAGGCTCTTGGCATGCCGATGATTTCACCGTCCTTGCCAATATGCCCGAAGTCTACGCCCCAGGTGTCAATTCCAATGGACTCTATCTTTACGCCCATTCCGGCAACCTTTTTGAGGGCAGCCTTGAAATGGTCGAAAAGGGAATTGATGTCCCAATAATATTTCCCGTCAATTTCTTTGACGGCATTCGGAAAACGGTAGACTTCCTCAGAAGTCAACCTATCATTTTCGACAGTTCCGATGATGGCTCTGCCGCTCGTGGCACCGAGATCAAATGCAAGAAAATTCATAAATTACGTGGCTTTATTACGCAGTACAAATATTGTTTTTTTTTACTGTTTCGATGCTGAATATTTTGATATTACAACTTGGAAATTTGATTAAGAGTATTTTTATAACTATATTTGTGACGTACAGTCATTAACGTTAAATAAAGGAACCATGGCATCAGTACATCTTAAATATTTGGCGATAAACCCGGTTGACCTCAAGTGGGGAACTGCGGTCAATTCGGTAGGTTTTCAGGAGATAGCGCCGGGGATGGAGTATCCACCCCGTAATCATCCTTCCCGTTATATTTTTCTGGTGTCCAGCGGAAGGGTTCTTCAGGAGTATCAGCTTATCTACATTACTGAGGGCACAGGAAAGTTCTATTGTGAATCCCTGGGCCGTTCCAAGGCGATTCCGGTTAAGAGCGGTATGATGTTCCTTCTCTTTCCGGGCGAGTGGCATACCTATTGTCCGGACAAGGCCGTCGGGTGGAAGGAGTATTGGATAGGATTCAACGGCAGTTTCATCGACAATCTTGTTTCGCAAGGTTTCTTTTCTAAAGAGCATCCCATTTTCAAGGTCAACATCCATGAAGATCTAGTGCATCTTTATTCTGATGCAATCTCGACGGCCGAGAATCAGGAATCCGGCTTTCAGCAGGTTCTGGCTGGAATAGTTGACCGGCTTCTCGGTCTGGCCTATTTCTACGACAGAAATTCCCAGTTCAGGGAGTCCGACACGGCCAATAAGATCAGCCAGGCGAAAGTGATGATCCATGACAACTACATGACAATTTCTCCTGAGGAGGTGGCCCGCAGGCTCTGCCTCAGCTACTCTTCTTTCCGCAAGACGTTCAAGGAATATACCGGTTTTTCTCCGGCCAGATTCATCAACGAGGTGAGAATGAGCAAGGCAAAGGAACTGCTGACCAACACTTCGATGAGCATCAAGGAGGTTGCCTATAATGTCGGGTACAACAATCACGATTATTTCTTTACGGCGTTCCGTCATATGACCGGACAGACTCCGGCCGAATACAGGAATACGACGCAGGTTGCCAAGCTGTTGTGATTGTGCAGCCTCTGCTCCCGCAAGCATGAATGGGCTTCTCTTTGCGGGAGTTATTTTTCGCCCATAATGACGACAGGTCCGAGGAGACCGGAAGGAATCAGTTCATCATCGGCTTTGTAAAAACGGCGGATGGATGTGACAGGATGTTCCTCGCCAGGTTGCACATCACCGATCATACGGTTTCTCCAGACATTGGTGACCTTGATTTCCAATGTGTTTTCTCCTGCTTTGAGAATCTTTTTTATGTCGGTGGTTCTGAATGGAGCTTTCCAGAGGACACCGGCCGGAGTTCCGTTGATTGTGACATCTGCGATGTTCTTGACGGACCCGAGGTCCAGGAATATTCTCGTGTTGTCTGCCAGCTGAACTGAATCGATTGACACGGTAGCATTGTAGACAGCGGTTCCGGAGAAATATTTCACGACCGGATCTTCTTTCTCCGTCCATGAAACCAATTCGTGAAATTTCTCGTCTGCCGTGCCTCCGTTCTTCTGCGCGAAGTGTACCGTCCAAGGAGTGTCAACGGTCAGGATGGTCTCGGTTTCATGCATTTGTCCGGTCTCTTCCGTGAATCCGGAAATTGAAGACAGCCCTTCATGGCAATTCTCCGGATGAACGGCATTTTCAGGAGAATCCGCTTTGCGGACAATAGCGGAATCTGTGCCGCAGTAAAGCAAAGTGTCCACAGTCATGGTGATCTGCGGCTTGCCGGACAGCACGACAAATCGGGCATCCGTGGAAAGCATCCGGAGTCTGACTTTTGAACGGTCTCCGTCCTGTTGTACCGTGGCTCCTGTGATTTCACCGTTGTCGGAATTGAATATGGCCGCGAAGTTTCCGCCGTCCCGGAAACTTAATTCCACATCGGAATCCTTGCCGGAGAAGTTCCTTACCCAGTAGATCTGTGTGCTGTCATTTAGGGTTCTGTGGACATACCTGAACCCTCCGCCGCATTCAGCTGAAGAGCAGGAAGCGATGAAATCCGGCCGGATTCCGCTCCTTTTCAGGCAATCTTCAAGGCCGTCAGTGTACACGTTCTTCCTTCCTGAATGCCAGACATCTTCCACTATGGATGCGAATGCTCTGTCATCCGCCTTCATGCCTGCGCATTTTTGGGGTTCGTTTCCGCAGATGATGACTCCCGCATCAGCGAATTTCTTGATTTTCCGCAGAATCTCCAGCGACATTACTTCGCAGTTGCGGTCCATCCATAAAATCTTGTAGTATGCCCCGGAAGGTGCGACAAGCATTCCGTTCTCCGCTTTGATGCCGGTCTTGATCACGGTCGGATTGGCAAAGTCGTACTCGTAACCGTCGGGAACCTGTGGCAGGCTGTTGAAGGTCTTGCCGCCGTAAAGTCCGCTGATGTTGAGATCCTCTCCGTAGTACAACAATATGTCAGCGTTGGATTTACCTTGCTGAAGCATCGAACTGGACCGGGCGAGATAGTCGGTAAGCACCCATGCATATTCCCCCCAGGTCTCGTTTCTGTGCAGCCACTGCCCGTAGTGGAACAGCTGAAGGCCGGGAAGATATTCATCGTTCGGCTGCGAGGCGGACTCGTGTATCACGAATCTGTTGACTCCTGCGCTGAGGGCGACATCGGCGACGTACTTCATGCTTTCCGGGCAATATGTGTAGGCTCGTCCCTGGTCTCCGTCCACTGTGAAAGATTCGGCGGCGACAAGAGGTTTACCGTAAATGTGTGACACGGATGCTGACTCCCGGATGTCGCAGACAGCTGACGGAACGGACGATCCGGTCGGAGTGTTCTCCATCCAGAATGCCGCCATCGGAATCGTGGCCTTGATCTTCGGATCCATTCCGTCCCCTGTGAAGGCGCGGTTTGTCTCATGGGATTCAGTATAGCGGCCTGCCAGGTCATATTCCTTTACGATGTCATTGATTCTGTCATAGTTTTCGCAGAACAGCTCTCCGAGGGTTTTGCGCCAGTCCCAGAGGAAGCGTTCGCTCATTTGGGAGCTGCCGATGATTTCTCCGGCAAGCACCGGCAACCATGGAGTCAGGTCGTAGCCGCGGCGTGCCTTGAACTCTTCGGCGAGCTTTGGGGTCCAGGTATAGGTTCCCGCCTCGTAGCTGTCAACAAGCAGATAACGGATTCCCTTTTGTCCAAGCATTCCTCCGGATGCCTCTTTATAAAGGTCAAGGTAGGTCCGGAAATATCTCATCCATGCATCGGGATCCAGTTTGTCCACTTCCAGGCCTGTGGCCTCCGGCGATGCCGGATGGTTGATTTTTCCGGTTATGGACCAGCCGAAACGATAGATTCTCCAACGGCCGGCCGGAAGAGAACATTCCAGTTTGCCGCCGGTTGTCATCTTCCCTGTAAGGTCAATGATGTCCGAGGTCCTTATTGCATCTTTTGAATACGGCGTGTGGTATTTCCAGAAGTCATGGATGATTCCGAATCCGCCGAGTTCCTGACAATGGTTGACCTTTGAGACAGTGTACAGTTCAAGTGATTCGAGTTTTTCCCCTTTCACTCTGAAATACTGTGCACATGTCGGGGGAATGTTCATGGTCAGGTACGGCAGAACGGTCGGTTCGATGTCGCAGACTTTTCGCCATTTCAGGCCGTCGTCGCTGCTTTCAAGATAATTGGTGCATTTCACTGTACCTTCCTTCGGCCTTCCGCCAATTGCCATGCTCTTCAGAGTCAATGATTTGATCGTCTGAGGATTCCTGAACTCCACGCTGATTGTCGAATCGTTGCTGCAAATAACCGATCCAAGAGCGTTCATCGGTTTGTCCGATGAAGGGAGCCTTACTGCAAGGACATACAGGTCTTCTCCGTAAGGATTCACCTTTATGCGGTCGTTTTCAGTGTGGTAGTCCTGGTACGGACCGACGACATTGTAGAGGTCCGGGAGCTGAACTGAAACTTTGCCGCCTCTGACATCCATTGTCCTCCATTCGAGCTTCTTTATCGCGTCTTGCGGTTTTACCCAGGTGCCGCCGGTGGAACTCCATCCGGGGGCGCTGGCAATCGTGACATCCATGTCCAGCGAGTCGGCCAGGTTCAGAGCGAATCTGAATGCATCTTTCCAACCATCGGAGAGATAGGGAAGTTTGGTTTTCGCCGCTCTCGGCATATTCACTCCTCCGGCATCGAACTGGTGGAAGCCGCCGATTCCGTTGCGTTTCATCCATTCAATGTCCTTCCGTATTCCTTCTTTGGAGACGTTGCCGTCCATCCAGTGCCACCAGACCTGCGGCTTGGCAGCTTTGGGAGGCACCGCAAAATTCCGGACCAGTGCTGAAGAGTCGAACCTCTCAATCAATGAATATGCCGGTTCAGAATGGGACGCGCTGTCTGAAGACGGTTTGACGATGGTGTCGGATGTGGCTGCAATCGCTTGCTGCTGAATATTTTGTGCTTTTGAAACACTTCCGCTTTCCGTCTGGGCCATGGATGATAGCGGCAGAATAAGTGCCAGCGTCAAGAGAGATATCCTGATGTTCATGTCAATGTCTTTTTTCAAAGTTAATCATCATATGTCATAAATCCAAACACTTGTCATGCGGTTGGCAGTTTGAGGTGTGACGGCCTTTGAAAAATGATGCTTTGTGTTTGAATTTTGATAATTGTGGAGGATTTGTTCCGGAAACTGACTTTTGGCACAGATAATGCTAAACCATGCTCAGAGTTAATTGGTTCTAATAGGATTTAATCTTTCTAACCTTATCCTGTGAAACAACTTTTCATCATACGTTTTATTCATAATTAGGTTTGTATTAAGTGGGAAAGGCCGGAGCTGTG
>CAZXVE010000031.1:0-12463 GCA_964644125.1 uncultured Muribaculaceae bacterium
AAGACATCGACTGGTTCCGCGGCCATCAGTTCGAGAAGGTCTCGGACTTCCTCGGGCCGGTCAAGATGACCGTTACCCAGATCAATGCAGGAACCCAGCACAACGTAGTCCCTGACAAATGCACCTTCGTCGTGGATGTGCGCCCGAACGGAATGTACACCAATCCGGAACTGCTCTCCATGATCAAGTCATCCGTTTCCTGCGAGGTGAAGGAACGCTCCACCCGCATAGGCAGTTCTCATCTGCCGCTGGACCATCCGGCTGTTGTCCGGGGACTGTCGCTCGGGCTTGAACCCTTCGGCTCCCCGACCACAAGCAACCAGGCTCTCTGTCCCTTCCCGACCCTGAAGATAGGTCCAGGTGACTCGGCCCGTTCACACTCGGCCGATGAATACATCCGTCTGTATGAAATCGCCCATGGTGTGGAAACTTATGCAGCCCTGCTTGACGGACTTGTTCTGTAGGGCAGTTCAGTCAAGATATTCAATTCTGAAATCGTAGTCCCATTGGTTGTAGTAGAGATTGCCTTTGGACCACTCGACTTCACCGCGCTGAAAATCAACGGTATCACTGCGTGGAAATTTCTTTTCAGGATCAAGGTTGCCTCCGAAGTCTGAGTTGATGATCATCCTGTACGGTTCGATGCCGCCCAGGAAGAAGTAACCGCCATAGGAGGTTATGCCGAAACTCTGGTCAACAGGAACCCAGCCGTAACCTTCGAAATATACTTCCCCCCAGTCGTGAAGGTTGCCTGCTCCCGGATGCATCATCAATCCGCTCTGCCATTTGGCCGGAATTCCTTTGTAACGGCACATGGTGATGAAGAGCAGCGTCACCTGACCGCAGTCTCCGTGACCGTTCGCCAGAACATATTCAGGAATATTCTCGATTGTGGAATAGTCTCTGGCCGAGGCCCATGGGAATGTTTTGTCAATCCAGGTGTAGATTGCCTTGGCCTGAAGGTAAGGATTGTCAATCCCGGCAGTAACGGAATCCGTGACGGCCTTGATTCTGTCGGTGAAAATCACATGCTTTTCACGTTCTGAAGTGTATTCTTTATACTCGGGGCTCTGAACATTGTAAGGCAGCACCTTCGATGAATCAATCGGATGCCACTCTCCGCAGGAAACATATTCGAAGACTTCGTGGAAGACCGTAGGCTTGTTCTTGATAGTTCTGGCCTCCATGTAGACGCTGCTGTGCGGATTGGCCGGATCCGAGAACGTGAGGCTCTCGATCGGACATGCTTTGCCGTCAATGCCGGCCTCGATGAATCTGAAGCCGGTCTGTCTGGCAACATCCTGACGGGGAAGCGGAAGCCAGCATCGGAGAGTCTGGCCGGGGCGAAGCGTGTTGGCGTGGACAGTCAGCGTAAAGGTCACCTTCATCTTTTTCGGAAGTGCGCAGAAAGGATTGTCCTTCCCAGCCGCTAGGTTCTCCATAACCTGCTTTCTGATTTCAGGAACCGTCGCTGCATCAATGGCTTCATGCCCTGACAAGGATGTCCCGCTCTTGGACATTTCTTCATCAGCCGAATCTGCAGCTGCTTTTATTGCAGCCAATTCCGGATTGATTCTGAACAAGTTGCCGGCAGCTGCGCAAAAGTACATTGTCTGCTTGCCGATCTGCCTAGATTCCAGTTCCCCGGAAGCGGTCCACCTGTCAATCTGCTCGTCAGTGACATCGGGGATGTATTTCTGAATATATTCCTTCACATCGTCCCGTGTGGATGAGAACTCTGTCGCGAGCCTCTGGCTCAGGTCCTTTTCCCATGAATATCTGTACCTCATCTGTCGCGGAAGCCAGATGTTGGCTGCAAGAGCCAGGGCTACGAGGCTCCAGAGAACTTTTTCTTTCCTTTTCATTGTCCCTGTTCAAGTAGATTCAGTCCGAGACCAGGACGGTCCGGGAGCGTAATCTTTCCATTGACTACCGTCATCCCCTCGAATCTGTCATTGGCAATCAGGAGATTCCCGTCCAGATCGGCGAAATCGACGGCAGGCGAGAGTTGGGCTGCAGCAGTGACCGCGCATGATGTTTCGGTCATGCAGCCTATCATCACCTTCATGCCTTCCGCACGTGCGTAGTTGAGCATCTTCCATGCTTCCCGCATTCCGGTGCACTTCATCAGTTTGATGTTGATGCCTGTGTAGGCGCCCTTGACTCTGTGGACATCAGAAAGGCGCTGTACAGCCTCGTCGGCGAAGGTGGGCAACGGACTGCGTTCTGTCAGCCAGGCATTCTCGTCCATCATCTCCTTAGGCATCGGCTGCTCCACCATCACTACTCCATGGTCTTTCAGCCAGTAAATCATCTCAAGAGCCTTGTCCTTGTCTTTCCAACCTTGGTTGGCGTCCACAGCGAGAGGTAGGTCGGTGATCTCACGGATGGTCTCGATCATCTCCTTGTCGTTGTCAAGACCGACCTTGACCTTGAGAATATTGAACTGTTCTGCACATTCCCTGGTCTTTTCCCGCACTACATCCGGAGTGTCAATTCCTATCGTGAATGTGGTATCCGGCGCTTTTGCAGCGTTCAGTCCCCAGATTCTGTACCACGGCTGCCCCATCAGCTGTCCAACAAGGTCATGCAAGGCAATGTCCACTGCAGCTTTGGCAGCCGTGTCGCCCTCGCTGATCCCGTCCACATAGGTCAGGATGTCGTCAATCTGGAAAGGATCGCTGAACTGACCAAGATCGACTTTTTTCAAGAAGTTGCAGACGCTCTCCACTGTCTGACCCAGGTATGGCGGCATCGAAGCCTCACCATGGCCTGTGAAACCGTCATATTCAATCTTCACCTGCACGTCGGGCGTGGTGGTTCTTGAATATGCCGCAACTGTGAAAGTGTGTCTGAGCTGGAGTTCATAGGGCTCGAATGTCAACTTCATCCTGGCCGGGCCACGGCCTTTTCCTGCCCTTGGAATATCCCCGCTGCGATCTTTTACGGAACATCCGGTGACCAGCCCCCCGGTCCCGAGAATGAGTCCGCTCCCGGCGGCCGCAAGCCCCGTAGTCTTGATAAACTCCCTGCGTTTCATGAGCTATACCGCTGATTCAATGAATGATGTCATCTGAGGTACCTTGCTCAATGCAGAATGGAAGAGTTTCAACTGGTTGCGTGTGCGCACGAGGTTGTGCTCCGGGTATTTGATCTTGTAATAGGAATCACCGTTGATGTAGTCCGTGAAGAACCTCACCGCCTGCATGAACGGAAACAGACATGCGGCATAAGGCAGATTATCCCGTTCGACAGGTGTCAGGAACGGCTTGGTCCCCTTCAGATAACCTTTTGTGAATGCCTTGAAGATCTCCATGTCGAAATCGACCTTATCCAGTTCCGGAGAATCCTCGGCCACAGGATTGGCCGCTGTACGCAGGAAATCTCCGAAATCCGAGAAAACGTAGCTTGGCATCACGGTGTCCAGGTCAATGACGCAGAGAATCTTGCCGTCCTTGTCGAACATCATGTTGTTCACCTTGGTGTCGCAGTGGCAGATTCTTTTAGGAAGCTTGCCTTCGCGATGCAGCTGCTCGGCTTTGCACATCTGAACTCCGTACTTGTCGATGTCGTCCAGAATCCTGTGCAGTTCCTGACTTCCGGTTTTGTCATCTGCATGCAGACGACCGGAGCGGTCCTCTCTTACGGCTTCGACCAGTTGCCTGAGTCTGAGCTCCATGTTGTGAAAATCCGGTATTGTTTCCCCAAGCGTTTCAGGAATGTCCGACAGCATCGCTTCGAAAGCTCCGAAAGCTTCTCCGGCGTATTCGGAATACTCCGGGTTGACCGTCTCGAAAGTGTCGGCATCGTTGATGAACACCGAGACTCTCCAGTACTTGCCGTCTTCCTGGCAGTAGGTTTTCGGCTTCTCGTTCATAAGAGCTTCAAACTTGGAACCTTCTGATTTCAATGGTATGAATCTCAGAACCTTGCGGTCTATATCCCTCTCACCTGTAGCTTCAAGCTTTTCGCGGATATGTCTGGTTACGGCTTCGATGTTGTCCTGGAGCAGATCCACGTCCGTAAAGATGGAGTTGTTGATTCTCTGCAGTACATAGTCGTGCCCGCCGCCATCAATGATAACCTTGTACGTGTCGTTTATCAGTCCGTTGCCCAGAGGCTTTATCTCTTTGACATCGCCTTCGATGGCGAACAGTTCCACGATTTTCTTAAGATCCGTCATATTCAGTGTTATTTTTTTAACATCGTGTTATTTTAAACATCAAACTTTCAAAGGTAACCATTTCCATCAGGAATTTCAAGCCATATGATTGTTAAAATTAGTATTTTTGCAATCCGCTCATGACCGCTTGGGGCAAAGACAGACCCTTTGGCGGCAATTATCCGGAAAGTGATGAATTGTCATGGAACTTTATGAATATGCCAGGCCGGCTTTGATGGCCGGAAAAAAGATACTTTATGTGCACGGCTTCGCATCCGGCGGCAGCAACGGAAGCGTCAGAACTTTGGAACTGCTGATGCCTCAGGCAAAGGTGATTGCACCGGACCTGCCGGTGGAACCTGCCGAGGCCATGGATCTTCTGAGAAATCTGGCTGCGTCAGAGGAGCCTGATCTCATAATCGGCACCTCGATGGGCGCAATGTACGCGGAGATGCTCTACGGCTTTGACAGAATTCTTGTCAACCCGGCTTTCCGGCTGGCCGACACTCTGCTGAAAAACAATGGCCTGGGCCGCCAGGAGTACCATAACCCACGTAAGGACGGGGAGACTTCGTTCCTTGTCACGAAAACCCTTCTGGAACATTTCCGGGAAGTCAGTTCACACTGTTTCGAACGGGCTTCAGAAGACCAGGACAAGGTCTTCGGGCTTTACGGAATCCATGACAATCTGGTCAACACTTTTGATCTGTTCTGCGAGCATTATTCTCAAGCCATAAGATTTGACGGGGAGCACTACCTCAATGACAATGCAGTTCTGCATAGTGTCCTTCCGGTCATTCAATGGATTCATGACAGACAGCAGAATGCCCGGAAACCTGTTCTGTTCATCTCCCTGAGCGAGAGAATCGTCAATCATTCGAGCGGATTCGCCAAGGCCGTCGCTGCGCTGGCCGTCAATTATGATGTCCACATAGTCTGCGGTGTGCCGTACAACACTCCGGAACTCTGCCGGAAAGCCGTGGACTGGTGCGAAGCCAACCTCGGAGTTCCGGTCTGGAACCGTGTCATGATCACAAACCGCAAGAATCTCATTCTTGCTGATTACCTGATTGACGCTGAACCGGAAATGAACGGCGCGTCAGATTTCATGGGCACTCTGGTCCATTTCGGTTCGGATGCTTTCAAGACATGGGAGGATGTCCTGACTTTCTTCGCCAGACTCGGAGGACAGTAGGATTGTCAGTCGGCCGGGAATGTCACTCCTGCCTGCCTGCGTATTTCGTCGAGAATCCTGGCTGTCGTCAACGATGTCTCGAGGCTGTTGACTGAAGATTCGGTCCGCCCGGCTTCCAGGACATCGATGAATTCCTTGAATTCGCAAAGATATTCGTCTGCATCGGCGGGGACTGAGATGTCTTCCGTCTGCGGACCTGCGGACCGTCCGGAAGTCGGAGCCCCGCGTCTTGTCATACCGGCATGGCGGCAGATGTGAATCTGATCCAGCGAGAGTATTCCTCCGTCACATGCGATTTCGGTCGGCAGATTAGAGTCTGCGATTTTTGAATATGCCACTGCGGCTTCCATCCCTGCATATTCAAAAAGCACGCTGCCCTGGATGTCTATGGCTTTCATTCCTTCAGAGGTCGGCACCTTGCAGGTGGTGACATTGGCCTTGACAGAGGCCGGTGCTCCGAAGAGGGCTACCATCGGGTAGATCGGATAGATTCCGATGTCCATCAAAGCGCCGCCGGAATGGTCCGGGTTGAATGAACTCGGCACAGGAGAACCATCCTCTCCGGCGATGATCCGCTTCAGAAGGTCGTACTTCGAGGAGTACTGACAGAAGGTGGAAAAGTAGTGCCGTGGCTCTCCCAGAGTCTTGAGCCGTTCCGCTGCCGCTTTGAAATTCGGGGTCAGGGTGGAGATCATGGCTTCCATCAGCATCACGCCGCAGGCTTTGGCTGTTTCAACCATCTCTTTGACTTCCTTTGCGTTGGAGGCCAGCGGCTTCTCGCACAGCACGTGCTTGCCGTGTTTCATGCATCGGATCGCAATGTCGTGATGCGTGTCATTCGGGGTGCCGATGTAGACGGCGTCTATCTCAGGATCCGAGACAAGGGAATCGATGTCCGTGCAGACTTTGCCGATACCGTGCGCCTGCGCGAAAGCTTTGCCCCTGTCCTCTGTTCTTGAGCAGACCGCCGCAGCTTCAAAACGGGGCTCCATTGCCGCCCCTTTGAGAACCCAGTCGCTGATGCGTCCGGTCCCTACGATTCCGAATCTTGTCCTTTTCATTTCAATGCTCCTCTAAGTTCCAGATAGTCAAGTATGGCTGCTTTGGCTGTACTTATGTCGCCTTCGGCCAGATCAAGAACATCGAAGTCCATTCCGCGTACCATCCTTTCCGTCTTGTCATCCAGCTCGGATTCTATCACGACAAGGCCGTTCACGTACTTCTTCAGATTGCAGGATGCCTTCACGACGGCCTCGGAGGAATAAGAATCGCTGATCAGGTATATTCTTTCAGTGTCGGTGAACTTTTCCTTGCTGATCTTCTTTATGATGAATTCCACATCTTTCTCCTTTTCATGGTAAGCCGAGACGTAGCAGATGAGGCCTTCCTTGGCCAATGCCTTGGCAATGCTTTCAGGGTACGATGTCTTGAGAGGCTCGTGAAAGAAAATCACCACAGGCATCGCTCCGAGGGAATCCGGAAAATACCCGTTTTCATCGGCCGGCTTGAAGATTTTTCCGAAAATCTTGTCGTTATGCCTGTAGAAGCTAAGTTCTTCAACGATGATGCTGCTTCCGTTTTCAGCCTTGATCCTTTCGCGCGGGCCGGCCCCCTTGAACATGTTCAGCCCTAGGATGCCCAGCAGGACAACCAGCAGGGATGATACCAAAGAGATGATGATCTTTTTCATGACGGCTTGGAAATTAATTGTTTTATCCTGTCACAAAAATAATTAAATTTGTACGAATATGCCAAAGTATAATCCTATATCCCGTTGGTCTGAAAGGAACCAGCTTCTTGTGCTCAGCCTCGTTGTCGGAATCGTGGTGGGGCTTGCCGCAGTCTTGCTCAAGACATTGATAGCCATGATTCAGGAAGGATTGAAAAATGTTTTCGGAGAATATCTGAACGGTGCTTTGTACTATCTTGTGCTTCCGGGAATAGGTATGCTTCTGGCGATGCTGTTCTGCAGGTATGTGATAAAGGACAGAATCGGCCATGGTGTTACAAAAGCCCTTCAGGCTGTTTCCAGCCATGAATCAAGGATCAAAGCCCACAACATGTGGTCATCCGTTGCAGCCAGTTCCGTCACCATCGGTTTCGGTGGATCTGTCGGGGCGGAGGCTCCCATCGTCTACACCGGAGCTGCAATAGGCTCCAATCTGGCCAAATATTTCGGACTTTCATACAGGAGCATGACCGTACTTCTCGGATGCGGTGCGGCCGCGGCGGTTTCCGGAATATTCAAAGCTCCGCTTGCAGGTGTGCTTTTCGTGCTAGAAATCCTGCTTTTCAACATCTCGATGACTTCGATGATGCCGCTTCTGCTTGCTACTGTCTCCGCTACGGTGATGTCCTGCTCCCTGCTTGGAGATTCGACTCCGTTCGAATGCACCCTGACTCCGTTCGCGATGAAGAACATCCCGTTCTACATCATTCTGGGGCTTTTCTGCGGAATATGCTCGATCTATTTCATCCGCACTACATTGAAACTCGAGGACAAGATCGGCAAGATGAAGAATACTTTCCTCAGGTGGGCGGTTTGCGCAGTCGGTCTTGGAATTCTGATATACCTCTTTCCCCAACTCTATGGTGAAGGTTACGGCTCCCTGGGGAATTTGCTCAACGGCAAGGAATTTTCGCTGGACGGACAGACCCCTCTGGCCTTTCTGGCCGGCAGCCGATGGTCCGTGCCTGTCTTCTTCCTGCTTATCCTGCTCCTGAAAGTATTCTCCATGACACTGACCAATGCCGGAGGTGGAGTGGGCGGTACTTTCGGTCCTACTCTTTTCGTAGGGGCAGTCGCCGGCTTCGTTGTGGCAAGAACGATGAATCTGGTTTTCGGAGAGACTCTGACCTACGTTCCGGAGCAGAATTTCGTGCTTGTGGGAATGGCTGGATTGATGGCCGGTGTGATGCAGGCCCCGATGACCGCCATCTTCCTCATCGCTGAGATTTCGGGCGGTTACGAATTGTTCCTGCCTTTGATTCTTACGTCCACGATAGCTTTCGGTACGACCAGGCTTGTGGAGAAATACTCCATTTACACGAAGCGAATCGCCCAGAGAGGCGAACTCCTCACGCATGACAGCGACCAGGCGGTCCTTACCCTTCTGAAAGTTTCGGACGTGATCGAGACTGACTTCTCTACGGTCAAGATCGACGACACCCTCGGCCATCTCGTTGAAGTTGTCTCGGAATCCACCAGGAACATCTTCCCTGTACTGGACTCAAAGGATCGTTTTCAAGGGTATGTCTCGCTGGAAAGCATCCGCAAGGACATGTTCAGGACTGATGAATATGACACTCTGCACGTTTTCAATTTCATGCGGAGCGCTGAGGAGTATGTCTATGAGGATGAGAAGATGGATTCTGTCATGAGGAAATTCGAAGTGACATCAGCATGGAACCTTCCTGTTGTCAGGGATGACAGAACTTATGTCGGATTCGTCTCCAAATCAAAGATCTTCTCGGCGTACAGAGATGAGCTGAAGGTCGTTTCGCAGGATTAGGAGTTTTTACCATAGTAAACTACAATGAAGGCAATATACATTGACAACATAGCCCGTACCCTGGGCATCAAGGACTGGCAGGTGGAAAATTGCATCCATCTTTTCGAAGAAGGAGGCACGATTCCGTTCATCAGCCGTTACAGGAAAGAGAAGACCGGCGGACTGGACGATGTCGCCGTTGCGGAGATCAAGCATTGGAGCGATGTGTTCACCGAGATGGAGAAACGCAAGTCCGGCATCCTGTCCACAATCGGGGAGCAGGGAAAGCTTACTGATGAATTGAGAACACGGATTGAGAATTGTGTGGTTTCCAGTGAGCTGGAAGACCTGTACCTGCCCTACAGGCCGAAAAGAAGGACCCGGGCCACAATGGCAAAGGAAAAAGGCCTTGAACCGTTGGCGGACAAGATGTGGAATGTCGCGGTGGCTGATCCGGAGGCTGAAGCCGTGAAATATGTAGGAGGAGTTGTAGCTTCCGTGGAGGAGGCTCTGGCCGGAGCAAGAGACATAATCGCTGAGCGCATTTCCGAGTCATCGACTGTCAGGGAGAACCTCAGGCATATATTCAGAACCCGTCGGATCGAGTCCAAGGCCACGAAGGCGGCCTCGGGCAGTGCGGAGGCATCGAAGTACCGTACCTATTTCAATTTCTCCATGCCGTTGCAGAGGATTCCGTCACACAATCTGCTGGCAATCCTTCGTGCTGAAAAGGAAGGTTTCCTGTCAGTTGGGCTGGATGCGGATCCGGAGAAATGCGGCAACAAGATCTATTACGATTTCTGCCAGGAACACCGTTATCCAGGGGCAAAACTTGCAGAACAGATCCGCATGGCAGTCGATGATGCCTACAAACGTCTTCTTGAACCGTCGTTGACCAATGAGATAGTCAAGGAAGCCAAAGAAAAGGCCGATGTTGAATCCATCAATGTTTTCGGAGAAAATCTGACGCAGCTTCTGCTTTCGGCTCCGGTCGGTCAGAAGAGGACTATGGCAATCGATCCAGGTTTCCGCAACGGATGCAAGATAGTCTGTCTGGACGAGCACGGAAACCTGTTGCACCATGAAATCATATTCCCTCATCCTCCTCAGAACGAGAAAATCAAGTCCATAATGTCCGTTGCTTCGATGATTGAAGAATATTCCATTGAAGTCATCGCCATAGGTAACGGCACGGCCTCCCGTGAGACTGAGGATTTCATCAGGCGTGTCGGGATTCCGGACGATGTCAAGGTTTATACTGTCAGCGAAGACGGGGCATCGATCTATTCTGCTTCCGAGGTCGCCAGGCAGGAATTTCCTGACGAGGATGTGACGGTAAGGGGCGCGGTGTCGATAGGACGCCGTCTGATGGATCCTCTGTCGGAATTGGTCAAGATAGATCCGAAATCCTTGGGTGTAGGACAATATCAGCACGATGTGGATCAGAATCTGCTGCGTGAGAAACTGGACAACACTGTGGTCATCTGTGTGAACAGTGTCGGAGTGAATCTCAACACTGCCAGCCCTTATCTTCTCAGCTATGTTTCCGGAATCGGTCCGGCTCTTGCTTCGAACATCGTGGAATACCGCTCTTCCATCAATGGTTTCTCATCCAGAACCCAGCTTAGGAAAGTGCCCAAACTCGGCCCCAAGGCATTCGAGCAGTGCGCAGGATTCCTTCGCATTCAGAATGCGGAGAATCCACTTGACAATTCAGCCGTACATCCGGAATGCTACCACATCGTTGACAGGATGGCTTCCGATCTTGGGGTCAGTACAAAGGAACTTGTCGGGAACGATGCTCTGATAAAATCCATAGATCCTTCAGCCTATGTTGAAGGAGAGTTCGGTCTTCCGACAATCAACGATATTCTTAAGGAACTTGCCAAACCGGGGCGTGATCCCCGCCAGAGTGCACAGGAATTCAGTTTTGCGGATGATATCCACGAAATTGACGACTTGAAGACAGGAATGGAACTGCCTGGAATAGTCACCAATGTGACGGCTTTCGGGGCTTTCGTGGACATCGGCATCCATGAGAACGGCCTTATTCATGTTTCCCGGATGCATGGCACTAAGGTTAAACTGCATCAGAAAGTCATGGTCAGTGTCCTGGATGTGGATCTTGACCGCAAAAGAATCTCGTTGCGCCTGCTGAAGGGATAGACATCCCGTCTCCTCTTTCCGGTTTGATGACGGATTGTTAATGAATATTTGAATATTATTTCGTTTTATAAGGAAAAAATGCTTATCTTTGCCAATCTGAAAGAAAATCGGTGGATTTTATGAACGGTTCAAGGAGTATCTGTGACAATAAGGTGGTGATTTACATAGCATCAGCCTTTGCCATTGTCCTTTGGGGAATGTCCTACATCTGGAGCGACCGGCTGATCGCTCTTGATGTACCGATATTCTACTTCGTGCCCATCAGAATCCTCATCGCCGGTTTGATTCTGCTGTTTTTCAACGTTCTGACGCGGCAGTTCCGTCTGATTGCCGTAAAGGACATCTGGAAATTCGCTCTGCTTGCCCTTTTCGAACCTCTGATCTACTTCCTTTGCGAGACCTACGGCATCAAGGAGACCGGTTCTCCGACAATCAGTTCGATGATCATAGCCTCCGTACCGATCTTTTCGGTCGCGGCCGGATTCCTATTTTTCAAGGAACGCGTCACGAAGTTGAACATCTTCGGCATCGCGATAACCCTCGGCGGCATCTGTCTGGTGCTGCTTAAACAGAGTTCGGAATGCACCACGCCGGATAATTTCATCCTTGGACTGATTCTTCTTGCCATCGCAGTGTTCGCCGAGGTGGGTCACGCCTCGTTCACCAAACTGCTTTCTGACGGCTACAGGCCTCAGGTCATCGTGATGTACCAGTTTCTGCTGGGCACGGTCTATTTCCTGCCGTTCTTCTTCACCAAGGGAATCGAGAATTTCGACGCGAGACTGGTTTCCTGGGAGGTGATGAAACCGATTCTCTGTCTGGCTCTGCTCTGCTCCAGCCTTGCGTTCTCGCTCTGGGCAATGACCATCAAGAAACTCGGCGTTGCCAAGTCCAGCGTGTTCCTGGCTACAATGTGCATCTCCACGGCCATTGTTGCCGAGATTATCGGCAGAGAGCATCTCTGTCTGTTCCAGTGGCTTGGAGTCCTGGTCGCCGTCGTCGGCATAGTCCTTTCCCAGCGCTGCCCGTCTGACTGCGGAAAATGAAAAAACTTCGAAGCAAAAGCCCCGAAGCCTTAGAAAACATCTTTTAATATTCCCGGCTACTCGAATTCAAGTTTCTGCCCGGCGGGCGCGTCAGCCACAAGTTCACCATCCTTCACCGCCAGATGTCCGTTGAGGAAGACCATTTCCATTGCTCCTGTCAGCCGCATCCCCTGATACGGTGACCATCCGCATTTGTAGGCGACCTCTTTCAATGAATATGTCTTCTCCGGATCCAGCACGACAAGATCCGCGAAGTTGCCGGCCTTCAGCGCACCGCGGTCTTTGATTCTGAATATCTCAGCAGGCTTTTCGGAGAACGCGGAGGCAATCCGGGACGGTGTGATCAGAGCCTCCTCTTCCGGATTCCTGCCTTCGTTGTACATTCCGGCCACGGTCATCGTCA
>CAZXVE010000032.1:0-11964 GCA_964644125.1 uncultured Muribaculaceae bacterium
CCACAATCCTCTACGGCGGAAGCTGCAAGCCGTCCAACGCCAAGGAACTCTTCGCCCAGAAGGACATCGACGGCGGCCTTATCGGCGGCGCAGCCCTCAAGGCAGACGACTTCATCGCCATCGCCCAGAGCTACTAACATAAATGAATATGTAAAAAAGTGGAGACGGTGCCATCGCATCGTCTCCACTTTTTTTTCGATGTGTCGAGTCCTTATTTCTTGGCCTCAGCAACGGAAACCTTTCTGAATTCCTTAAGATCTTTCATAAGCTCAAGAGCGGCCTTGCGTGCACGCGCACCGGCGGCCTTGTTACCCTTTTCAGCCTGAGCATCAGCGTTCTCAATGAATACGTTGAGCTCTTCTTTGATTTTAGCGACAAGATTCTCCATGTTGTTTTTAATGAATAGTTGTTATTTTGAATGTAATAAATGTAGTTATACTCTTTTTATGCGAGCGCAATTTATTAAAAAAAAAGAAATTAACAAATTTTTCCCATGAAAAAGCTGCCGCTTTAGGTGATTCAGGCTTCGGTATTGTCTTTTTTCTGTTTTACATTAAGCAGATTCATTGCTCTGTCCGGACCTATCGTTGAATAATTCTTTATTCCTGCGATGACTCTTTCACAGATTGCAGGTACTTCAGCCTTTTCTTCCGGATTCAGTTCCCCGATCACATAGTCGACCTGGGCTCCTCTTGAAAAATTGTTGCCGATTCCTATTCTGATTCTTGCCCATTGCGTTGTTTCAAGCCGGGCCTCAATGTCTTTCAGTCCATTGTGCCCTCCATCGCTGCCATTCTTCCGCATGCGGACAGTACCGAAGGGAAGATTGAGATCGTCACAGACTACGATGAGATTCTCAAGCGGCAGTTTCAGCTTATCCATCCAGTAGCGTACGGCATTGCCGCTCAGGTTCATGTAGGTCGATGGCTTGAGAAGGTAGAATTTCCTCCCTTTGAATGAAATTTCGGCCACGTCACCGTAACGCTCTGTCTTGAAAACAGCATTGGATGCCTGTGACCAGGCATCCAACACCATAAACCCCATGTTATGTCTGGTAGAAGCGTACTCAGCGCCGATGTTTCCCAATCCTGCGACAAGGTAGTTCATGCCAGTGTCTTCTTCAGAGGTCTGAGCCGGCTTATTCAGCAGCTCCCTCAGCAGATTCCTCAGTTTCATGCTCCTCGGCACCTTCCATCTTCTCTTCGTGTGCGAGCTGAGCCGCAATCTGACGAGTTGACTTCACGGTGCAGATGATGGTTGTCTTAGGGGTGACAACGTTCACGTTATCAATCTTGATGTCACCTGCTACGATGCGCTTCTCGATGTCGAGTTTTGTGACGTCAAGGTTGAGTGTGTCAGGAAGATCTTTCATCAATGCGCTGATGCGGACCTCTCTGCTGACGAGAATGAACTTACCACCTCTCTGTACTCCGACAGGGTGACCGCTCACGATGACAGGAACTTTGATGGTGACAGGCTTGTCCTCGGAAACGGCGAGGAAGTCAGCGTGCAGACAGTTGTCCTTTACAGGATGATACTGAAGCTCGTGTGTGATGGCGGTGTAGGTTTTGCCGTTGTCAAGCTTGATGTCGATGATGAATGATGCAGGAGTGTTGGTGATTCCCATGAGATCTCTTTCCGTTACGGTGAAGAGAACATTCTCAACTCCTGGTCCGTAGAGGTTGCAAGGAACAAGTCCCTGTTTGCGAATCGCTTTGATGACGGCCTTGTTGCCGACTTCACGGACTTTGCCGTTAAGCTCAAAATGCTTCATTGTTCTGTTGTTTAAAATGTGTTACTCAATTCCGGTCTGTCCGGAACCCCATTGCACCAAAAGCGCAGCAGCGCTTTGTAATTGCGCGGCAAAGATAGGAATATTTTGTCTACTTTACAAGTCCGACTGCCGTGTTCCACGCCTCTTTCTTATAGTAAGAGTCAAGAAGCGGAGTTCCGTTGCATGGCAGGTACATGCTGAAGCCTGAGTAGTTCGTGATGTCGAATGCGTTGACAAGAAAACTTGGTGTGGCGTTTTTGTAAATTATGCAATTGTCAACCGCTGACAGCAGAGTTTTGACCTCAGACTCCGGCACTCCGCATTTGGCGAAAATATCCACCAGGTCGTAGAAATAGTGCCGGCCCTGTCTGAAGTACCCTTGAATGTCGGATGCCGGAGCCTTGGAGAGGGTGTCGGCATATTCGTCTATCAGCCTGGCTGTGACTTCGGCAAGGTTGTCGAGGCCGTCCGTGCGGACAAGGTTGACGGTCGCCGAGCGGTAGGCTCCGCTCTGTTTGTCGTACATGTTGAATGCATCCCGGAAAAGCCCTTCAAGGTTCGGGGATTCGCTGGCAAGAAGAAAACTTGTGATCTTTGTGTAGTCGTACATTCCGTCTCCCAAGACTTCTGCAGGTGACAGTCCGAGATAATCAGCCTTGTCTTTCAGTCCATAGGCTACTTCGATGCCGCCGGTAAAGCACATGTCGAAAAGAATGTAGTCCAGACGGTAAGGTATGCCGTCGGCAAATTCGCTGATGCTCATCTCGTAGCCGTTGCGGCTGTCTATGAAGTCATGTCCAAGCGAACGTACCATCCCGTAGAACGGATCCGTGTCCCTGAGGTCACCTTCAGGAATTGCCCTGGCCGGACCTGCTGCGGCAAGAGAAGTCTTCTGGGCTTTTGTCTCGATTTCGTTCCCGTGCTCTGACTCGAATCTGGACGGGTTGTTGTAGTAACCGGCCGGCAACCAGCCTGAGCCGTGCGAAGAGAATACCATTCCGTAGCCCTTGGCCGGAAATTCATCCTTGACGTATGACAGAACTTCTCTCATGGTTTCAGGGGATGAAGCTATGGTTCCGCTGTCGAACACCTTGAGGGTGTCTGAAATCATCTTCCCTTTGGAATTCTGGTATATGCGTCTCAGGTATGACTCCACAGGAGTGTAAGTGGAATTGTTTTTCGAATATCTTGAATAGACCAAAAGCACATCTTCCGATTTTTTCGGAATGTATCCGGCAGGAAGTCCCTTTGCAGGATCATCCATATTCGTTTTCATGTAGGAGCCGATGTCGTTGAACGCGCATTCGTAGAAAAGCAGAACCTTTCTGTTTTCGTTGTAATTGTTGTCTGGGGCATGTCCATGGCATCCGGCTGCCATAAGAATGACGAGGGCGGCGGTGAAAGGACCGGCAATGGCTTTAAATATATTCATAGTTTGTCTTTCAATTTGTCTCCAGCTTCGGAAATATTCAGCGCTGTAGAGTGACAAATATACGGAATTTCCTGAATAATGGTTATCTTTGAAAGGTGTAATATTATGTTGCAATCCTATTTTAGTGCGTTTATGAAATCTGGACTGAAAATGATTCTATCTATTGGAGCTGCCGCTGCCATTTGCTCTTGCGGACAAGGGGAAAAGAAGACTGCAGACAATGATTTCCGCTATCTTCTGGACGAGTTTGCCGACCTGAAGGTGATGCGGTTCAAGGTGCCGGGCTGGGATGCATTGAGCCTGAGGCAGAAGGAGTACGTTTACCATCTTTCGGAGGCGGCCAAGCTGGGCCGTGACATCACCTGGGATCAGTACTGCAAATGGAATCTTCCGATCAGACATGTTGTCGAGGACATTCTGAATGAATATGACGGTGACCGTGAATGCTCCGATTTCCAGAACTTCACTGTCTATGCCAAGAGACTTTTCTTCTCAAACGGCATTCATCATCACTATTCGGAAGACAAATTCTTTCCGGATTGTCCGAAGGAATATTTCAGGAGTCTTATGGAGTCTGTCGGGGATGGCGGGCAGGCTGATGAACTGCTTGAGGTGATATATTCCCCGGACATTTACCCGCAGCGCAGGTCAACTTCCAGGACCGGTGACATCGTGGCGCTTTCCGCCGTGAATTTCTATGATGGCGTGACCCGTGGAGAAGTTGAAGAATTCTACGGTTCGATTCTTGATCCGAACGATTCGACTCCTGTCTCGTATGGTCTCAACTCCAAACTTGTGAAGGAAAACGGCAAGGTCCTGGAAAAACCATGGAAGGTCGGCGGAATCTACGGACCGGCACTGGAGAAAATCTGCAGCGAACTTGAAAAGGCAGCGGCAGTGACGGAGACGGATCTCCAGAAGAAAGCCCTCGGGCTTCTCATTGAATATTACCGGACCGGAGATCTGAAGACTTGGGACGATTTCAACATCGACTGGGTCCGGGACACAGTCGGTACAATCGACTACATCAACGGTTTCATCGAGGACTATGACGACCCTCTCGGACGCAAGGCTACGTGGGAAGGGTATGTGAATGTGAAGGATTCGGCTGCTTCCGCGCGTACGGAGGTGCTCAGCGCCAATGCCCAATGGTTCGAGGACAATTCTCCGGTTGATCCACGCTTCCGCAAACCTCATGTCAAGGGTGTCTCCGCCAAGGTTGTGGATGCCATCACCCTTGCTGGAGCCACATACCCGTCCACTCCTATAGGAATCAATCTGCCCAATGCAGACTGGATCAGGCGTGACTATGGCTCCAAGTCGGTGACCATCGCGAACGTTACCCATGCTTATGACTATGCTGCGCAGGAGTCACCGAAGAGTACTCTGACAGAGTTCGCCTATGACCAGGCGGAGATTGATGCCTACAAGAAGTACGGTGCCTTCACGGACGAGATACACACCGACCTTCACGAGTGCCTCGGCCATGGTTCCGGTCAGCTTCTTCCCGGTGTTTCCTCCACGGCACTGGGAGAGTATCAGTCAACCCTTGAGGAGGCTCGCGCCGACCTGTTCGGCCTTTACTATATGGCTGATCCAAAACTTGTCGAACTTGGAATCATGCCTGATGCGGAGGCATGGAAGCCGGCATATTCAAATTACATCAGGAATGGCCTTTTCGTACAGTTTACGAGGGTCGAACTGGGCAAACAGAACACTGAGGCTCACATGCAGAACCGGAAACTGATCGCTGAGTGGTGCTACGAAAAAGGTGCGGCCCGCGGAATCATCGAGAAGAAGATGCGTGATGGAAAGACCTATTTCGTGGTCAACGATTACGATGCACTTCGCGGATTGTTTGCACAACTTCTGGCTGAAATCCAGAGAATCAAGTCCGAAGGTGACTATGCCGCCGGAAAGAATCTGGTTGAGACTTATGCTGTGAACATCGATCCGCAGCTGCACAAGGAAGTTCTGGAGAGGTACGCTGCCCTTAACCTCAAACCTTACGGAGGATTCGTCAATCCTGACATCGTCCCCGTGGAGAAAGACGGCAAGGTGGTGGATTACAGGATTGTCTATGTGGACAATTATCTGCAGCAGCAGCTTGACTATGGCAAAAAGTACCGGACACTTTAAAATGTCCGCGGAATCTTTTCAAGACAGCCAATGTGGATCTGACGGAAAGAATACTCAAGGATTATTCTTTATATTTGAAGATTGAACGTGCGATGTCACCGAACACGGTGGCATCGTATTCCTCTGATGTGAAGGAATTCTTTTCGCTCGAATCCGCAGCTCCGGCAGATGTCTCCACACAGGATGTTATTGACTGCCTGTCCTCCCGGGGAAATCTTTCGAAGCGTTCCCAGGCCAGGTTTCTGAGTTCGCTCCGTTCATTTTTCGATTGGCTTGTCCTGGAAGGGGAACGTAAGGACAACCCCTGCGATCCGATTGATTCTCCGAAGATCGGCCATTATCTTCCTTCCGTTCTTTCGGTTGAAGAAGTTGAGGCCATAATGGCTTCGGTGGATCTGTCCTCTCCCATCGGAAAGAGGGACCGGGCGATTCTCGAAGTTCTGTATGGCTGCGGACTGCGAGTTTCGGAGGCAGCCGGTCTCAAAATCTCATGCATCTATCTTGACGAGTCCTTCGTCCGTGTCATCGGCAAGGGCAATAAGGAAAGAATAGTTCCGATGGGGGAGCCGGCGGTTTCCGCAGTCAGTGAATATCTTGCCGTCCGTCCGGATCCTGCATCCGCTGATTTTGACGACATCCTGTTCCTGAACCGTTTCGGAAAGTCTCTCAGCCGAGTCTCCATGTTCAACATTGTCAAGCGGCAGGCTATGCTCGCAGGCATCCACAAGGAGATTTCTCCGCATACTTTCCGGCACTCGTTCGCCACTCATCTCATCGAAAACGGAGCTGACCTTCGTGTTGTCCAGGACATGCTCGGACATGAGAACATCACTACAACCGAGATTTACACCCACATAGACACTTCCACCTGGCAGCAGTCTGTCCTCTCCCATCACCCCCGCCGGTGACCGGCTGCGGTTTTATGGCTCGGCGATGCGGCAGCGGGCGAGTTTGGCGGCTTTGTCGTGAGAAAGTATGCCGGCCTTCTCAAGATTGGCAACGGTCCAGTCGGATTCGGGGGAATTGTCTCTGAATATCGCTATAGCATGAGCCGCCCGTTTACCGATGTAGGGGTGTGAGGCAAGATCATTTTCCGGAAGTCTCCACAACGGATATGCCCCCACTCCTGCCGTGTCCACTTCGACAAGGTCCTTCAGACCATCGAACTTATCCTGGTCGAAATGCCAGATGTCCATAAGTTGCTCAGGATAAGAATATCCTCCCAGATCATTGCGATAGGAAACCATTTTCCCGGCGAAGAATTTCCCTATGCCGGGCAGATTGAGAAACGTTGCCGAATCTGCAGAGTTGAGCTTGATTTTGGGAATGTCGATGTAATTTTCCAACCGGCGGAATACCGAGTCCTCCACAACATAGGACTTCGCGAAATCACTTTTGCGGCGAAACCTTCCTCCTTTGGATCGGTAATTGTCAATGGCCTGGGCCTGCTTCAACGAGAAGCCCAGGCGCATCAGATCATCAATGTCGGCGGTGTTGGGGTCGAACCGGAAGCACTCGTACTTTCTGTCCTGATGCTGTCTCCTGATATGGACAGCAGCGGGGGAGTGCCCGGATGTTTTACGGGCACTCTCTGTCTGTCTTGCGTAACTCTTCATGCTGTCTGAACCGGAAACCCCATTGCTGCCTTTGGTTGTAAACTTATCCTGATAACCGTCTGCATATTCCCCGGCTCTGCTGCCGTTGCCTTCTGTGTTCCCTTGATAGATGAAGACGGTGTCCGGGGTGTCGTGGTTGGCGATGATTCTGACTACTGCGGCTTTGTGGATGAACAGGGCAGCCTGATAGCCTACAATGAGGAACAGCAGAGCAACTGCTCCGATGACAAATGTGGCAGACGGTCTTTTGCCGTCCTTGCCATTCTTTGAGTTTTCCATGTCATTTTCGGTTTAAGTTTGATTCAATTTTCGGTTTAAGTTTGATTCTATGATGTCCGGCTAATCCGGAGCACTGCTCCGGTCTTTTGTCTTTTTGTCCGGAGCTCCGGCCACGATGACCACAATCTCTCCTTTAGGCTCATGTTCTCTGTACCAGGCGGCAACTTCTGTAAGAGTGCCCCGTCTGTGTTCCTCGTGGATTTTGGAGATCTCCCTTGCTACGGAACACTCCCGTTCCGGTCCGAAATGTTCAATGAACTGTTCGAGGGTTTTCACCAGTCTGTAGGGTGATTCGTAGAAAATCATTGTCCGATGCTCTTCCTCAAGGGTTTTGAGCATGGTTTGCCGGCCTTTTTTGACCGGGAGGAACCCTTCAAAGCAGAAGCGGTCGCAGGGAAGCCCTGATGACACTATGGCGGGGATGCATGCCGTTGCTCCCGGAAGAGTTTGAACCTCGATGCCTTCCGCCGCGCAAGTTCTGGCCAGGAGGAATCCCGGGTCTGAAATGCCCGGAGTCCCTGCATCGCTGATCAGAGCGACATTCAGTCCGCCCAGAATCCGTTCCTTAATCATTTCGGCGGTCTGGTGCTCGTTGAATTTGTGATGGGACTGGAGTCTGCCGTGTATGTCGTAGTGATGAAGCAGGACGCTGCTGGTCCGAGTGTCTTCGGCCAGGATAAGGTCTGCATCCTTGAGCACTTGGACGGCTCTGAAAGTCATGTCGTCAAGATTGCCGACCGGTGTGGGGACTATGTACAGAATTCCAGGCATGTTTTGCGGAATTTGGAAATTATTGACTCTGTCAGAAAGCCTGACCGGCATTCAGGCACGGCCCTTTTCAGTTATTTCAGTTTTCTGCGGACAGCCATCATCAATCTGTAGACTGGCTCTGAGTTCATGTCCCAGTCCGGGAAGTTGGCCTGGATGTAGGCTGTCGCTTCATCGAGACTGGACATGCCGTTGAAAGCGCTGATTGTACTTTGGAAAAGAATTGGATCTTCCTTGAACAGGATGTTGATCAGCAGCACTCTGTCGTTGAGGGAGATTGCACTGATGATGTTCTTGACCGGGAATCCAGGCCGGTCTGTTCTCCAGGCCTGTTTGTCGGCCATTACATCCATGACTGCCGTTTCAGCTTTCTGGCTGTCAAGAATGGCTGATTTCAGTTGGATTGCGTTATCCTTCCCCGTTTCAGATGCCGGTTCCGGCTCTGTCATGAACCCTGATTCCGTTTCCGGAAAAGTTCTTTGTGCGGGTTCGGACAAGGATTCCTCTTCTGATGCTGCGGAGTCATATTCAGGTAGGTCTTCGGTCAACGGAAGATCGTCGTCGGGCTGCACTGAAGGGACTTCGGTTGATGGATCCAGGACTGCGGCTTCTTCATCTTCCCCTGCGGTTGGTCCTTCCGGTGCAAGGTCTGACGGAATGTCTGCTGAAGAAGCATCGGAGTATCCGGTGGAAGGATCCTCAATGATCGGTGGAAGGTCGATTCCGGGAATGTCGATGTCGATAGGCGTGTCGTCCTGTGGCTCCGCCGGAACGTTGGCCTGGACTGTCACGGCTTCTTCAGCATTGTCGGTACTTTGACCGTTCACGTCATCCGCCGGAATGCAGGCTGATCCGCTTTGAACCTGGCTTTCAGCTGCCGGAGACTCTGAGCCGGATTCCCCGGCAAGGTCGCGTACATCATTTTCAAGGGTCTCAAGTTCCCCCTTTATGCTTTTAATCCTTTCCAGCAGTGCTGAAAGCCTTTTTTCATCGATGTTTCCCATAAAAATGCTATCTTTGCCCAGCAAACCTGACCATGCGGAAACCACGCCGCAAACCAGAGTTTGAGAGTGTCAGTGATTATTTCAACAAATCTAACGAAATGTTTTCAGAAAACATAAAAAAAACCGGATGTATTGAAGTCATTTGCGGCTCAATGTTCTCCGGCAAGACCGAAGAACTGATCCGCAGAATAAGAAGGGCCAAGTTCGCGAATCTCAGGATTGAGATTTTCAAACCGACCATCGACACGAGATATTCTGAAGATGATGTGGTTTCGCACGACTTCCACAAGATTCCGTGCCATTCGGTCAAGGATCCGAAGGAAATGCTGAATGTCGGGCCTGACGTGCAGGTCGTGGGCATTGATGAGGCCCAGTTCTACGACATGTCCCTCATCGATGTCGCACAGGAACTTGCGAATCGCGGAGTCCGGGTCATCATAGCCGGTCTTGACACTGATTTTCTTGGTAAACCTTTCGGCCCGATGCCATATCTCATGGCCATAGCTGAAGAAGTCCGTAAGGTGCATGCCATCTGTGTCAGATGCGGCAATCTTGCCAATCATTCTCACAGATTGTCACACAGCACCGAGCTCGTGGTCCTTGGTGAAAAGGATGCCTACGAGCCTTTGTGCCGTGAATGTTACAATAAGGCGATTGCCGAGGAACGCGGAAAGAAAGATTAGTCTTTCACATTCTTCAAGGCTTCGCGTACCTTGACTTCGATTTCATCGCAGAGCTCCTGATTGTCTTTCAGCAGCTGCTTGGTGGCCTCGCGTCCCTGAGCCAGTTTCTGGTCTCCGTAGCTGAACCATGAACCGCTTTTGCCCACGATGCCGTATTCAACGCCAAGATCGAGAATCTCTCCTGCATGTGAAATGCCCTCACCGAACACTATGTCGAATTCCGCCTTCTTGAACGGAGGTGCCATCTTGTTCTTCACCACTTTGACGCGGGTGCGGTTTCCGAGAGCCTCTTCACCGTCCTTGAGCTGTGTGGTCTTGCGTACATCGATACGGACTGAAGCATAGAATTTCAAAGCATTGCCTCCGGTCGTCGTTTCAGGGTTGCCGAACATCACGCCTATCTTTTCGCGCAGCTGGTTGATGAATATGCAGCAGGTGTTGGTCTTGGCGATGTTGGCGGTCAGCTTTCTAAGCGCCTGACTCATAAGCCTGGCCTGGAGTCCCACCTTGTTGTCTCCCATCTCTCCCTCTATCTCCGCTTTCGGAGTCAATGCTGCCACGGAGTCGATAACCACTATGTCAATCGCCCCGGAACGGATCAGGTTGTCAGCGATTTCAAGGGCCTGCTCACCGTTGTCCGGCTGTGAAATAAGCAGGGTTTCAAGATTCACCCCCAAAGCTTTCGCGTATGTCCTGTCGAATGCATGTTCCGCATCAATCATTGCGGCTATCCCGCCTTGTTTCTGCGCCTCGGCGATCGCATGAATCGCCAGGGTGGTCTTTCCGCTGGATTCCGGACCATAGATTTCAACGATTCTTCCGCGCGGATAGCCTCCGATTCCAAGTGCGTGGTCAAGCGCGACTGAACCGCTTGGAATGACCTGCACGTCCCATTGTGGCTGTTCCCCCAGCTTCATGATCGTTCCTTTCCCGTAGTCTTTCTCAATCTTGTCGATCGTGGCCTGCAGCGCCTTCAGTTTTGCGGCGCCGGCATCAGTGGCCATACCCTCTACCTCTTTTGCCATAATGTTAAAATAAAGTTGTTAGTTGTTTGGGGGCGAAATGATGCCGCCCTTATCGCAAAGATATAAAATTACACCCAATCCGGCGCTATTTTTCACTAAATTTGCAGCGGAAAAACAAACTTGGAAGATATGCGTGAGCAACTGTTGGGAAAGACCCCTGATGAACTGAAGGAAATAGCATTGAAAGTAGGACTGCCTGCTTTTGCCGGCAAACAGCTCGCCGGATGGATGTACGGACGCAAAGTCCGCAGCATCGATGAGATGACCAATATCTCGAAGATCGGACGTGAGAGGCTGAAACAGGAATATTCATTGGGCCTTGTTCTGCCGTCAACGTGTCAGGTTTCGTCCGATGGGACAAAAAAATACCTTTTCCCCCTGGACGATGGGAACGCTGTCGAGGCTGTAATGATTCCTGACGAGGACCGCAAGACCCTTTGTGTGTCCTCCCAGGCAGGATGCCGCATGGGCTGCCGTTTCTGCATGACCGGGCGTCAGGGATTCCACGGCAACCTTACCGCTGCCGGCATCCTCTCCCAGTTCATTGCAATCGATGAGGCGGCTGATCTGACCAATGCCGTGTTCATGGGCATGGGGGAGCCTCTTGACAATTTTGACAATGTGATGAGGGCGATAGAGGTCCTGACGGCGGACTGGGGATTCGGATGGAGCCCCAAGCGCATCACGCTTTCGACCATCGGGGTTCTTCCGAATTTGAGGAAATATCTCGAATCTACCCGTTGCCATCTTGCAGTCAGCCTTCACAATCCTTTTCCGGAAGAAAGAGCTGAAATCATGCCTGTACAGAAGGCATGGCCCGTACAGGATGTGATTGATATGATCCGGGAATATGATTTCACCGGCCAGCGGAGGGTCAGTTTCGAATATACCATGTTTGCAGGGATGAACGATGACAAGCGTCATGCGGATGCTCTCATCAGACTTCTTAAAGGTCTTGAATGCAGGGTAAACCTGATCCGCTTCCATAAGATTCCGGATGCGCCTTTCGACACGACACCTCAAATCATCATGGAAAATTTCAGGGACAGAGTTTCCAACCATGGGATAACTTGTACGATAAGGGCTTCCAGAGGTGAGGATATTCTTGCCGCCTGCGGAATGCTGGCAGGAGAGCATAGAAAGAAATGAATATAAACTATAAGACTATGGGAACTAAACAGCTGAAAAACTTGCTCGTGATTCTGGCGCTGGCGGTTGCACCGGTGATAAACGCAACTGCGCAG
>CAZXVE010000033.1:0-11915 GCA_964644125.1 uncultured Muribaculaceae bacterium
AGGCGGCGAGAAGAGCATGAGCCTCTTCATCGGTCTTCGCTGTGGTGACGAATGTAATCTCCATTCCGTGGATCCTAGGGTTCTTGTCGATGTCAACCTCAGGGAAGATGATCTGCTCCTTGAGACCGAGAGTATAGTTGCCCCTGCCGTCCATCTTCTCTGCGATTCCGTTGAAGTCTCTGATTCGAGGGAGGGAGATACGGATCAACCTCTCGAGGAATTCATACATCTTCACGTCACGAAGTGTGACTTTTACTCCGATAGGCATGCCCTTGCGGAGACGGAAGTTGGAAACGTCTTTTCTTGAAGTTGTGAGAAGAGCCTTCTGACCTACGATCTTGCCGAGCTCCTCAGCAGCCTCCTCAACAAGCTTCTTATCCTGCGTAGCCTCGCCGATACCCTCGTTGATGGTGATCTTGACGAGCTTAGGAACCTGCATTACGGTAGTGTATGAGAACTGCTTCATCAGCTTCTCAACAATCTCTTCTTTGTAAACCTTCTTGAGAGAAGGCACATATCCTGCAGGAAGCGCCTGCGCTTCAGCCGGTTTGTTTGTAGCTTTCTTTGCCATAGTTACTTGATCTCCTCTCCTGATTTCTTAGCATAGCGGACTTTCTTGTCGTCCACAAACTTGTAACCGACCCTTGTAGGTTTGTTCTGCACCGGATCGATGAGCTGCACGTTTGAAACGTGGATAGCAGCCTCCTGCTTTACGATGCCGCCCTGCGGCTGCTTGGCATTCGGCTTCATGTGCTTGCTGATAACGTTGACACCCTCGACGATAACACGATCCTCAGACGGGATGACGGTAAGAACCTTTCCGGTCTTGCCCTTGTCGTTACCGGCGTTCACATACACGGTGTCACCTTTCTTGATATGTAACTTTTTCATGATTCTGATTGATTAAAGGACCTCCGGCGCAAGTGAAACAATTTTCATATAGTTCTCACGCAGCTCTCTGGCCACCGGGCCGAAGATACGCGTACCGCGAAGCTCGCCGGCGTTGTTCAGAAGAACGCAAGCGTTGTCATCGAAACGGATGTAAGAACCGTCAGCCCTGCGGATTTCTTTCTTTGTACGGACAACGACAGCCTTGGAGACCGTACCCTTCTTGGCGTCACCGCCAGGGAGAGCGCTCTTGATCGCGACAACGATCTGGTCGCCTACTGTCGCATATCTGTGATGCGTACCGCCAAGCACACGGATGCAGAGGACCTCCTTTGCACCGCTGTTGTCGGCAACCTGTAAACGTGTTTCCTGCTGTATCATACTACTTAACTTTTTCTACGATTTCAACTAATCTCCACCTCTTTGTCTTGCTGAGAGGACGGGTTTCCATAATACGTACGGTGTCGCCTTCGCTGCACTCGTTCTTTTCATCCTGAGCGACGAACTTGGTAGTCTGCTTGATGAACTTACCGTAGAGAGGATGCTCTTTCCTGGTCTCGACTGAAACAATGATGGTCTTGTCCATCTTGTTGCTGACCACTACGCCGATTCTTTCCTTACGAAGATTTCTTTCCATAAGACTGATGATTATTTCTGTTCATTTTCTTTCTCAGCGAGGATAGTGAGCATACGAGCGATATCCTTTCTGACTTTCTTGAATTCCGATGTGTTCTCCAATGGAGAGATGGCGTGGTTGAGCTTCATCGTGTCAAGCCTGTTCTTTTCAACCTGGATGCGGTCCTGCAGATCTGCAATGGACATCTCGCGAACTTCAGATACTTTCATTATTCCTTCTCCATTTATTATTCAACATAATCCCTGCGTACCACAAACTTGGTAGCGATCGGAAGCTTGTGAGCAGCGAGACGCATCGCCTCCTTGGCGATTGCAAGTGACACGCCGTCAGCTTCGAAGAGAATACGGCCCGGAGTCACAGGGGCAACGAATCCCTGAGGATCACCTTTACCCTTACCCATACGGGTGTCGAGAGGCTTCTTCGTGAACGGCTTGACCGGGAAGATTCTGATCCAGATCTGTCCCTCACGGTTCATGCAACGTGAAATAGCCTGACGCGCGGATTCAATCTGCTGCGCTGTGATCCAGCAGTTCTCGAGGGTCTTGAGACCGAAGGAACCGAACGCGAGCTGGTTGCCCCTCTGGGCCATACCCTTCATCACGTTCTTCTGTTCTCTTCTGAACTTAGTTTTCTTTGGTTGTAACATTGCTGTATTACTTTAATAATTTCCAAATTCTCCAAAATCTATTGAATATCAACGCTTTACGCCATTACACCATAGAATTTGGGACTGCAAAGTTAGTAAAAAAATACGGATTTCAAACATAAATTGAAATTTTTCCGAACTTTTTCGACCATGGAATTCAAAAAAGAAATACATCATTTTCAAATTGTTATGAATATCCAGGAAAAATAATATCATTCATTTTCGACATCAGCGGAACCAGGCTATCCGCAAAGGTGCAGATGGCATGCTTTTTTCAGAAAAAACGTACATTTGCAACCGAAAAAAATGTCGAGGCTCTCCTCATATGCGATCTGCCTGTTCACAGGCTTGCTGACGGCGACAGGATTGTTCGCCGGACATACCGGTGACGTACCTCCCCAGTCCGACAGGAAGAGCAGGCAGGGTTATCTGGGCTACCGTGTGGAGAATGGAGACACAGCCTACTACGACAGCATAGACCCGGCATGGATTTTCCCCAAAGGCTACAGGGGGACGAAAAAGGATTTGAAAAAGTACTACCGCCTGGTTTTCAATTTTAACAAAGTCTACCCGTATGCGCTGCTGGCCAAGGACATGGAAAGCCAGGTCGAGCGGCACATATCACAGAACAGCCTCAGGCGCAGAAAGAAAGAGAAGTACATCAACAGACTGCAGGAAGAACTTCTTGACGCCTATGAGAAACCGCTCAGGAACATGACGATCTCACAGGGAAGACTTCTGATCAAGCTTGTGGACAGGGAAATCGGAAGATCATCATTCTCGGTCATCAAAGAGTACAAGAACAGCATTTCAGCCAACTTCTGGCAAGGAATAGCGAAAGTCTTCGGGCAGGATCTCAAATCCCGCTACGACCCGAAAGGAGAAGACAAGATGACCGAATACCTTGTCGAAAAATGGGAGCGGGGAGAGTTCGATGCCCTGTACTATTCAATATTCTGGGAAATGCCCAAGCACCCGGACATCGTGTCAAAACAGATAAAATTCGACGACTGAGGCTTCATCCAATCCTTGAGGATAAGAAGCCTGGCCCCACCCGGAAGTTCAAGGTCTTCACTGACGTGGAAATGCCCGAAGATGAAATAGTCCACATGACGGCGGGCGGAAAAGTCCACGGCAAACTTGTACAAAGGTTCGTCAGCGCCTTTGAAAACATATTCAACCCTCTTCGCGACCCGGCTTTTCTTTGACCAGCCCTTCCCGAAACGGAAGGCGATATACGGGTGCAGAAGGCTGAACAAGCTCTGAAAAAATTTATTGCGGAAGCCCCAGCGCATAAGCTTGTACCAGCGGTGTCCCGGCCCGAGCCCATCACCATGCCCAAGGCAGAAGACTTTACCGCCGATCTCGGTGACATAAGGCTGCTGAAGGATTCTGATGCCGAGTTCCTCAAAATAATGGAAACACCAGATGTCGTGATTCCCCTGGAAAAAGCAGACCTCCACGCCGGCATCCATCAAAGCGATCAACTCTGAGAAAACCCTGACATATCCCTTCGGAACAACATCGTGATACTCATACCAGAAGTCCCAGATGTCTCCGAGCAGATAGAGCGTACTCGTCCGGTCCTTTGGAATCGAGGCAAGGAAACGCACAAAACGGGATTCCCTGTCGGCCGGATCATTGACATCAAGACCAAGGTGGACATCAGACACAAAATACGTAAGCGTTCTTTCAGGCATGGCGGGCGGTTCCGGCTAAGCGAAGATGAACAGCAGAAGGGCTACGACAAGGCAGTAGAGGGCGAACCAGGTGAGCCTTGCCTTCTTCACGATGCCGACCATCACCTTGCAGGCGAAAAGACCGGAGATGAAGGCGGCGGCGAATCCGACCGCAAGGCTCACGGCGCTGACTCCTCCGCCGGCGGGAGCGGCCGCGGAGAACATGTCAAGCACGTCGAGCAGCTGCTCGCCCACGATCGGGACAAGCACCATAAGGAAGGAGAACTGGGCCATCACGTCGCGTCTGACCCCGCAAAGCAGACCGGTGGCTATCGTGGTGCCGGACCTGGAAAGTCCCGGGGCCACGGCCACGGCCTGGCTCAGGCCCACGACGAGAGCCTGCCAGTAGGATATTCCGTTACGGGCGGCGGAGGAAGAAGTCCCCTCCTCCGGGGCGGTTCTGACTCTGCGCCCCGACTGGTCCGAAAGGAAGAGCAGGACGGCGGTGATGACAAGGCAGACGGCGACCGTGAAGAGATTGTCCCCGAAGAGAGCCTCGACCTGGTCTTTGAACAGCAGTCCCACTATGGCGATAGGCACCATCGAGACGACTATCTTGAAGACATAGTCGGTCTCGTCGTTGTAGGTGAACTTGAAAAGACCCGACAGAAGGCGGGCGATAGGCTTCCAGAACACGATGACAGTGCTGAGCACCGTGGCCAGATGCACGGTCACGGTGAAGTCCATGAACCCGTCGCCGTCGACACCCAGCAGGTCGCGGAAAATCATAAGATGTCCGCTGGAACTGACAGGAAGGAATTCGGTCAGGCCCTGTACGAGGCCGAGCAGCAATGCTTGAAACCAATTCATGACTTAATCTTCAATTTTATTGTCACCTCCACCGGAAGGCCGGCGCATTATGGCCACAATCATTATCACAATACCGCAGATTATGACCAAGGGAGCAGCTACGAGCCTACGGAAATCGAACATGGACCAGTTGAACCTTTCAGGATCCACAGTCCCGCCCCCAATCATGAGCACAAAACCGGCGACCATCACGATGAGCCCCATAAGAAGCAACCTCAATCCTTTCCCGGTGATTGGCATCCTGGTGTTTTCAGGTGTATTTTCAGACATATTCATTGAAATTAATCGTTAGCAGTAAAGTTCATCCTTGGACAGAGAGACAAGGTGTCCCACGACAAAGTACGTGCTCACCGTACAGATCACAATGCCCGACAGAACGACGACTCCGATGACAACCAGAAGCAGATCAAGACGGAACACCTCGAAAAGATGAGCGAACTCGCTCCTTATAAAGAACAGGATTCCGACAAGCATCGAAGTGGCGATCAATGCAGAGAACAGACCTTGAAACACGGCGCGAACCAGAAAAGGTGCCCTGATGAAAGCCTTCGTCGCTCCGACAAGTTTCATGGTGTGGATGGTGAACCTGCGGGAGAACACATTGAGTCTCACTGTGTTGTTGATAAGGACAAACGAAATGAAAAGCAACAGCACTATGAATACGCCCAAAACGAGCGACACCTTCCTCAGATTGGTGTTCAGTTTGTCAACCAAAGACTTCTGGTAAACGACTTCATCGACAAGAGGTGATTCGAGAATATCCTTTCTTACAACCTCCAAACTGTCGGAAGAAACATGGTCCGCCTTCAAGGTGACCTCGATGGAAACAGGAATGGGGGCAGTTTCAAAAACGCTCAAAAAATCTTCCCCGAGCAGTTCAGACATTTCCCTGATGCCTTGTTCCCTGGACACGAAGGCCGTACTTTTGATAAAAGGCTTTGAATCCAGTTCCGACAGATAATCCATCGCCTCTGCATCATCCACCTCAGGCTTCATAAGCACTGAGACCTGCATATTTTCCTTGAAATAGTCGGACACGCTTCCGGCATTGATCAACAAAAGGCCGGCCACTCCAACAAGCAGCAGCACAAGACTGATGCTGATGACCGTGGACAACCAGGCTCCGGCGAGCCGCCTGCGTATCAACCTGTTTTCTCCTGTCGCCATTTTAGCACAATACTCCAAATTGGTTTCAAAGATAGTGAAATATCGAAATATGAAAAAAAATTATTACCTTTGTAAGTCAACAAAATTACCATGGGAAAGCCCGTAAACAGAGTTTTATTCGTAAATTCGGAAATCATGCCGTTCCTTCCTGAGACACCGATCTCAAGAATAGGACGCTACCTGCCGCAAGGCATTCAGGAGCATAAAAAAGAAATCAGAGCGTTCATGCCGCGCTACGGATGCATCAACGAACGTAAAAACCAGCTCCACGAAGTAATCAGGCTTTCCGGCATGAACATCATCATAGGGGATGTCGACAGACCGCTTGTCATCAAGGTGGCCTCCATATCCTCCGCCAGGATTCAGGTCTATTTCATTGACAACGAAGATTATTTCCGCCGCAAGCAGATTTCCTGCGACACTGACGGGAAATTTTTCGAGGACAATGGCCAAAGAGCCATCTTCTTTGCCCGCGGAGTTCTGGAAACCGTCAAGAAACTGCGCTGGGCTCCTGATGTGATTCATTGTCAGGGTTGGATTTCCCACCTTGTGCCACTGTACCTCAAGAAAGCGTACAACGGGGATCCTATTTTCAGCGGCAGCCGCATAGTTACATCTCTTTACAATGAAATAGCCGGAGAGAGTTTCTCGCCAACGCTCAAAGACAACGTTTTGTTCGGAGGAATCAAACCTTCGGACGTATCCTTGCTTGACACCCCTACTGGCATAAATCTTGCGAAAACAGCCGCCTTGTATTCAGACGGGATAATATTCGGAGACAAAGACATTGATCCTGAATTGATCAAATTCTGTCAAAGCCGTGAAATACCGACCCTTCCTTTCGATGAGGAATCGATAAGCAGCGGACGCTACATCGATGAATACGATGGTTTTTATCAACAGTTGCAGTAAATGAGAAAGCTCACAGCAGCCATCATTCTGATTGCAGGACTTGTGTCTTGCGTCGGAATCGATCAGAATCTTGGAGGGGAATTCATACCTACCGAGATGAAATACGATTTCTACACGGCCGAATTCGACCTGGACGAGGTCTGGATGAAGTCAGTGGACAGCCTGACGGCATATTCATCAAGGAGAATCACCATCGGCTCCATCAGAGACGACACTTTCGGGCTTTTCCGCAGAGGCAGCGCAGTCACTCTTGTTCCGGTGCTCGACTCCGTTGATCTGGGAAAGAATCCTGTGTTCCAGAAATTCAAGTTCAAGGCGGCGGTTGATTCGGTTTCCGTAGCTGACGAGAACCAGGCAAACATTCTCCAGAACGTCAATGTCTATGCACTGACCGAACCGCTAAGTTCAAACGACTATTTTCTGAGAGCGGAAGTAAAGCACGGTGACAAGAGAATCTCCAAAGGAGTTCCGGTAGCCAACGGCGTGGACTCTCTTAATTTCGAATTCACGGAAGACTTCGGCAAGCAATATCTCAGCATGACTCAGGATGACCTGAAGGATCTGGAGACATATACAAAGAAATTCCCTGGAATATACCTTTGCACCGATGACCCTGAGGGCAACGGAGGCAGATTCGACATGTATGAGTTTGACATTCTGAGGTCAGTCACGACATCAGGCACAACCTATCTCACAAGGACAGACAATTATGCCATCCTCTACTATAACAGTGAATTTGACGGGGAAAGACGGGACACGAGCCTGATGTTCTATTTCAGTCCTGTGGAGATGCAGGACCTGGATTCCCTGATTACAGCCAAGACCCTGCCTTCGCAATATGTGTTCAACGTGGACAGCCATGAGTCTGACAGGCTCGTCGGAAAGGCAGAGGACAAGATCTACATTGAAGGAGGCAGCGGCGTAAAACCGATGGTTCCGGCAAAAGAGATACATGAACTCGTCAACGCTGAAATTGCAAGGAACGGCGGAGATCCGGCGACAACCTTGATTACAAAGGCCACAATCGAATTTCCGTTCGAATTCCCGGACGACTACACGACAATGTTCCGCTACCCGAAGACTCTCAGTCCTACAATCAAGGTAAGCACGGACACGACCGTCACATTTGCGGGTTTGACAGATGCCAGCGCATCAGACGAGAATCAGGGGGACATAAACCGTTCGTTGTGCAACTATGCACCGGACATCACACACCACGTTCAGCAAATCATCAGGAAAGATGCTGATGACAGCAAACTTTCGAACTACGACATCTGGTTCCTGGTCATGTGGTACGAGTCGAACACGACCACAAATGCAGAGGCGGAGGAACTGGCCAACTACTATCAGCAGCTCGCCTACTACTCCTACTACAGCCAACTGTACGGAGGCTACGGCTACAGCAGTTACAGCAGCTACGGCAGTTATTACAACAGCTACTACAACAACTACTACAACTATATGCAGATGGCGGCCTACGCAAGCGCTTCAGCGACAACGACAACATCCGATTCGGAACTTGACAAGGACCGCTACTACAGGGCTGTTCTGTACGGGCCGAAATCAAAAGAGAAGAGGCCGAAACTGAAAGTCACCTACGCAATTCCGAAGGCAAGTACGAAATAGCAGTAAAAGGACAGGCAAGATAATAAAAACAAGGGGATGCATGAATTATCATACATCCCCTTGATTAATTCAGCAAGAAGGAAAGATTAGGCCTCTTCCTTGCTGGCGAGTTTCTCTTCTACCTTTGCGATAGCATCAGCTACAGTAGCGATTGTGCTTGTCTCCTCATCAGGAATCTTGATTCCGAACACCCTTTCGAACTCCATAAGAAGTTCAACTGTGTCAAGAGAATCAGCACCAAGATCATTTGTGAAGTTAGCGCTCTCTGTCACTTCGGACTCTTCAACGCCCAGCTTGTCAACGATAATCGCTTTGACCTGCTTTACAATTTCTTCAGAAGTCATAATAAAATAATTAAAATAAGTATTTTCTATACAACAATAAAGAGCCAGATGCCCAATCCAGACAAGCCGGGAGCAAATAGCGGCACAAAGTAAGTAAAAAATAGTCAATTATCCAAATCTACCCGCAAGTCTCAGAAGAAGCCCTTCTGCTGAGCGCCAGCCAGATTCTCAATCCATTCAAGGAATTAAGCAGATAAAAGATGTATTTGACAAGCATCACCGCCGCATTGCCGGATCCGTCTCCGCCCATAACAGCAACAGCCCAGAGAGTGATTGATGAAATGTTGACAAGAATCCAGACATACCACTGTTCCATAAAAGCAAGGCTCATGAGAACCTGTCCCGAGATATTCAGTATCATCACCGCAGCGTCAAGAAGAATTTTAGGTTTCGAAACGCAGTCGATTTTGCCCGACGCAAACTTCATGTTGTCCACTGACAATAGAATGAAGTACAGAACAACAACGCCTGCGAATATTCCGAAAACAAGACAGGCACACTGTCTGCCGGTCAGTCTCCTGGCTTTAAGATGAGGGCCGTGTTCTCCTGAACCGGCATCGGCTCCCCTTTTGCGCCATTGCCAGAAGCCTATGAACTGCATAGGGAGAAAATAGAATGCGTGAAGGGCAAAAGTTCCCATTATTCCGTTGTCGAAATAGACTATCGTGCCAATCAGCACATCAATGAATCCGAAAACGAAAGTAAGGATGTTGCCGTTGGCAGACATGACAGTGTTAACGACTCCCATCACGGAGCCGAACGCAGCAAGAAGCAACATGAAAGTTCGCACTCCCGGCTGCTGGAGCTTGAATATTGTCGTGGCAGTCACTGCCAGAACCATTCCTGTAACAAGGAATATGTTGAAAGCAAGATTGAATTTGCCAGTCTTACAAGCTGTCGCCATAGAAACAAGGTTGTGGTTAAAAAAAAGAGGTCATCTGACCGATGACCTCTTCAGAGCGGAAAACGAGACTTGAACTCGCGACCCCGACCTTGGCAAGGTCGTGCTCTACCAACTGAGCTATTTCCGCAAACTTGTTACCCGCAGCATTGCTTTGGGATTACAAAGGTAGCGCTTTTTTCTTTACCCGCAAATTTTTTCAGAGATTTTTTTCAAAAAAAATCACGGGCGAAGATTCTAGACCTCAATCGAGGTATTGAATTCGGACAGGAAGCGGAGGTCGTTCTCGAAATAGTGACGGAGGTCATTGACCTGCCACTTGAGCATCGCGATACGCTCCAGACCCATTCCGAACGCGAAACCGCTGTACTTCTTGCTGTCGATCCCCGAGGCCTCAAGCACGTTCGGGTCAACCATTCCGCAGCCCAGGATCTCGAGCCAGCCGGTCCCCTTGCAGATGTTGCAGCCCTTGCCGTGGCAGATGTTGCAGCTTACGTCGACCTCGCTTGAAGGCTCGGTGAACGGGAAGTAGGACGGCCTCATACGGATCGCGGTGTCCGGACCGAACATCTCGCGGGCAAAAAGAAGAATTGCCTGCTTGAGGTCGGCGAACGTCACGTTCTCATCAATATAAAGGCCCTCAACCTGATGGAAGATGCAGTGGGCTCTGGCTGAAATAGCCTCGTTCCTGAACACGCGGCCAGGGCAGATGACACGGATAGGAAGCTTCATTGATTCCATCGCACGCACCTGGACAGAGGAAGTGTGTGTCCTCAAAAGCAGCGGATTAGGGTGTCCCGTAGACACGAAGAAAGTGTCCTGCATGTCTCTGGCAGGATGGTTGGGAGGGAAGTTCAAAGCCTCGAAGACATGGTAGTCGTCCTCCACCTCCGGACCCTCCGCGACATCGTAACCGAACTTTCTGAATATGTCGACGATCTGCTGCCTGACAATGGAGACAGGATGTCTGGATCCCAGTTCAAAGGGAGTTCCAGGCATCGAAAGATCCTCTTTGGATCCCTCAGAAGCCACCTCCGAAGAAGTCTGCTCCTTAAGTTCGTCAATTCTGGCCTGGGCGGCCTGTTTGAGTTCGTTGATCTTGCGGCCGTATTCTCTCTTCAGTTCCGGGCCATAAGTCCTGAACTCATCGAAAAGTTTGGTAATCTCTCCTTTCTTGCCGAGGAGTTTCACACGGGCATCCTCGACTTCCTTGGCGGTCCTGCAGTTCAACTCACGGACAAGCGTGAGCAATTTCTCTATTTCTTCTTTCATGATATTCCGAGAATATTCCTAAAAACATGCAAATTTAATCATTTTCCTCCAGTTTGGCGGAAGACTTCTCCATCTTTAACTTTCTTTTTTCACGGGCCTTCTTGTCACGGGCTCCACCGTTCTTGAGGTACTTGGCCCATTGTTCATCGTTCAGAACCTTACGGAAAGCGACATAGATGTTTTCCGCCCACTTGTCGCTGGCTTTGGTGTAGATGTCGTAGTTGGAGACCTTCGCTGCGGAAAGTTCACTCAACTCAGCCTGCATCGCGTGGTAGTCATGATTCAGAATGGAATCGACGAAAAAGACCTGCCAATCCTCCAGTTTAAGCGACATTTCAAACCTGTCTACTTCCTTCTGGATGAATTCGGACAATTTTTTTTCCTGCTCCTCAGGATTCTGAGGATTCTGCTGAGCGAAAGCCGTCAGGGTTGAAATGGCAAGACATACGACTGCAAGAAAAATATTTTTCATATCTTTACAATTTGTTTTGAAATAACAAAATTAAACAATTATACAACAATCGCAAAATGGAGAAGAAATCAACCATCTACGCGCTTATTACAATCCTCGGGATGATGGCAGGCAGCTACAGAACAGATGCTTGCACCAACATCATAGTGACAAGAGGAGCGAGTGCCGACAATTCAAACATCATCTCGTACGCTGCGGACTCCCACGTACTCTACGGAGAATTGTATTTTCATCCTGCCGCAGACTGGAAAGCGGGCGCGATGCTGGACATAACCAACTGGGACACATATGAGCCTATGGGACAGATTCCGCAGGTGGCACATACATTCAAGACTGTCGGAAACATGAACGAGCATCAGCTCATCATCGCCGAAACCACATGGGGCGGCAGGCTGGAACTTATGGACACAACTGCCATAATGGATTACGGTTCACTCATATACGTTGCCCTGCAAAGGGCCCGCACCGCGAGGGAGGCCATAAAGGTCATCGTGGATCTTG
>CAZXVE010000034.1:0-5751 GCA_964644125.1 uncultured Muribaculaceae bacterium
GACCCCGCAAAGCCTCCAGGACAGACTTTGGCATTTGACCGAATTCATCCAGAAAAAGAACCCCGTTTTCAGAGAGAGTGACCTCACCGGGACGAATGTCAGCTCCGGCTCCACCACCGATGATGGCCGGCAGGGATGCACTGTAATGCGGTGCACGAAACGGTCTTGTACGAATCAGACCGATTTGCGAGCCCTTCAACCCGGCAACCGAATAAATCTTGCTGGTAACCACCGCTTCCTCCGTTGTCATGGGCGGCAGAATCCCGACCATTGCCTTGGCCAAAGAACTTTTACCGCTTCCCGGTGGCCCGACCATTATAAGGTTATGACCTCCGGCGGCGGCTATCTCCACTCCCCTCTTTGCTCCTTCCTGACCGATTATTTCAGAAAAATCCATCACATCGTGACCGGGGATGCCGGCATCACGGCGGGCGTTGCGTGACAGTTTCCTGTAAAGTCTGGTGTTCCAGACAAGAAGGTCACTGCAATCCTCATGGTCTTCCAGAATTCTGATGACATCTGTCAAAGTCTCCACTCCGAAAATTGAAAGATTCTTGCATTCCGTAGCTTCCAACGCAGAACGGATCGGAAGGATGCATCCGGATATTCCCAAGGCTGAAGCAAGGTCCGCAAACGGTAATGCCCCCTGGACTTCCCTCACAGAGCCATCCAGTCCGAGTTCACCCATTATCAAATATTTGTCCAGTCCGGGGAATCTTTTTTGCTCCGATGCCGCCAGTATACCTATTGCTATCGGAAGATCATAACCGCTACCGTTCTTGCGAACGTCGGCCGGAGCAAGATTTATGACTATCTTCTTGCCCGGAATTCTGAATCCCAAAGACTGGAGAGCCGTCACTGTCCTCAAAAAGCTTTCCTTGACCGCAACATCAGCCAAGCCAACCAGATGAATCCCAATACCGTGCGTTATGTCCACCTCAACGGTGACAGGGACTGCCTCGATGCCAACGCACTTTGCCCCAAGAATGTCAATCAACATAGTTCAAGTCCTTTGTTTCTTTGGCAAAGATGGCGTAACTAAACGTAAATATTCAAAAGAAACAGAAAGTCAATCATCGGAAACAGAAATAATTTTCTTGCTGCAAAGTCAAGTTTGACATCATTTTTGAGTATCTTTGAGAGATTCCCTTTATATTTTTGATCCCATAGTCAAAACTAATTGAAACGAGAAATGGAAAAGAATGAAATAACATTGTTCTGCGTCAATGACGGAAAGAATCACAAGATTGATCTCGGACAGGATCTGCGGACCTTGTCAGACAAAGTCTGCTCCCATGTCACAGACGAAAAGACCGGGAAAAAGTACGATGTTCTGGCAGCTCTTGTGGACAACAAGCTTAAGGAGCTGAGTTATATGCCTGATATTCTGCACAGTGTAGAATTCATCGGCTACAATCACCCGGACGGAAGAAGAAGTTATGTGCGGTCTCTGTGCTTCGTGCTTCAAAATGCAGTGAGAGAGCTCTACCCTGACAAAGTACTGGTGATAGACCATTCTCTTCCGAGCGGCCTTTACTGCGAAATTGTGGAAAAGGAGAAAAATGAAGACGGCCGGAACAAAATCCATTTCATCACTGATGACGAAATAGACAGAATCCGTGATAAGATGAAGGAGATTGTGGCAAAAGATCTGCCTTTCACCAAGGTGAAAATGTTCTCTGAAGAGGCCGAAAAGCTGTTCCTGGCCAACAACCAGCCAGAAAAAGCGGAACTGATCAGAGGACTCGGGACATTCAGCTGCAGCGTCTATTATCTGGACGGGAAAGCGGACTCATTCCATGGACCGCTGATCCCTTCGACCGGTTATCTCAAAGTGTTTGACATCACAGGAATAGGAGAAGGAATATGCCTGCAGCCGCCGATGATCACCAATCTCGACAAGGTGATGCCGATGAAACGTCAAAGCAAAATCGCTGCGACGCTCAAGGAATATTCAGACTGGTGCTCAATCATCGACATTGAGGGGATAGGCACCCTGAACAAGGCAGTAAAGGACGGTAAAGCCGTCAGCCTTATCAATCTGGCGGAATCCCTGCACGAACGGAACTACGCCAGAATCGCAGACAAAATCTATGGAGAGAGAGGCACGAAGCGGATAGTGATGATAGCGGGACCGTCCTCAAGCGGAAAGACATCTTCATCCCTCCGGATCGCCCTTCAGTGCAAGGTGCTGGGGCTCAAACCGAAAGTTATCGAACTTGACAACTACTTCGTCAACAGGGACAGGACTCCGAAAGACGAAGACGGCAACTACGATTTCGAGTCACTCTATGCCATGGACCTCGAACTCCTGAACAAGCAGCTTAACGAACTGCTTGAAGGAAAAGAGGTTGAAATTCCACGCTACGACTTCAAGACCGGGAACAGGGTTTTCGAAGGCAACAAGCTTCACCTGGAAGACAAGGACATACTGATTATGGAGGGGATCCACGCTCTTAATCCGGAGATGACATCAGCAGTGGACAATTCAAAAATATTCAGGGTCTACGTTTCAGCTCTCACTTCGCTGAACATTGACGAGAACAACAACATGTCTACGTCCGACAACCGTCTGCTCCGCAGGATTGTGCGCGACAACCGCGTCAGAGGCATTACTCCTGAAGAGACCATCATGAGATGGAACAGCGTGCGCCGAGGGGAGACAAAGAACATATTCCCGTTTCAGGAAAATGCAGACGTACTGTTCAACTCTGCCCTGATCTTCGAGCTGCCGATGCTGAAGTACTATGCAGAACCTCTTCTGCGCAGAATCTCACCGCTATCTCCTGCTTACGTCGAGGCTGTGCGACTGCTCAAGTTCCTTGACTACATTGTGGCGCTCCAGCCAAGCGAACTCTCGGCTATCCCTCCTACTTCCATCATGAGGGAATTCATCGGCGGACAGACTCTTACAAGAGACTAGAATCATATTGTTTCCAGATCACCGGAAGGTATCCAACCTTGACGGCCGTCAGCAAGGGAAATGTTCTTCCATGAGCCGACCTCATCCAGAATGGAAACCTTGGTGCCTTCATGTATCACGAACAAATCCTTGGAAGACTCGCTTGATGGAGAACTTTTAACAGACGAGACCGGAGTCATCACGATGGCCGAATCGGTCTTCATGCAATCCGATTTCTGCCAGAATGAGAAACTCAATGCTCCTGCTGACAGCAGCAAAAGCGCTATCCCGCAATAAAAGCCCATACGTCTTCTTCCTGTTGTCGCCCCCAGGAGGAATAGAAGTCCCATCATCAAGGCAGCGGCGAAAAGCACAAGGAATACTACAGCCCAGGAATCGGAATCCATCACATAGCAAACCTTTCTGGTCATGCTCTTGAGGATAAATTCAGGGACCGGTTCAATCTTGTCCTGAATGAAATTGCCTGTGAATTCAAGATTGTAACGTGCGTCAGAACATGACGGATCAAGCCTCAAGGCTCTCTCATAATTCAGAATCGCCTTCGGATAATTGCTCTGCTTGAACCAGGCGTTGCCAAGATTATAATACAGAACCGCAGACTTGCGGCCAGACTCTTCAATCTCAGTCCAGGCTGCTGAAGCTTCGCTGAACTTCCCGTCGGTGTAAGCCTGAACTCCGGCCGTCCACAAAGAATCCAGATCTTTGGCTTGAGCATTCATCGAGAAGCCGATGGACATGATCAAGGCAATAGCTGACACAGTTTTGCCCAACTGCTTTCTTCCGGTTTTCAGGCTGGAATCTATGGAGGAAATCACTGTCAGGGCATCATCATAATGCGAGCGCATAGCCTCATTGCCTCCGTCCGGAGAATACCGGGCGAATTCGCAGGCATCCAGAAGATCAGTGAAAGCCTTGGTCTGCTTATCGCTCACCCCTCCTTCAGAAAGAGACGAAGCGATGTTATCTTTGCTGATTTCAGACATATCCATGTTCAGTTTGTCAGAGACGAATCCGATAAGAGCTTTATGAAGTTCCTCATAAAAAGCAGTATAAAGGTTTTTGTCAAGATATTCTCCGGCTTGTTTCAGACGCTTCTGGGCCATTTTGGCGGCACGTCTGTTCTTTGTACCTGCAACGTCCGCCCTCATTGCCGCCATTTTTCTTAATGAAAAATAAACAGAAGCTGCACCAAGTACCATCAATGCAAACAAAACCCAGAACAGCACGGACCCGACAAAGAATGAACCGGACCCGGAGAGATCAGGTCTGCCTGTGAATATGAACCTGATGTCATCCGCGAGACTCTTCACGTCCTTTTTCTCAACTCCACCGACAGCCGCAGCAGATTGCGGTGCATCTCCGCCTTTCCCTTTAGCCACCTTGATGTGAAGAGGTTCTGTCTTAAGAGTAACATACCTGCCGGAATTGACATCATAGTAGGAATATTCCACCGGTTCGATGGTGAAGTCACCGTGACTCCTCGGGATGAACGGGAATTCAAAGGACTTGCTGCCGGAAATCCCCCCGGAGCTCTTGTCGGTATTTTCGGTCGTTTTGGTGTCATAGACCTCAAAGTCCGGCGGGAAATTCACCTTGGGTTCCTCAAGCAAAGCCACATTCCCCCGACCGGAGACCGTGATGATCAGAGATGCGGCATCGTGAGTCTTGATGTTGTCAGATGTCAGACGCGCGGATATTCCGAAATTGCCGACTCCGCCTCCGAAGGACGAAGGTTGACCGGCAGGAAGTGGATTCACTTTGACTTTAATGGCCGGAGTCGTGACTCTCTTGCGTATTGTTCTGTAGTCATCCTGGAAGAACCGGTCGAACAGACTCCCGGAAGACGGAGAATTCACCATGACATTGACCACGCAGACAAGTTCTGCAGGGTCGATTGTGATTGTACCGGATTGCTGGGGTATCAATACATAGGATCTGAGTACGGCGGTGTTGTAGATTTTGTCGTCAAAACTTTCACGTTTGAATTCTATGTTTGTCGGAGCGAATGTTTCCTGACTCCAGAAACCGTTGAACGTCGGAAGTTTGGCATTTTCGAACTGCACGACATTGACTCTCTGGTAAAGTTTGAGAGTGGCGGTTATCGGCTCACCGATGACTACCTCCGAACGGCTGAGCGACAATCTGAGGAACAAATCACCGGAATGTATTTCACCTGAAACGGGCTGGTTTCCGGATTCCGAGGATCCGGAGCCGCCGTTCTGACCTGACTGTTGGGAAGATGACGAAGATGCTCCGTCCTTGACGACTTGAATGGAAACAGGAGAAGATGTTATCCTGCTGCCCGACAGAGTCGCAGTGGCTGCAGGAATCTGAAAATTGCCTGTGGCTTTCGGAATCAGAATATAAGTGAAAGTTGACTGGTGAGAGGAGGATCTTTTTCCATTGATGATCTGAATGCTTGAACTTGACCCCTTCTGCGGTCCCCAGACCAGTTGAAAGTCATCTCCTTGGGACCATTGGAAATCTGACGGGCTCTTCTCTCCTTCGATTATGAATGTGACATTGAACTGTTCGTCCACAGCTACGACATTCGGAGCTTCAACCCGGATTGAATTCTGGGCCAAAGCATAGGAAAAAGCCATGAGCACAAAAACCGCAATGCTAAACAATCTCTTCATATTCACTCTATTACCAATTCTTTTCTTTTTGACGGGATTTAAGCAGGGCGGCTTTCTCTTTATTGACCTTGTCCTGAGTTTCCTTCTCCCTTGCCTGAATTGCCTTCAACATCTGCTGAGCCTGCTGAGGTGAAATCTTAGCATTTCCCTGCCCGTTGCCCTGCTGACTCTCAGGCTGATTGCCTTGAT
>CAZXVE010000034.1:5851-11530 GCA_964644125.1 uncultured Muribaculaceae bacterium
TGATTCTGATTCTGATCCTGGTTCTGGTCCTGCTGATTATCCCGGTTATTCTGGTTGTCCTGATTATTTTGATTATCCTGGTTCTGGTTATCCTGATTATCCTGGCTATTCTGATTGTCATTTCCTCCACCGCCTTCACCCTCATTCTTCAGCATCAGCTTCGCGTAAGCATAGTTTTCCTTGGCATCAAGATCCGCCGGATTTCTCAGCAAGGATTGCTTATAGGCCTCGACAGCAGCCTTCCAGTCCTTCTTCTGAACCGAAACGTTACCCTGATTGTAGTAGTAATCCGCGGCACTTTCCGAAACAGGAGCCACATCCTTCAGCTTTTCCAGAGATTTACCGGCCTCGTCAAAATTGCCTTCGCGGTAAAGAGCTCCGGCCAGATTGTAGTTTGCAGCAAACGACAAAGAGTCCTTCGCCTGCGCCTTACGGTATTCAATCTCAGCATTCTGCCAATTTTCTTTTCTGAACTGACGGTTTCCCGCACGAACTTCTTTCCGGTCTGTCTGGCCGGACACCGTGATGCAGGAAAGCATCAGCAGAAAAGCGGCGAATGAACATTTCAAAATCTTACTCATCTCTTTCCATCAAACAAATGTCTGCGCGAGCGTCTTTCTCCAATCAGCATCTCAACGGCAAAAAGCGCCAGTGCTATTCCGAGAAAGTACATGAACTGCTCATCATATTCCTCAAAGACAACGGAATCATGCTCCTCGTCTTCCATCTTGCGGATGTCGTTCACAATCGGTGTCAGCCCGAATTCATCGTTCCCGGCATGGACATACGCTCCACCGCCGGCAGAAGCTATCTCCTTCAAGGTCTCCTCGTCAAGATGAGTCACGACTATATTGCCATCCTTATCCTTAAGCAAGCCTCCATCCATCGGAATCGGTTGCCCGTCAGCAGATCCCACGCCAATCGTGTAAACCTTGGCGCCAGCTTCGGCAGCCTGTTTTGCTGCAGCCACGGCATCATCCTCATGGTTCTCGCCATCAGTGATGACAATGATCGCCCGGCTGTGCTCACTTTGGGCGCTGAACCCACGGACTGCCGTGGTGATGGCATCTCCGATGGCTGTTCCCTGAATCGGGACCGACTCGGTAGAGATGGAATTCAAGAACATCTTGGCACTCACATAGTCGGAAGTTATAGGGAGCTGGACGAAAGAAGTCCCGGCGAACACGATCAGTCCGATCCTGTCATCCTGAAGTTTGTCTGTGATTCGTGAAATGGCCAGTTTCGCCCTTTCCAACCTGTTCGGAGAATAATCCCTGGCAAGCATGGAATTGGACACATCAAGTGCAATCATGATTTCTGCTCCGCTGGTCTTGTGTTCTTCCAGTTTGGCTCCGATCTGAGGCCTTGAAAGTCCTATCACAAAAAAGAAGAATGCCAACGAGAACAATACTGTCCTGACCCAAAGTTTGCTTCTTGACCATGAGGGCATCAGTTCATTCACCAAAGCCTCATTGCCGAACTTGCGCAGCCGGCGGCGTCTGAACCGAAGCCAAAGACCGATTCCAAGGAAAAAGAAAGGAATCAGCAAAAGCAGCAGAAGATAATGTGATGCAGCGAATATTATCATGGCAATCTCCTCAGCAAAAGTTTAACCAGGAACTCCAGCATCAGACAGACCAGAGCCGCAAATGCATAAGCACCGAACAGTTCCTTGTAAACCGGGAAACTGTCAATTGTGGTGCGCGCTTTTTCCATCTTGTTGATGTCTGAATATATTTCCGCAAGTTTCGTGTTGTCCGTCGCTCTGAAATAACGTCCTCCTGTCATCGTGGCTATATTGGAGAGCAGGTCCTCGTCAAGTTCGACCTTAAGATTCTGCATCTGGACACCCCACGGTGTCATCACCGGATAAGGAGCCTCACCGTTAGCGCCCACTCCGATTGTGTAAACCCTTATTCCATAGGTCTTGGCGATGTCTGCGGCAGTCTCTGGAGAAATTTCGCCACAGTTGTTCACACCATCGGTAAGCAGAATCACGACACGGCTCTTGGCATCAGAATCCTTGATTCTGGCCACGGCGGTGGCAAGACCGTTGCCGATTGCCGTACCGTCTTCAATCAAATCCGTAGAAATCTCTTTCATCAGGTTGATCAAAGTGGCCCGGTCTGTGGTCAGAGGACATTGGGTGTAGCTTTCTCCGGCGAACACCACGATGCCCATCCTGTCTGAAGGTCTCTGAGCGATGAATTCAATGGCGATGTCCTTAGCAGCGCTGATTCGGTCCGGTGTGAAGTCCCTGGCCAGCATACTGGTCGAGACATCCATTGCAAGTACAATATCTATTCCCTCGGTGTCAACCTTCTCCACCTTCGTAGAGGAACGGGGGCGCGCAATCGCCACGACAATCAGAGAAAGTGCGGCCACCCTCAGCACGAAAGGGATATGCCGGACAATCCCCAGCACAGTGCTGCCTCCCGTTTTCCAAGGAATGAGGGTTGAGACACGAAAATGAGGCCTGCGGTCTCTTAATTCAACATACAGGTAACGCAGAACCAGAAGGACTGGAATCACCAGCAGCCAGAGCAGTTCGGGATATTCAAAGAACATTACGCTTCACCTCCTTCCATTTTCCCGCCGGGTTTCGCCTGCACGGCTTTGCCGGCAGACTCCTCCTCCGCAAGTTGAGACTGATAAGTAACAGTGACAAAGCGTACTGCAGCCGGAAGTGCTCTAGCATTCTCCTCATCAGAAGCCGAAGCTTTGGCGAACTTCACGAAATCAGCGGTCTCGAACAATGTCTTCATCTCTTCATAAATGTCAGCCGGAATCCCTGAAGATTTCAAGTCTTTGAATATCTCCGCGGTCGTCATCTCCATGGCATCGATGCCGTAGCGTGCATCAATATATTCGCGCAACGCATCGGTGATTCCTGAATAATAAGCCTTCTGCTTTTCCGGAGCCCAATATTTATTGCTTCTGTAATGTTCCAGTTTGCGAAGAGCCACAAGGTATGGCGGATCATTGTGAGCAGCATCCTCCCTTTTCCCCCGTCTTGATTTCACAAACTTGCATGTCAGGAGCACGAGTACGGCAAGCAATAAGGCTCCCCCCATGTAAGGAAGCAATTCCGAAAACTTCAACGGGTATCGAATCTGCCCTTTTATGTCGTGTATCTTGTAGGCAGCAGTGTCAACCGGCATAGTCCGGATGTCAAGAGTCCTCGGTTCAAAAACCAAAGTGTCCATCCTGCCTGTTCCGGCAGCCCTGACCACAGAAAGAGGCAACAAGGTATAGTTCCCTTCATCGAATGAAGTTATGACCATCGACATGTCTATGTCGTATGACCTGGCTTCATTCTTTCTGCCATGGACCATGATTGTGTCGGCCTTGAAAGGGCTGACAACTTCCACGTTGTCCATAAAGCCTTCCGAAAAGTCAGGCAAGGCGAACCTGGTTCCCTCAGCGACACCTTTGAGATGGAATCCGTAACGGAACTGGTCTCCGATCAGAGCCGAGTCACGCTTTTGGAGTGGTTCCAGAAAGGAATCCTCCGACTTGATCGACAGTCCTTTATCTGCGGCATGCTGGCCGGAAGCGGTAACGGAAACAGCCGCTGCGGCAACAAGCAGAAAAACGTGTAACGCTTTCTTCATCACTTCTACCTCCTCCCGAAAAACGTCATCAAACCTTTAACATAATCCTGATTGGTGGCTATGTCAACAGAATCAATATGATAACGGTTGAAGAGCCTTTTCTCGCTCTCTTCTGCGAAACTGAACCATTTTGAATATTCCGTTCTGGTCTTCATGCTTGAAGTGTTGATCCAGGCAGACTCTCCTGTTTCAGAATCCTTGACATGCACCAGTCCCACATCCGGAATTGTCCTTTCGCGAGGATCGTGAACTTTGATTACCGAAATGTCATGTCTGTTCCGGGCGACCTTCAGCGCATCCTCATAGCGGGGTGAGCCGTCAGGGTTGGCATCCAACATGTCCGAAAGCACGAAAACCGTACATTTCTTCTTCATGGCACCGGTAAGATACCTGAGTGCCTGCCCTACATCCGTACCGTTCGACTCCGGTTTAAGTTCTATGATCTCGCGGATGATGTGCAGCAGATGGCTGCGTCCTTTCTTGGGCGGGATGAACTCCTCCACCTTGTCGCTGAAGAAAAGAGCTCCGACCTTGTCATTGTTGATTATGGCCGAAAAACTCAGCACCGCCGCAATTTCGGCAATCAGGTCCCTCTTTGTTCTTTCGCAAGTTCCGAACAAGCCGGAGCGGCTGATGTCGATAAGAAGTACTACCGTCATTTCCCTCTCCTCCTCGAAAACTTTGACGTAAGGAGAGCGGAGACGCGCGGTCACATTCCAGTCCATCGAACGCACATCGTCTCCGTATTGGTACTCACGCACCTCGCTGAAGGCCATTCCGCGGCCTTTGAAGGCACTGTGATACTCACCGGCAAAAATCTGATGCGACAGAGCCCTGGTACGAATCTCTATCTTGCGGACTTTGCGCAGAAGTTCATTGGCTGAGGAATTAGCTGACATGGCGGATTACGGTTACGGAACCTGCACGGCGTTGATGACTTCGGCGATGATCTGCTCTGTCGTTACATTCTCCGCTTCAGCCTCGTAGGTCAATCCGATTCTGTGACGCAGGACCTCGTTGCAGACTGCTCTGACATCCTCCGGAATCACATAGCCCCTTCTCTTTATGAAAGCATAGGCCTTTGATGCCATTGACAGCGAAATGCTTGCACGAGGAGATGCACCGAAGGAGATGAGGTCCTTGATCTTTCCAAGGCCGTAATCATCAGGTGTACGGGTGGCATAAACAATGTCAACGATGTACCTCTCGATCTTCTCATCCATGTAGACATCCCTCACGACACTTCTGGCACGCACGATGTCCTCCGGTTTGATCACAGGATTGACGGTCGGGAATTCTCCGGAATTGTTCATCCTGATGATCTGTTTCTCCTCTTCCTTCTTAGGATAGCTTACGACCACCTTCAGCATGAAACGGTCGACCTGCGCCTCAGGGAGCGGATAGGTTCCCTCCTGCTCGATCGGGTTCTGGGTGGCCATCACAAGGAACGGCTCCGGAAGTTTGAAGGTCTGGTCACCGATTGTCACCTGACGCTCCTGCATGGCCTCGAGAAGAGCTGACTGCACTTTCGCCGGGCTACGGTTGATTTCATCCGCAAGTACGAAGTTAGCGAAAACAGGTCCTTTGTGCACCTCGAACGACTCATCTTTCTGGGAGTAGATCATCGTGCCGATAAGATCGGCAGGAAGAAGGTCAGGAGTAAACTGGATACGGCTGAACTTTGCATCGACAGCCTTTGACAAGGTACTGATGGCAAGAGTCTTCGCCAGTCCCGGGACGCCTTCCAGAAGAACATGTCCGTTGGCCAGAAGTCCTATCAGAAGATTCTCCACCAGCTGCTTCTGCCCGATGATGACCTTGCCCATCTCAAGGGACAGCATGTCCACGAAGGCGCTCTCCTTCTGGATTCTGTCATTGAGTTCCTTGATGTTAACACTTTCCATATTATACTGTTTTTTACTATTTTTGCAGCCAAACAATCTCTAAAAATGCGCTACAGGATTACCCTTTCCTATGATGGTTCCACTTTCTGCGGCTGGCAGATGCAGAACGATGCCAAAACCGTTCAGGAGTGTCTTCAGAATGCTCTTTCGACTCTCTTGAA